>JANXXK010000210.1 GCA_025350685.1 Alphaproteobacteria bacterium | reverse complement strand
ATCCCGTCGATCTTGTTGAGCGCCAGGATCGCCTTCTTGCCGGAGGTTTTCAGTCCCTCGACGATGGACTCCACATCGATGGCGGAGCGCTTGTCGGCCGAGGTGGCGCCGGGCTCCGGCGCCTTCAGCTCGGCGACGCTGTCGACCAGGTGGACGATGACGTCGGCGTCTTTGGCGCCGCCCCAGGCGGCGCGGACCATGGCGCGGTCGAGCTTGCGGCGGGGCGTGAAGATGCCCGGGGTGTCGACCAGCACGATCTGGGCCTCGCCGGCCATGGCGACGCCGCGCACCGGGAAGCGGGTGGTCTGCACCTTCTGGGTGACGATGGAGACCTTGGCCCCCACCAGGCGGTTGGTCAGCGTCGACTTGCCAGCGTTGGGCGCCCCAATGATCGCGGCAAAGCCGGCCTTGGTGTTCATAGGACGCCCGTCTGGCGGATATACAGGATGTCGGCGGCGAGGCGTTCGGCTTCACGCTTGGAGCCGCCCATGGCGGCGGCCGGTTCGAGATTGGGCAGGGAGACCTCCACGGTGAACACCGGCTCGTGCGCCGAGCCGTCCTGGCGGACGACGCGATAGGTCGGCACCGGCAGGCCGCGGGCCATAGCCCATTCCTGCAGCAAGGTCTTGGGATCCTTGCCCGGTGCGTCGAGATGCGCGAAGGCCTCCGCCCAGAATTCGAGCACGAAGGCGCGCGCCACCATGAAGCCCGCGTCCAGGTAGAGCGCCGCGATCAGCGCCTCGCAGGCGTCGCCCAGCACGCGTTCGCTGTCGCGGGCCCCGACCTTGGTGGCGCTGGCGTCGACGCGCAGGGCATCGCGCAGGCCGGCGCGGCGGGCGGCGTCGGCGCAGGGCCTGGACGAGACCAGCTGGTTCATCAGCTTGGAGAGCTCGCCCTCGGTCGCCTGCGGCAGCAGCGCCATGATCTGCTCGGCGACGGCCAGGTTCAGCACCCGGTCGCCGAGGAATTCCAGCCGCTCGTTGTCGGCGATGCGGGGCGAGCCCTTGGTGACGCTGCCGTGGGTCAGCGCCCGTTCGAGGAGTTCGCGGTCGGCGAAGCTGTGACCGATGCGCCGTTCAAGTTCGGCGACCGCCGCAACTCTCGTATTCATCTATTGCAGCAGGTTGAAGAACCGGCCGGGCTGGGCGTTCATCACCCACGTCCAGGGCTTGAAGATCGAGGCGCCCTTCGACCAGGAGAGCAGGATGATCTGCGCCTTGCCCTCGAGGTTCTCGGCTGGGACGTAACCGACGCCGCCGGCTTCGGGGGAAACCCGGCTGTCCGACGAGTTGTCGCGGTTGTCGCCCATCATGAAATAGTGGTGCTCGGGCACGACATAGACGTCGGTGTTGTCGAGGTCGCCGTCGGGGCCGAAGTCGTTGGTCATGTAGGTCTTCCCGCCCGGCAGGGTCTCGCGGTAGCGGGTGACGTCGTGCATGAAGCCGTAGCCGGAATCCTCGCGCACGGTGGCGACCTTCACCCGCGGCACTTCCTTGTCGTTGAGGAACAGCGCGCCGTGCTTCATCTGGATACGGTCGCCCGGCAAGCCAATGATCCGCTTGATGTAGTCGGTGGAATTGTCGCGCGGCAGTTTGAAGACGACGATGTCGCCGCGGTGGGCGGCTTGTTCCAGGATCCGTCCTGAGAACAGCGGCGGCGAGAACGGGATCGAGTGCTTCGAGTAACCGTAGGTCCACTTGGAGACGATGATGTAGTCGCCCTCGTAGAGGTTGGGCTCCATCGACGCCGAGGGGATGGTGTAGGGCTGGAAGAAGATCACCCGCAGGAACAAGGCGATGAGAAGGGCATAGACGATCGTCTTGATGATCTCGACGATCTCCGCCAGCGCGCCGGTCTTCTCGGGCGGCGCGGTCGCCTGGGTGGTCTCGCTCATGGATGGTCCCTGGTCAGCCCGTCGTCTCGGACGGGGCCGTTGCTACGCGTTGGATCGCCCGCGAGCAAGTTCTGTGCCCGCGCCATCGTGTCCGGACAGTCACCGTCGCCCGCCAGTCGCAATGGACAGCCGCGGGCCGGCGTCTAAAGATCGCGGTGGGTTGAGAGCGGGGCGCATGGTCGGGGAACCGGAGTCGTTGGACACCGACGGGGACCTGGAGCGGCGGCGGCGGGCGGCGGCCCAGGAGCTTCGATTGCGGGCAGATCCGACACGACGAGGCGCGTTGATCGGGGCTGGGGCGACGGCAGTCGCCCTCGCCTCCCCATTCCGCACGCCGGCCTGGGCCGACGCCGACACCCTGAGCGCCATCGAGGTCGCGCACGGCGGACGGCTGGGCGTGCACGCCCTCGACCTGGGCAGCGGCCGCAGCCTGACGCTGCGGGCCGACGAACGGTTCCTGATGTGCAGCACCTTCAAGACCCTGCTGGTGGCCGCGGTAATGGCCCGCGTCGAGGGCCAGCAGGAGCGGCTCGACCGGATGGTTCCCTATTCGGAGAAGGACCTCCTGGGCCACGCCCCGGTGGCCCGGGCGCATGTGGCGGAGGGCAAGCTCTCGGTGGAGGCGCTGTGCGCGGCGGCCATCCAGGAGAGTGACAACACCGCGGCCAACCTGCTGCTGGCGAGCCTCGATGGGCCGGCCGGGGTGACCCGCTATGTGCGCGACCTCGGCGACACGGTCACCCGGCTGGACCGCAACGAGATGACGCTGAATACCGCCAGCGGCATCCTCGACACGACCACGCCACGAGCCATGAGTCGCACGATCGGCCAGGTTCTGTTCGGCCAGGTGCTGACCGACCCGTCGCGGGACCGGATCGAGTACTGGATGCAGACGGCGACGCCGGGGCTGGCGCGGATCCGCGCGGGCCTGCCGCAGGGGTGGCCGGCCGGCGACAAGTCGGGCACCGCTGGCGCTGAGTGCAACGACGTCGCCGTGGTGCGCCCGGCGGGCCGCGCGCCGATCATGATCGCGGCCTTCTATGACGCGCCGGACCTCGACGACGCCGGGCGCGAGGCGGTGCTGAAGGCGGTGGGGACGGCGGTGGCCCGGTGGGTGCACGCCAACGCCTAGGCCGGCCCTATTCCGGCAGGGCCTCGATGATCACGAAGGCCTGGGCGTAGGGGTGGTCGTCGGTGAGCGAGAGGTGGATCACCGGCTTCATGCCGGGCGGCATCAGCTCGTTCAGGCGGGCGAGCGCGCCGTTGGTGAGCGCCATCGTCGGCTGGCCGGAGCGCAGGTTGATCACCCCCATGTCGCGCCAGAAGACACCGCGGCGCATGCCGGTGCCCAGCGCCTTGGCGCAGGCCTCCTTGGCGGCGAAGCGCTTGGCGTAGCTGGCGGCGCGGTCGGCCTTGCGCTCGGAGCGAGCGCGTTCGAGCTCGGTGTAGATCCGGTGGGTGAACCGCTCGCCGTGGCGCTCAAGGGTCTTTTCGATGCGGCGGATGTCGGAGAGGTCTGAGCCTATGCCGACGATCATGCGGCCTTCACCGCTCTCGCCTCGTCCATGAGCGCGCGCATGCGCTGGATCGCAGGGCCAAGGCCGATGAAGATCGCCTCGCCGATCAGGAAGTGGCCGATGTTGAGCTCCATGAACTCAGGGATCGCGGCGATCGGCTTGACCGTCTCGTAGTCCATGCCGTGGCCGGCGTGGACCTCCAGGCCCAGGCGGGCGGCCTCGGCGGCGGCCGCGCGGAGGCGGGTCAGATGGGCCTGGGCCTCGGGCGCTCGTTCGCGGATGGCCTGGCAGAAGGCGCCGACATGCAGTTCGATGACCTGCGAGCCGACGTCCTTGGCCGCGGCGACCTGTTCCAGGTCGGCGTCGATGAAGCAGGAGACGCGGATACCGGCGTCGACGAAACGACGCACCACGGGCGCGATGGCGTTGTGCCCCCGGGCGACGTTGAGGCCGCCCTCGGTGGTGACCTCCTCGCGGCGTTCGGGCACCAGGCAGGCGGCATGCGGGAGATGAGAGAGAGCGATGGCCTCCATCTCCGGGGTCACAGCCATCTCGAAGTTGAGCGGGCGGCCGCGCTTGCGGCAGGTGGCGGCGAGTGCGTCGATGTCGGCGTCGGAGATGTGGCGGCGGTCTTCGCGCAGGTGGGCGGTGATGCCGTCGGCGCCGGCGGCCAGCGCCATCTCGGCCGCGCGCACGGGGTCGGGATAGCCCTCGCCGCGCGCGTTCCGCACGGTGGCCACGTGGTCGATGTTGACGCCGAGACGCAATCCGCCAGCCATCTAGTATTCCCCGCTCGTCCCGACGAAGGCCGGGACCCATTGGGCATGTGGGATGTCATTCGCCCGCGGCCAAGCCTGCGGTTCAGCTTGGGTCCCGGCTTTCGCCGGGATGAGCGTGCCATATGGCAGGCTCATCCGCGCAGCCTCTTCGACCCCGGCTCTTCCGCCGGCAGCGCGGCGAGGTCGGCGGGGATTTCGTCGGGGGCGTAGGAGGGCACGTCGACGGTGGCCAGAGCCACCAGCGGCCAGCCGACATCGGCCTTGCCGCCGGAGCGATCGACGATGCAGGCGCAGCAGACCACTTGGCCGCCGGCCGCCTCGATGGGCTCGACGGCCTCGCGGAACGAGCCGCCGGTGGTGATCACGTCCTCGACGACGACGACCTTGGCGCCGGGGGCAATCGTGAACGCGCGGCGGAGCCTGAACTTGCCGTCCTCGCGCTCCACGTAAATCGACGGCACGCCCATCCAGCGGGCGACCTCGTAGCCGGGGATGATCGCACCGACAGCCGGGGCGACGATGACGTCGGGTTTGCCGAATTGCGCCTCGATCTTTTCGGCCAGCGCCTTGCACAGCCGCGCCGTGCGCTCGGGGAACTGGAAGACCAGGTTCTTCTGCAGGAACATCGGCGAATGGCGCCCCGACGCCAGAATGAAATGGCCCTCGCGAAGCGCGCCCGCGCCGCGGAACTCTTCGAGGACGTCTTCAGTGTTCATGGCTCGACCAGATAGTCCGGATTGCCGCGGGCTGAAAGATCGGCGAGCGTGCAGCCGTGCTGATGCGTGGAGTCGAGGACGATTTGGGTTGGGTGGAGCGGGCCGCGTTGGCCTTGGCCGCGCCAATCGTCGTGGGCATACTGGCGTTCTACGCGCTGCGCCTGACCCTCCCTTTGCCGCTTTTCGCCAGCGACGAGGCGACCTATCTGATCCGGGCGGTCTATCCCGACGACGTGGTGGCCCGCTATCCGCTTGTCGCGGCGGCCAATAACGGCGTCCACCTGAGCGTCATCCGCGCCCTCTACCGGCTGGGCGCGGAGCGTTACATCCTGGCCGACCGGCTGGTCGACGCGGCGGCCTATCTCGGCGGGCTCGGGCTCCTGTGGGCGGCGATTCGGCGGCAGGTGAGCCCGACGCAGGGCGCGGTCGTGCTGCTGCTGGCGCTGGGCTTTCCCTACTACCGTTTCGCCTTCTCCAACCTGGCCGAGGGGCTCTACGTGGGCGTGCTCGCCCTGATCTGCGTGGCCACCGCGCGGTGGGCGCACTCCAGGCCAAGGGTGCACGCCGCCCTGGCGGGCGTGTTGGCCGCGGGGCTGGTGCTGGTGAAGCCGAACGGGGTGAGCTCGGTCGCCGCCCTGGCGGTCATGGCCGGCGCCGCGGCGCTCGCTAGCGGCGACTGGCGGCGCCTGACCGTGCGTCTGGCGCTGTTCGCCGCGACGTTCCTGGCGGCCGGCAACCTCATCCAGGCCGGCGCCCACGAGCCGGTCATCCATCCTCTGCTGTTCTTCGTCAGCCAGGGCTATGCCGATCAGCTGAGCGACCAAGCGCCGGCCGGGGCCTGGCGGCTGGGCCTGCTGCAGCTGGCGGCCATGGGCTCGGCGATGACGGTTCTGACCGGCGGGCCCTTGGTGATCGGGGCTGTTGACCTGATCGGCCGCCGGCGGGCCGAAGGCCGGGCCTTCGCGGCCACCGGGCCCGACCTCGTCTGGTTGCTGCTGGCGCTGTCGCTCCTCGCCACCTTGGCGATGGTGGCGATGTTCGCCATGCAGGTGGCCAGCACCGCGAGCGAGACCCTACGCCTGTGGGGCCGCTATTTCGAATTCCTCGCCCCGATGCTGTGGCTGTCCGCCGGCCCGGCGCTGGGGCGACCGATCGGGCGGCGCACGGAGTTGGCAGCCGCTGTAGCCATGATCGTGGGCCTGGTAGGGCTACTCACCTGCCTACATGCCGGAATCGTGCTCTTTCCGTGGGATTCCAGCATATTGACGGCATATTTTCACTCGGTTCCCGTGCGGGCGCCGGTCGAATTCGCGATCCCCTACCGAGCCCTGGCCACCACCCTCACCCTGGCCGCCGCCGCCTTGGCCCTCCGCGCGAGGCCGGCACTGGTTGGCCTGGGGCTGATCCTGGGACTGGGCCTACTCTCCACCCACCTCGACCACCTCTGGATGCGGCAGATGGTGGAGCAGCGGCGGGCCCAGGCACACGACATCCGGGCCATCGCCACAACCCTCCCCGCCGGCGGCGCCATTGTGCTGCTCACCCCCGACGTGAACGAGGGCCACTTTGCGTTCGTGCAGCTTTGGGCCCGACCGCGGGTGGTGGTGGGTCCGCCCGCGGAGGCCCCGGGCGAGGTGCTGCAAGACGCCCAGGCGGTAATCGTCTCCGGAGATGCGCCTCCGCCTGGCGGCCCCTGGACGCAGGCCTATCGCGGTCAGGCGCTGTCGCTCTATCGGCCGACAGCCCCAAAGCCGGCCTTGGGCGCCGCAGGCCTTGGCACAGGGCCCGCGGGCTGAACCCCACCGCCATGGCCGGCCATCTGTTCGTCGCGAATCTAGTCCTTCCGCCGCTCGACGGTCTCGACGCTGACGTTAGCGCGGAGCGCGGCGGCGATGTGGGTCAGGTGGCGGGCGTCGTGGACGTCGACGTCGATGTCCACGTCGAAGAAGTCGGCCTGGCGGTGGTGCATGCGCAGCTGGACGATGTTGCCGCCACCCTCGCCGATGACGGTACAGACCTGGCCCAGCACGCCCGGCGCATTGCGGATGGTGGCGATCAGCTTGGCCCGCGCGATCGAGTTGCGCTCGGCCTCCGGCGTCCATTGCAGGTCGCGCCAGACCTCCTCGCGCTCCTCGAAGGCGGCGAGCCGCTCGCAGTCGATGGTATGGACAGTGAGCTCCTTGGACCCCTCCTCCAGGATGCCGACGATGCGGTCGCCGGGCACCGGCGAGCAGCATTCACCGAAGTGGATGTTGAGGCCGGCGGTCAAGCCATCGCCGCGGACGTAGAGACGGCCGCGCTTGCCGTCCTCCAGCGGGCGCCGGGCGGTGGCGGCAGCGCGCTCGGCCGCCTTCAGGCCGGGGAAGATCGCCTCCAGCACCTGCGGCGGGGCGACCCGGCCGCGGCCCACGGCGCCGAACAGCTCTTCCTCGTTGGGCACGGCGAAACGGTCCAGGGCGGGGCGGAAGGAGACGTCCTTGCGGGATTTGCCGGCGGCCTCGAAGATCTGGTCCACGGCGGCGCGGCCGAGACGGGCGAACTCTTCCTTCTCGGTCTGGCGGATGTGCCGGCGGATGGCGGAACGCGCGCGGCCGGTGACGGTGATCGAGCGCCAGTCGGGCGGCACCACGGGCTTGGCGCCGCGGATCACCTCGACCACGTCGCCGTTGGTGAGCACCGTGCGCAAGGGCTTCAGTTCGCCGTTGATCTTCACCCCGATGGTGGTGTCGCCGATGTCGGTGTGCAGGGCGTAGGCGAAGTCCAGCGGCATGGCCCCGGTGGGCAGGCTGACCAGCCGGCCCTTGGGGGTAAAGACGAAGGCCTGGTCGAGGTACATCTCCAGCTTGGCGTGCTCGACCAGCTCCTCGGCGTCGCCGCCGTGTTCCAGAACCTGGACCAGGTGGCGCAGGTTCTCGATCGGATCGCGGCCGCCGGCGGCCAGCTGGTGCTCGATATCGAAGCCGTAGGACTGGTCCTTGTAGCGCCAGTGGGCGGCGACGCCCTCCTCGGCGACCCGGTCCATGGCCTCGGTGCGGATCTGCATCTCGATGCGCATGCCCTTGGGCCCGACCACGGTGGTGTGCAGTGAGCGGTAGTTGTTGCGCTTGGGCGTGGAGATGAAGTCCTTGAACCGCTCGGGGATCGAGGGCCAGGCGCGGTGGATGACGCCCAGCGCCCGGTAGCAGTCATCCTCGGTGTCGACGATCACCCGGAAGGCGTAAATGTCGGAAAGCTGAGAGAAACCAATCGATTTACGCTGCAGCTTGCGCCAGATCGAATAGGGGTTCTTCTCGCGGCCATAGACCCGGGCCGGGACGCTGGAGGCCTCCAGCTTGGTGGCGATTTCGCCCGAGACCAGGCTGACCGCCCCCCCCTGCGTCTGGCGAAGCGTGTCGAGGCGACGGCCGATGGCGTCGCGGGCGACGGGGTTGAGGTGCTCGAAGGCGAGCTCCTCCAGCTCGGTGCAGATGCGGTGGACGCCGATGGACCGCGCCAGAGGCGCGTAGATGTCCAGCGTCTCGCGCGCGATCCGCTCGCGCTTGGCCGGGCTGACGATGTGCTGCAGCGTGCGCATGTTGTGCAGCCGGTCGGCCAGCTTGACCATCAGCACGCGCACGTCGCGACTGATCGCCAGGATGAATTTGCGCAGGTTCTCGGCCTGGCGCAGATGCTCGGACGACAGCTCCAGCTTCGACAGCTTGGTGACGCCCTCGACCAGTTCGCCGATCTCGGTCCCGAACAGCTGGTCGATCTCGCCGCGGGTGACCGGGGTATCCTCGATCACGTCGTGCAGCAGGGCGGTGACGATGGTCGCGGTGTCGAGGCGGTAGTCGGTGAGGATGCCGGCCACCTCGATGGGGTGGGCGAAGTAGGGATCGCCCGAGGCGCGCTTCTGGGCGCCGTGCATGCGCATGGCGTAGACATAGGCGCGGTTGAGCAGCGCCTCGTCCGCCGTCGGGTCGTACGACTTGACCTTCTCGATCAGCTCGAACTGACGGAGCATTTTTGGACGCGAAGAGGCAGCCTTTTGAGGGGCTGCCTTTGCTGTATTCGGGGCGTCGGTCTTCGTGGCGGCGGGGGTGAGCGCCGCCTTGGTGGTGAGAGGTTCTGCGCCTTCTGGGCTCAGTACCGCTCCTCCTGACCGCCATCGCGGTCGCTCTGCAGGGCGCGGACCAGTTCCAGCTCGCTCATCTGCATGTGGGTCGGATCGGCCAGCAGGGCGAGGGTTTCAGCCTCTTCCTCGGCTTCCGAGCGCTCGTCGACGCGCTGAAGGGTACCGATCAGGGTCTCGCGCAGTTCCTCGGC
>JANXXK010000139.1 GCA_025350685.1 Alphaproteobacteria bacterium | reverse complement strand
GCGAGTTCTACCTGGTTCCCAACCGCTGTCCGCACCGCGGCGGGCCGCTGAAGTTCGGGAGGCTGAACGCGGCTGGCGAGTTGGTCTGCCCGATGCACCACAACGCGTTTTCGATCGAAAGCCTGATCGCCAACCCGGCGAGCGTCCGGCTGATCGCCGCACCGTGAGCTGGTCGCCGCTCTGGCTGGTCGTCGAGCGGGGCGCGTTCAAGCCCGCCAACGCCGTCACTCTGCTCCGCGCCCTCCTTATCGCGCCGATCTTCGGCCTGCTCTGGGCGGGGCAGACGAGGGCGGCGCTCGGGCTCTACGTCCTGGCCGCCGCCACAGATCTGATCGACGGCTGGCTGGCGCGGCGGTTCAACCAGTCGTCGGCGTTCGGAGCGCAGCTGGACGCGGTGGTCGACAACCTCTTCTCTCTGGCGATCCTGGGCTTCCTGGCGATGGCCTATCCGGGCCTGATCCGCAGCCAGGGGATCGCGGCGGCGGCGCTGTTCGGCGGCCCGATCGCCTACCTGGGCGTCTCCTGGCTGATGACGCGCCGGGCGATGATGTTCCACGTCTGGTCGGCCAAGGTCGGGGCGTTTCTCCTGTTCTGCCTGTGGCCCGCCATCGCCGTGACCGGCTGGACGGGGTGGTTTTGGCTGAGCGCGCTGGTGGTGGGGCTGAGCCGGCTGGAGCAGGTCGTCCTGATCGCCCGCGGCGGACGCGATCTGGAGGCCCGACATGGGTTGGTGGTAATCCGTCGCGCCGACAACTCTCTTTCGACTTGAGCCGATGCGGACGATTTCGCCGGCACCGAATTCACCGCCGCCGACATCATCATGGTCTTCACGCTGACCACCATGCGCGCCTTCGTGCCGCGCGATCTCTCCAGTTCGCCCAATACCCTGGCCTATCTGCAGCGCATCGCCGCGCGGCCGGCCTATCAACGGGCGATGGCCAAGGGCGACCCGGGCATGGCCCCGATGCTGATCTGAGGCCTCAGGCCGCGGCTATCAATCGCGGCTTGGGAGAGCGTAACTAACTGGGGCTTTGCAAAGTGCCGGCAGGGCGCGAAAGTGTTGAGGCCGAGGAGGACGATGCGATGACAAGAGGCTCGATATTTGCGGCCGCAATGCTGGCCGTGCTTCTCGCCGGCCCGGCCTTCGCGCAGTCACAGCGCGAAGCCATCGTGCCCCAAGGTATCGTACCCAGCGCATTGGCGCGTGATTTCGATGGGGTCTGGACGAACGCGACCGTCACCCGGCTTGAGCGACCCGCAACCTTTTCCCACCTCGTCGTCTCGAAGACCCAGGCGGACGCGGTGGCGAAGGCGACGAGCGCACGTCTCGCAGCGGCGAACGGGGCCTCGGACCTCAGCAAGGGCGCCTTCAAGGATGAAGACGCCACGGCCGGCTACAATTCGTACTGGATCGATTCCGGCGACGGCCTGATGCGCGTTCACGGAGAAGCGCGGTCTTCCTTCATCACCAGCCCCGCCGATGGGAAGATGCCTTTCCGCAATCGCGCGAAAAGCCTCGCCCTCACAATCCGGGACGGGGCCGAGTATCAATCCGGAAAAGGGGCGTACGCGGGTCCGGAGGATCTTCCGCTCCGCGAGCGTTGCCTGATCTCGCAGAGCGACGCCGGCGGGCCGGTAATGCTCAACGCGATCTACAACAACAACTACAGCTTCTTCGTCACACCGGGCTATTTCGTGATCGACCTGGAGATGAACCACGACGTCCGGATCGCCCCGATCTTTGCCTCCGCCGAAAAGGCCCGCGCGTCTCACCAGCCGGCCGTGATCAGGCCCTGGCTGGGCGATACGGTGGCCTGGTGGGAAGGCGACACGCTGGTCACCGAGACCCGGAACGTGAACCCCGTCCAGGAAGGGCGGACACTGACGCCAGTGTCATCCCAGGGCACGGTGACGGAACGGTTCACGCGCATCGCCAAGAACGAACTGCTCTACCAGTTCACGGTCGACGATCCGGCGCACTACACGCAGGCATGGTCGGGCGAGTATTCCTTCAAGCCCGCCAAGGGCCAGATCTACGAATACGCCTGCCATGAAGGGAACTACGCGATGGAAGGCATCCTTCGCGGCGCCCGGCTCGCGGAAGCAGCCGCTAAGGGCGGAAACTGATCGGGCGCCGCCTGTCTGCGCCGCTGGCACGGGAATATTGCCTGCTTCTCTCCCCCAGGGCTACGCCCTTGGGAGAGGAGCGACCGAGAGCATTAAGCCCGTACCTCACGCCTCCACCTCGAAGATCTTGCCGCGGTTGAGGATGTTCTTCGGGTCGAGGACGCCCTTGAGCGTGCGCATCAGGGCGATCTCGCCTGGGTTGCGCGAGAGGCCGAGGTAGGCGCGTTTCTGCAGGCCCACGCCATGCTCGGCGCTGATCGAGCCGCCGATGGCGGCGAGGGGCTGGTAGACGATCTCTTCGATGGCCTTGCGGATGTCCGAGCCGCCGACGCCCACGCCGATCACGAGGTGGATGTTGCCGTCGCCCAGGTGGCCGAAGACGAAGGCGGCGGGGTCGGCCCAGCGGGCGGCCAGAGCGGCGCGGACATTGGCCACGTAGGCCTCCATATCGGAGATCCGCAAGCTGACGTCGAATGTGTGCGAGGGGCCGCCGCGGCCGGTCTGGCCGACGTCGTCGCGCAGGCCCCAGATCGCCTCGCGCTCGGCCAGCGACTTGGCGACCACGGCGTCGGCGACCAGCCCGGTTTCCAGGGCCTCGCCCAACACCGCCTCGAAGCGCTCGGCGTCGGCCGCCTCGTCGCCGCCCATGCCGTCGATCAGCACATAATAGGGGTGGCCGTGGGGGATCGGCGCGCGGCCCTTGGCGGGCTCAGTGGTGACCAGTTCATAGAAGTCGGCCCACATCACCTCAAACGCCGAGAGCGTGCCGCCGAGCCGGCGGTCAAGCAGGCGCAGCAGGGCCGGGAGCTGGTCGAAAGTCTCGACGGCGACCAGCGCCGTGTCCTGGCTCACCGGCCTGGTGCGCAGGCGCAGGACCGCGCGGGTGACCACCCCGAGCGTGCCCTCGGAGCCGATGAACAGCTGCTTCAGGTCATAGCCGGTGTTGTTCTTCATCAGGTGGTTGAGCGAGGAGACCACCGTGCCGTCGGCCAGTACCGCTTCGACGCCCAGCACCATGTCGCGCATCATCCCGTAACGCAGGACGCGGTTGCCGCCGGCGTTGGTGGAGATGTTGCCGCCGATGGTCGCCGAGCCGCGCGCGCCGAGGTCCAGCGGCAGCATCAGCCCGGTCGCCTCGGCCGCCTCGCAGGCGGTCTGCAGGACGCAGCCGGCCTGGACGGTCATGGTCGCGCCTGTGGTGTCGATCTCCTCAATGGCGCTCATCCGGTCGAGCGACAGGGCGATCTCGCCTTCGGCTCGCGCCCCGCTGACCAGGCCGGTCTTGCCGCCCCAGGCGCTGACCGGGGCGGAGGCGGCGTGGCAGATGCGCAGGGCCGTGGAGACCTCTTCGGTGGTCCTGGGGCGCAGCAGGGCGCGCGGCGTGCCGAGCCGCGTCCACGGGCTCGTCGACCGCTCGGCGGCAGCCTCGCCGGTCAGGACGGCGTCGGCCCCGAGGGCCTTGGTCAGCTCGTCGATCAGCGCATCCATGGGTCCGATCCTCTACGGTCCGGACCCTAGCCTACGTACGCGGGGCGCCAAGCGGCCAGGAAAGGGTGGGAGAGGTGGACGTTGGCCGACCTTACGGCAGGCTGATAGACCGTCATCGGGGGCGACCCAGCCGGCCGAAGCTCGGCGGGCGCTCCGGGGAGACGCGTGAATGCACTACCAGGAATTCGACCAGGTCTGGACCACCCTGACCGCGCCCGGCGCGCCGTTCGAGGTGGAGGAGATCGAGGTGCGTGGCCAGAAGCTGCGCACCTACAAGAACGTCCCGCCCAACATCCGCGCGCTGTGGCTGTCGACAGCCCAGTTCGCTGAGCGCGACTACATCGTCTACGGCGACGAGCGGATCACCTACGGCGAGGCTCACCGGCTGACCGGCGCGATCGCCTCATGGCTGTTCGACCAGGGCGTGAAGCCTGGCGAGCGGGTGGCCATCGCCATGCGCAACTTCCCCGAATGGATGCTGATCTACTGGGCCTGCGTCTCGGTGGGGATCACGGTCGTCGGGATGAACGCCTGGTGGGTCGCCGAGGAGATGGAATACGGGCTGAAGGATGCCCAGCCCAGGGTGCTGTTCTGCGACCAGGAGCGCCTGGCCAGGCTGCAAGAACGGCCCGGCATGGAGGCCGACGCCAAGGTGGTCGGCGTCCGCGTGGGCGATCTGCCGGCCGGCATGATCGCCTGGTCCGATGTGATCTCCAGCGGCGGGGCCATTCCCGACGTTGCAGTCGATCCGGACGGCGACGCCTGCATCTTCTACACCTCAGGCACGACCGGCTTTCCGAAGGGCGCTCAGCTCACCCAACGCGGCTGCGTCTCAAACCTATTCAGCATGATGTTCGTCGGCCAGGCCCAGGTGCTGGCGGTTCAGAAGGCGACCGGCGTCGGCCCCGATCCGGCCGCGCCGCCGCTGGTCCCGGTCAGCCTGCTGACCACCCCCCTGTTCCACGTCACCGCCAACAACTGCGGGGCCTACGCGACCACCGCGGCGGGCGGGAAGATGGTGCTGATGCACCGCTGGGACGCTGGCGAGGCGCTGCGGCTGATCGAGCGTGAGCGCGTCACCAGCACCGGCGGCGTGCCGGTGATGGCGCGCGAGATCATCATGCACCCGGACTTCGACAAGTATGACACCTCCAGCCTGCTGGCGATTTCCGGCGGGGGCGCGCCGGTGCAGCCGGACCTGGTCGGCAAGATCGACGCGGCGCTGAAGATGGGCCGCCCCGGCACCGGCTACGGCATGACCGAGACCTGCGGGATCATCTGTTCGGTCGGGGCGGACTTCTACGTCCACAAGCCGGAGAGCGTCGGGCGGCCGACGCCCAGCTTCGAGGCCAAGTGCGTCGATGACGAGGGAAACACCGTGCCGCAGGGCGAGGTGGGCGAGCTGTGGGTCAAGGGCGCCCAGGTGATCAAGGGCTACCTGAACCGCCCCGAGGCCACCGCCGAGTCGATCACCGACGGCTGGCTCCACACCGGCGACGTGGCGCGGATCGACGAGGACGGCTTCCTCTATATCGTCGACCGCAAGAAGGACATGCTGCTGCGCGGCGGCGAGAACATCTATTGCGCCGAGGTCGAGGCCTGCGTGCATCGCCATCCGGCGGTCGCTGAGTGCTGCGTGTTCGGCGTGCCCGACGCGAGGTTGGGCGAGGAAGTCGGGGCCGCGGTGGTGCTGCGGCCCGGCCACGGCGTCTCGGCCGACGAACTGCGGGCCCATTGCGAAGGCCTGATGGCCCGGCACAAGGCGCCGCGCTACGTCTGGTTCCTCGACGAGGCGATCCCACGCAACGCCAGCGGCAAGTTCCTCAAGCGTCAGCTGCGCGAGACCTTGAAGCTCGAAACGGCGAGCTAGAGACCCGTTGGGCGCCGCGACGGCGTCTGTGCTTCTATTGAAAAAAACACCGCAACCCAGGATCCCGCCCATGAAGACCCGCATCACCGAACTCTTCGGCATCGAGCACCCGATCATCCAGGGCGGGATGCACTTCGTGGGCCTGGCGGAGATGGCCGCGGCGGTCTCCAACGCCGGGGGCCTCGGCATCATCACCGGACTGACCCAGCGCACGCCGGAGAAGCTGGCGGCCGAGATCGCCAAGTGCCGGGGCATGACCAACAAGCCGTTCGGGGTGAACCTGACCTTCCTGCCGGCGATCACCCCTCCGGACTATCCCGGCTATATCCAGGCGATCCTCGACGGTGGAGTGAAGGTGGTCGAGACCGCCGGCAACAATCCGCAGAAGTGGCTCCCGGCCCTCAAGGAAGCCAGCGTCAAGGTGATCCACAAATGCACGTCGGTGCGCCACTCGCTGAAGGCCGAGTCGATCGGCTGCGACGCGGTCAGCGTCGACGGCTTCGAGTGCGGCGGCCATCCGGGCGAGGACGACGTGGGCAACTGGGTGCTGCTGCCGAGGGCCGCTGAGGAGCTGAAGATTCCCTTCGTGGCCTCGGGCGGCGTCGCCAACGGCGCCCAGCTGGTCGCCGCGCTGGCCATGGGCGCCGACGGGATCAACATGGGCACGCGCTTCATGGCGACCAAGGAAGCGCCGATCCACGACCACGTGAAGGAGGCGATCGTCGCGGCCAGCGAGCTCGATACCCGCCTGATCATGCGCTCGCTGCGCAACACCGAACGCGTGCTGAACAACGCCGCCGTTGGACGGCTGCTGGAGAAGGAAAAAGAACTCGGCGCCAACCTGAAGTTCGAAGACATCATCGCCGAGGTGGGCGGGGTCTATCCGAAGATCATGCAGGACGGCGACATGGACGCCGGCGCCTGGTCCTGCGGCATGGTGGTGGGCCTGATCCACGACATTCCCACCTGCAAGGAGCTGATCGACACCATCATGGCCGACGCCCACGCGATCATCAGCCAGCGCCTGCGGGCGTTCGAGGCGGCGTAAGGATGACCGACCTTGTCACCGTCGCCGACGCCGGCCACGTCCGCACCGTCACGCTGAACCGGGCGGAGAAGAAGAATGCGCTGAGCCAGGCCCTGGCCTGGTCGGTGATCGAGGCGGTCGACGCCGCGGCGCGCGACGACAACGTCTGGGTGGTGGCGATCACCGGCGCGGGTGACGCCTTCTGCGCGGGCCTGGACCTGTCAGGGTCGGAGCCCTACTCGCCGCACACTCCACTGACGGCGCAGCTGGACGACATCGGCTGGGTCGGTCAGTTCCTGCTGGCGATCCGCAAGCGCTGCGACAAGCCGGTGGTGGGCGGGATCAACGGCGTGGCGGTGGGGGCGGGGCTGGGCCTGGCCATGGCCACCGACGTGCGGCTGGTGGCCAAGAGCGCCCGGCTGATGGCCGGCTACACCCGGATCGGCGGCTCGCCCGACGCCGGCCTGACCATCACCCTGCCGCAGGCCATGGGCTACGAGCAGGCCATGCGCTTCATGATGGAGAACCGCACCGCCAACGGCGAGGAGGCCGTGCGCCTGGGCATGGCCGGCGAGGTGGTCGACGACGACAAGTTCGCCGCGCGGTTGGCGGCCTATTGCCAGGAGCTCTGCGCCTGGTCGCCGATCACGCTTCGCCTGCTGAAGCGGGGCATGGTCAAGTCCAGCGAGACCAACGACCTGGAGCAGCAGCTCCGCTACGAGGTCGCCAACATCCGCATCGCCTTCGCCAGCCAGGACGCCAAGGAGGCGCGCACCGCCTTCTTCGAGAAGCGCAAGCCGGTATTCGTCGGCAAGTGAGCGCCGACGACGTCAGGCCGTCCGGCGTCAAGGCGGGACCGCCTTGCGGGGCCCGGCGACATCCGAAAGAGTAGGCGTCACGCACCGAAATAGATGCGCCGCGAAGGCTCGGCCCCGGGGGGGGGCGGACATGACAACCGACGCAATGGGCAAGGCCGTCGGGCGGGTAGGGCCCGGCGTGGTCGTGCTGATCTGCTTTTTCATCGCCGCGCTGGAAGGCTACGACATCCAGGCGTTCGGGGTGTCGGCGCCGAAGCTGGCGCCGGAGCTGCACCTGGGTCCGGCCCTGATGGGCAACGCCGGCAGCGCGGCCATGCTGGGTCTGGTGGTCGGCGCCTTCCTGGGCGGTTGGATCGCCGACCGGATCGGCCGCAAACCGGTGCTGGTGGTCTCGGTGGCGGCGTTCGGCCTGTTCTCGGTCGCGACAGCCCTGACTCACAGCTACGACACCCTGCTCCTGGCGCGGCTGGCGACGGGCCTCGGCTTCGGCGGGGCCATGCCCAACCTGATCGCCGTGGCCATGGAGATCAGCGCGCCAGCCCGGCGGGCCGCGACGGTGACCACCATGTTCTGCGGCATGCCGGCAGGTGGGGCGACGGTGGCGCTGGTCGCCAAGTACGCCGGCGCGCACATGGCTTGGCGCGACCTCTTTCTGATCGGCGGCGTGCTGCCGCTGCTGCTGATGCCGGTGGTGTTCTGGCTGCTGCCGGAGACCCGGCCGGAGCCGGTGGAAGGCTCGGACCGCAGCCTGGCGCGGGCATTGTTCGGCGAGAGCCGAGCGGCAGGCACCGCGCTGCTCTGGGTCGCCTTCGTGCTGACCTTGATGATCCTCTATCTGATGCTGAACTGGCTTCCGACCCTGGTGATCGCCAAGGGGTTGACGCCCGCGGACGGCTCGACGGCGTCCCTGTGGTTCAACCTGGCCGGCGTCGTCGGCGCCCTGTCGGTGGGTTTCGTGGTCGACCGCGCCGGATACCGCTGGCCGCTGGCGATCGTCTATGCGGCCCTGGCCGGGGCCATGTACGCGCTGGCCTCAGCCGCGGCGCTCAACATGGTGCTGATCCTGTCGGCGACCGCGGGTTTCATGGTGCTGGCCGGTCAGTACTCGCTCTATGCCATCGCGCCGACGCTCTACCCGCCGCAGGTGCGCGCGGCCGGGGCAGGGGCCGCGGTAGGGGTCGGCCGCATCGGCTCCATCGCCGGGCCGCTGGTCGCCGGGCAACTGCGCGAGGCGGGCTACACGGCTGGCCAGGTGTTCGGCTTCATGACGCCGGTGGTGCTGGTAGCCGGGCTGGCCGTGGTCGCGCTGAGCTACCTCAGCCGCCCGCATGCTGCAAACCTCCACAAGGGATGAGGCCGGGTGCGGACGCAGGTCGCCATCGTCGGCGGAGGCCCCGCGGGTCTGCTCCTGCAGCAACTGCTGCACGCCGCCTGCATCGACAGCGTGATCCTCAAGCAGCGAAGCCGCGCCTATGTCGAGGGCCGCATCCGCGCCGGCGTACTGGAGAAGGTCACTGTCGACCTGCTCGACAAGGTGGGCGTCAACGCCCGCATGCGCCGCGAGGGCCTGGTGCATGACGGCTTTTCGCTGGCGGTGGACGGCGAGCTGTTCCGCATCGACCTGAAGGCGCTCACCGGCGGGGCCACGGTGACCGTCTACGGCCAGACCGAGGTGACCAAGGACCTGATCGACGCCGCCACCCAGCGCGGCACCCCGATCGTCTTCGAGGCGGCGGATGTGGCCCTGCATGGCCTCGACACCGACCGGCCGTCCATCACCTGGCGCCACAGCGGGTCCCACCAGCGCCTCGACTGCGACTTCGTGGCCGGTTGCGACGGCTCCCACGGGGTCAGTCGCGGCGCGATCCCGAGCGACGTGCGGCGCACCTACGAGCGGGAATATCCGTTCGGCTGGCTGGGCCTGCTGGCCGAGGTCCCGCCTTGCGATCACGAGCTGATCTATTGCAACCACGCCCGCGGCTTCGCGCTCGCCTCAATGCGTTCGCTGACCCGAAGCCGCTACTATGTGCAGGTGGGATTGGACGAGACACCGGAGGAGTGGCCGGACGAGCGCATGTGGGACGAACTCGCCGTGCGCCTAGGCCCGCGGGCCGCGGCGACCCTGCAGCGGGGTCCCGCAATCGAGAAATCCATCGCGCCGCTGCGCAGCTTCGTCGCCGAGCCGTTGCGCTGGAACCGGCTGTTCCTGGCCGGCGACGCCGCACACATCGTCCCGCCCACGGGCGCCAAGGGGCTCAATCTCGCGGCGTCCGACGTGCACTATCTGTCGCAGGCGCTGATCGGCTTCTATCGCGACGGATCGACCGCGGGGATCGACGGCTATTCGGCCAAGGCGCTGGCGCGGGTGTGGAAGGCCGAGCGGTTCTCCTGGTGGTTCACCGGCCTAACCCACCGCTTCCCCGACAGCGACGATTTCAGCCGGCGCATGCAGATGGCCGAGCTCGACTATATCCGCGGCTCCCACGCCGCCCAGGTGACCGTGGCGGAGAACTATGTGGGCCTGCCCCTGGCGTGAGCACGTCCCACTATGCTGAATCGACATTCAGCCTAGCCCAGGTTCTCCAGGATCAAGTGGCCGACGGCGGTATTCGAGGCCGGCACGTGGTAGAAGCGGTGGACCTCGCGCACCTGGTCATTGAGCGCGCCGCGCATCACCAGCCACATGACCAGCTCGATCGCCTCGGAGCCGGCCTCGCGGACATAGTCGATGTGCGCGACCTTGGCCTGCGTCGCTGGGTCTGAGACCAGGGCATCGAGGAAGGCAGTGTCGAACGCGCGGTTGATCAGGCCGGCGCGCGGACCCTGCAACTGATGGCTCATGCCGCCGGTGCCGAACACCACGACCTTCAGGTCCTGCGGGAAGCTCTCGACGGCCTTCCTGATCGCCTTGCCGAGGTTGAAGCAGCGGTTCCCGGTCGGCGGCGGGTATTGCACACATTGACCGCCAGCGGGATCACCTTGCAGGGCCACGCCTTGGGCTGGCCGAACATCAGCGACAGCGGCACCGTCAGGCCGTGATCTACGTTCATGTTGTTGACGATGGTCATGTCGAATTCGTCGAGGATCAGCTTCTCGGCTAAGTGCCCGGCGAGCTCCGGATGGCCCTCGATCATCGGCACCGGCCGCGGGCCCCAGCCCTCGTCGGCGGGCGCGAATTGCGCGGCGCAGCCGATTGCGAAGGTGGGGATCAGCTCCAGCGAAAAGGCCGAGGCGTGGTCATTGTAGACCAGGATGATGACGTCGGGCTTCTCGGCGGCGATCCAGGCCTTGGAGCGTTCATAGCCGGCGAACACCGGCGCCCAGTAGGCTTCGCCTGATTTGCCGTTGTCGAGCGCCGCGCCGATGGCCGGCACGTGGCTGGTGGCGACGCCGGCGGTGATCCTGGCC
>JANXXK010000128.1 GCA_025350685.1 Alphaproteobacteria bacterium | reverse complement strand
GACGCTGAGCAGGCCCACGACCGGCACGGCGGTATACTGCAACGACTTGCTGAGCGCGAAGCCGCGGCCCCGCATGCGCTTAGGCATCAGTTCAGAGAGGTAGCTGTCCACCGCCACGACCTCGGCTCCGATGCCAATGGCGGCGATGAAGCGCCACAGGCAGATGGAGGTGACGCTGTCCTGGAACGCCATGACTACCGTCGCCGCGGCGTACCAGACCAGTGAGAACGTGAAGATCGGTCTGCGGCCCCACCGGTCCGCCGAGGCCGAGAACGCCAGCGCCCCCAGAAAAAGGCCAGCGAAGGTCCCGAAGGCGAAAGTCGCCTGGTCCGGCAAGCCGAACAGTCCGCCCTTGCCCTTGTGGAACAGATGGGCCGCGACGAGGGCAGGCCCAAGCACGGTGGTCAGCGCCACCTCATAGATCTCGAAGAACGCGCCGAAGGAAATGCGACCCACCCAGGCCCACAGGTGGCGCGTTGGCGGCAAGCGGTCGAGACGCGCGGAGATCAGGGCTGCAGGGGTGGGGGGCATTTGGACTCTGGGTACTCCAAAGCGAGAGGATGTTGACGAGGAAGGGCCGCCCAGGGATGGGCGCCCCGTCTGAGAGATCATCGTGGAAGACCGCGCCTTTTCCTGTCACGAGGCGCGCGGGCGCAAGACATCCAGCCGAAGACCCATCCGAAATTCAGCTTGGCCGCAGCGCATGTCAATCTATACGATTTTGATCAACTTGGCGGAGCGCGAAGGTCCGCGCGAGTACTACCGCCTTGGTGTCCAGAGACGGCATACCGCGGGCCGCTGATCCGGGCACACCCGTTTGGCGCATGGATTCATGCGAATCCTGCATGACCCCGTCCTCGGTCCCCTCGCTCGTCAGCGGCCGATGTCGAAGACCGCCAGACGCGGAGCGATCAGCACGCTGGCGTAGCCGACGTAGAGTCGATGAGCGACGGGGTCGATGGCCAGGGTGTGCGCACCGTAGTGCAGCTTGATATTGGCGACCACGCGATAGCCGTCCGCGCCGGTCTGCTGGACCACCGTCGTCGTGCCGGCCTTCCCGGCGGTGTAGAGACGGCCCGACGCTGGATCGTAGGCGACCGAATCCGGCGCGCCGCCGACTGGCAGGGTCGCCACGACCGCGTGGGTGGCGGGGTCGAGCACCACAAGGTTTGAGCTGACCGCGCAGACCACGAATAGCCGCCGGTGCGCGTCGTCGAGGACTATGCTGGTGGGCCCCTTGCAGGCGCCGAGGCTCCAGGTCTCCACCACCGCGCGTTTCGCGACATCAACGACGGCGATCACGTCCTTGTCCGCCAGGTTCTGGTAGATGAGCTTGGTCAGGGGGTCGTAAACCGCGAACTCAGGCTTGCCGCCCAGCGGTATGACCCCAACCTTGGCCTGGGTCTGCGGATCGATCAGAGTGGCAACCTTCGGATCCCCGCTTACTGCGTAAACGAGACGGGCGTTGGGCTCGAAGAAGATGCCATCGACGTCGGGCGGCACAGGAATCCGCTTGATCAGGCTGAGGGTGGCCGGATTGAAGACGTCCACCGTGTTGCTGTTGCTGTGGGACGCGAAGGCTAGGCGGCTCGTGGGATCGATAACCACCCCGTGCGATGCGCCCGCTCCGGGCAGGGTGGCGATCGCGCCCGTCGCCGGCAAGGGCCCTGAAGAAAGCGGGACACGATAGACGGAGCCGGCGCTCTCGCTGGTGACGAAGAGGTCGCGGCCGTCGACGGTCAGGTAGTCCAGGATCGAAAGCGCTCCCTTGCCGTCCTTCGGCAGGTGAACGAAGCCGACGAAGCGGATGCCTGGCGCCGACGCCGGCCGCGTTGGGAAAACGAGCCACAGACTTGCGCCCAAGGCGACAAGCGCCGCGAGAGCGACGAGCAAACCGACCCCGATCGCAATCCGTCTCACAATGCCCATAGTCGTATCTCCCGTGGCCGGCGCGTCTGTCGCTCTCCCGGTTCCGGGTCCGAGCCGTCAGCGCGCGGCGCGCAGGCCGCGAATGCGGGCACGCGCGCTCCCCTTGCGGAGGCGGTTATCCTGGCGACGCTAGGCGGCGTCAATCTTGACGAGCCTCGTCAATGCTGAGCCTCCCCGGGCTCAGGCGGGAAGCGGCCCCGTATAGACCTCGCTCTGGTGCGGGGTTTCCCCCACTTGGTACTGCTCGATGGCGTGCGCTATCCATCCCGCGGCGCGGCCCAGCAGGAAAAGGGCGCTGCCCGGTCCAACGCCGATCCGCCGGCAAACGAAGAGGCAGGCCAGGGCGAAGTTGGGCTCCAATCCGCGGACGTCGCGCGCCACGGCCAGGGCGGCCTGCAAGCGCCGGAACTGCGGATCCTCGCCCAGGGTCGCGGCACAGGCGGCCAGCAACGCGCGTCCCCGCGGATCGCCGTGGGCGTAGACGAAGGAATCGAAACCCGGGATTGCCTCGCCGTCCTTGATCCGCTGAATGACCGGTGAAGTCGGGTCCGGACTTTCAGCGATCTCGGTCAGGAACCGGCGGATGGCGTCGAAGCTGCCCTGCCGCCCGCGCCGGCCGATCGAAATCGACAGGCCGGCCATTACCGACCGCCAAGGAGTCACCCCCGTGCTGGCCACACTCCGAACTGCGATCGTACCCGGCTCAAAGCCGTGGTCGGCGGCGAGCACCAGGAGCCGCCGGATCAACTCCGCGTCGGCTGCATCCCGCCCCAGCCGCTCGGCAATATAGGCGTGGATTGGCCCGGTCGGCGCATCCGCACCGCCCACGACGACGCCCGCCAGGGCGCGAAGTACATCTGCGCCGGTCCGCGCCATCCCCGCGGCGGTGAGATCGAACGCGCGCGGGTTGGCGTCCTCCAGGACGGGGAATAGGGCCTGCGCCCGGTTGACGTCGTCCTGCTCGGCCAGCAGCCGGGCGAGTGTCAGGTAGAGGGCCGGTTGCTCG
>JANXXK010000120.1 GCA_025350685.1 Alphaproteobacteria bacterium | reverse complement strand
CGGCCGGCTGGAAGATGTCGTCACGGTGCTGCGGGACGATGACCACCCGTTGCTAAAAGGCCTCGTCTTCAGCACGGCTGGCGGCCCAGCATTCCTGCCGATGGCTGTCGTGGAGGTCATCAGGCCGGACGGGGCGGTTTGTGTCGCGGCGAAGGCAGAACGCCAATCGTTCGTTCGGCGTGAGGGCGAAGTGCTGCTGAAAGCCGAGGTGCTCGGGCGGCGTCTAGTCGACCTGCCGCGCGGCGTCCTGGTTAAGGCGCACGACATTCGATTTGCCGCCACGCCGGAAGGCTGGCGCGCGACGGGTGTGGACGTTCACAAGCACAGCTGGCTGCACCTGGGCTCGCACGAGCACCATCCCGCACGGGACTGGCGGGACTTCCTGCTCCTGACGGGCGAGGAGGGCCGCGCGAAGTCGCCATTTACCTCGGGCCGAATTGGCCGTCTGAAGCCGGCCCAGATCGCCGACATTATCGAACGCGCGCCGACCGAGGAGCAGGGCGTCTTGCTAGCGATGGTTCATGCTGATCCCAAGCTGGAGGCCAACGTCTTCGAGGAGCTTGAGGAGGATCAGCAGGCGCAACTGTTGAAGTCCAGGAACGACGACGAAGTGGCCGACGTCCTGTCGCACATGCGCGCCGACGACGCTGCCGACGCGGTGATGGATTTGCCGCAGGATCGCCGGAAGAACGTGCTTGATCGCTTGCCGTTGGCGCAACAGACGAAAGTCCGCGCCCTCCTTGGCTACAATCAAGCGACGGCGGGGGGGCTAATGGGAACCGACTATCTCGCGCTCCCCGAAGACTGCAGCATTGCCGACGCCCTGGATCAGCTGAGAGTGTCGACGACCTTGCAGCCGGAAGCCTTGGTGACGATCCATAGCCTGCGCTCGGGCGGCGCACTAGCCGGTACGCTGAGCCTCGTCCGCGCCCTGCAACTCGCGCCCACCACCCTGCTTCGGGATGCGGCGGACGCGGAGACGGTCGTGGCATCCCCAGATGACGACATCATCTCTGTGACCACGCGGATGGCGGACTACAATCTTCTCAGCCTTCCCGTGGTCGACGACGAAGGAAGACTGCTGGGCGTCGTAACCGTCGATGACGCCCTTGAAGCGGCTATCCCCCAAGACTGGTCGCGGCGCGAGGCCGGTCGGGCCTCGTCTGCAAATAGGCGGGTGGGTTAGGCCACGTGATGCGGCGGTCGGCGAGAGAGCTGCGCGATGGCAAACGAGAGGAGGAGCTCGGGCTTCGCGCAACAAAGCCTGGTGCCCTGCCGCTGGTTGTCGGCGCTATCGCAGCACGTGGACCACATGGGTTCTATTCTCGCGCAGCGCTTCGCCTGTTGCTCTGCTCTCGATCGATGTTCCGCCGCGGTTGGATTGGGGAGCCCGGGCTGCTCACGGCGCTGCGGATTTCGCACACCCTTGCTCGCGCCGCGATGGGATCGTGGTGGCGAAACAGGCGAATGCTGCTCGATCACCGGGCCGATCAAGGCAGGCTATCTCCAGGGCCCGCGGCCTCGTTCCTCTAAATCTTGCCTCAGACTGGCGCTGGCGTCCGCCTTGAGCTGATTGCTACGCGAGATATATTGAGCGCGCGCGATCCGCCAGACTCCCAGCCGCCGCGACGCAGCGTTCCTACCCGCCCTTGGTCAAAACGCCGGCACGCATAGCCAGCAATGTCGCGGCAAGCACGACCCGGGCGAGCGCGAAAAGCGCGTTCACCCGTAGCCATGTTAACGGGCGATCTCGCCGTAGGGCGGCAAATCTCCGGCCTAAAGTGTCCATTCTGTGGTTCTGCGGGCCTCCGGTCGGACGCCGGGCGTCCGAATGCCGGTGCCCCAGCGGCATGAACACATGACGTCGCCCCCCTGCCAAGCGGTCCGCGCGGGCGCGTCGAAGAAGCGAGGACTTCGCGCGATAGACTGTTGGACGATCTCCTGGCGAGAGGCCGCGAGAGCGCGGATAGTCAGCTCTGGAACTGACCGGCTCGCGCCGCGCTTCTCCGTTCGGGTAACAACGGTTTGGAGCCGAAGTTGGCTAGCTTCACGATGCATTTCGAATGGCCCGAAGGGGGTCCCGCCGGGGTCAATCATTCGCAGGTGCTTGAAGCCGAGACCGTTGAGGAAGCTAAGTTGTCAGCGGCGATCGACTACGTCGGCGCGTCTTTCACGGAGTCGCCTCCCTCGGCTTATCGCATCGTCGGTCCTTCGGGCGACGGGGTTTATCGGTACCCAGAGCCTCCGAAGGCGTGGCGCTGACAGAAATTGTTCGACTGCCGAAGGGCCAAGCGCCCAGCTCAGCGAGGCCGATGACCGCCTTGTCAGAGAGGACACACTGTGGGAGGTTTTGGCGTTGCTCCATGTCGCGGGTCGCCCCACGCCCGAGACCCTTCGGCCCAGCCCCCCCACGGCTGGGCCGTTTGGCTTAGGCGCGGTGAAGTTTTCGGGCAGCACTCGGTCACGACCGCGACCCGGCACATTTGCTTCATGGCTGACAGCCTGGGTTCGCTAGTCGGTGGCCTGTAAAGCACGATGAAATTTCATCGCGGTAGCCTTCTCGCCTCAGGAGGCTCGGAGATGTGGACATCCGTAGAAGCGATGATCGGCAACACCTTGATGAAGGGCCGATTTCGCGTTGTTGAAGGCAAGCTGGAGCTTGAGTGGCGCGGCGGACGTTGCACCGCCCGTTGCGGCGCGCGCAGGCCTGATGTCGTCGCAGCCGACTGTCTCAAGCGTGAGGTTCTAAAAGAGGGTCGTTAGACCTGTCCCGGGTTGAGGGCAGCGCCCGTGCGCTGAGTAGCCAAAGCGATAGTCGGCGTAGCTGAGGTCGCAAGGGGCCCCAGTTTAGCCTGCCATCTAAACGTCGGCTTTCGAACGCGCCCCCAACGACCGCTTTCGACCCCGCCCGAAACCCTGCCGGCTACGTCAGCCCCAGCCGTTGAAATCCAAGTTCGCAGCATGAAGGGCCGCTACCAGGATCGGAAAGGCCGACGGTCCGACGCCGTGCAACTTGGCAACATCGCCGTGGCCCCATTTCGCTAAGTCGGCCGGGCTG
>JANXXK010000114.1 GCA_025350685.1 Alphaproteobacteria bacterium | reverse complement strand
CGTTCTTCCTCGCCGCAGAACGCCACGGCGGAGCCGCCGGCCCCGGCCCGGGCGGTCCGCCCGATCCGGTGGACATAGCTCTCCGGCACGGTGGGCAATTCATACTGCACCACATGGCTCACCGCATCGATATCGATGCCGCGCGCCGCGATGTCGGTGGCCACCAGGGCGCGGACCTTGCCGGCCTTGAAGTCGGCGAGCGCGCGTTCGCGCTGGCCCTGGCTCTTGTCGCCGTGGATCGAGGCGGCGTCGACGCCCACCTGCTCCAGGCCACGCGCCACGCGGTCGGCGCCGCGCTTGGTGCGGGTGAAGACGATGACCCGCTTGAAGCCGGTGTCGTCGAACAGCTCGGAGAGCAAGGCGCGCTTGCGGCTCTGCTCCACGAAGAGGACCTTCTGGTTCACCTTCTCGACCGTGGTCGACTGCGGGGCGACCGCGACGCGCAGCGGATCGGTGAGCAGCTCCGAGGCCAGCTTGCTGATCTCGGTCGGCATGGTGGCCGAGAAGAACAGGTTCTGCCGCACCTTCGGGATGTGCGCCACGATCCGGCGGATCGGCAGCACGAAGCCCAGGTCGAGCATCTGGTCGGCCTCGTCGAGGACGAAGATCTCGACGCCGCGCAGGGTGATGGTCTTCTCCTGCAGGTGGTCGAGCAGGCGGCCCGGCGTGGCGACCAGCACGTCGACGCCGTTGGCCATGGCCTTGTGCTGGGCGCCGTACTTCACGCCGCCGAAGATTACCGCGACGGTGACGCCCATGTGGCGTCCGTAGGTCTTGAAGCTTTCGCCGATCTGGCTGGCCAGTTCGCGGGTGGGCGCGAGCACCAGGACGCGGGCGCCCTTGCGCTCGGGCTGGCGCTTCTCGGCGGCCAGGCGGTGCAGGATTGGCAGCGCGAAGGCGGCGGTCTTGCCGGTGCCGGTTTGGGCGATGCCCTGCAGGTCACGGCCGGCCATGACGCCGGGGATCGCCTGGGCCTGGATCGGGGTGGGGGTGGTGTAGCCTTCGGAGGCCAGCGCCTTGAGCAGCGGGGCGGCCAGGCCGAAGTCGGTGAATTGAGTCAAAATCAGTCTCACAAATGCGCCGAACGCGCCCAATCGATCACATCGAGGGCGCGGAGGTCGCGGGTCTTTGGGGAAGCGCCCCGCGTGATGGGCGATCTATGGGTCTTACGGCGCTCGACAGGCTGGGCCTCAAGAGAGACCCCACGCGGCTGGAGCGCTGAGCACGTCGTATTGCGTGACGCGGGCTGCACATCGGGGTTTGAGAGGTTAATGTCAACCCACGGACGGGGAATTAGACCAGCCTGTTGCCTTTATGACTCGGGCCGGGAATGAAGCCCCCATGGCCGACGACCCACCCGACAAACCCCTTCTGCTGGTCGCCGCCGCGGCGCTGATCGACGCCGATGGGCGCGTGCTGATCTGCCAGCGGCCCCACGGCAAGCCGCTGGCGGGCCTTTGGGAATTCCCCGGCGGCAAGGTTGAGGCGGGCGAGACACCGGAAGCCTGCCTGATCCGCGAGCTGGACGAGGAGCTGGGCATCCAGATCACCCAAGCCTGCCTCGCCCCCTTTGTCTTCGCCAGCCACGAATACGAGGCCTTCCACCTGCTGATGCCGCTCTATCTGGTCCGCCGCTGGGAGGGGCAGATCACGGCGCGCGAGCATGCAGCGCTGGCCTGGGCCAAGCCGTCGAAGCTCTCCGACTATCCCATGCCGCCGGCCGACGCCCCGCTGGTCGCCTGGCTGCGCGACCTGCTTTAGCGTCCGTAACTGGCCTTGGTCAGCGAAGCCTGCCGCAGCGGGGCGGCCCGGGTCGCCTCGACCACACACTGGCCAGTGTCGATCATGGCGTGCTGGCCCAGGCAGTAGATGTCCTCGTAGTGCGGCCCGGCGCTGGCCAGGCACTGGTAGAGGTTGAGCTTGGCCATGTGCAGGCAGGAGGTGGTGCGCGGCTCGCTCATCAGGGACCGCGCCTGGCGCTCCTCGCCCAGCACGCTGAGCGCGGCCAGCGCCACGCCGCGCGCGACCAGCGGACTGGCGGAACCCTGGCGGCGAGCGCCCTCGCTGAGCGCCGACTGCAGATTCTGGGCGTCGTCCCGCGCCGGCTGGTAGGCCGCGCTCGACAGACGCTTGACCCGCGCCAGCCGTCCGCCCGGATCGGAGACCTTGGCCGTCGACCAGGCCTGGTGCTGCACAGAATAGGCGGCGCGCTTGACCTTCTCGCCCTGGCCGGCGAGCGCTTGGCCCTGGGCGAAGAGCGCGCCGCTGGCCCGCGCCCCGGCCGCCTCGGCGCCGGGGATATCGAGGGCCGCGCGGGGATCGGCGGCGAGCCGGCGGGCGAGGCCGGAGCGGTCGGCCTTCACCGCGGCCACGAAGCGCGGCTCCTGCAGCGCGGCGAGCGCGGCGTAGGCGACCATGCCGCCTTCCAGCTCCACGGGCTCGTGGGATGCGCCGGTCTGCAGGGCCTGGGCGACCTCGCCGGCCCCGGAGAACTGGGCGTCGATGCCCCGCGCGCGGCGCATGTAGCTTTCAAAGGCGCCCGCCTGGGCGACCAGGCTGCGGTCCTCGCGGGCGGCGGGGGCGAAGCCGTATGAGTTGTTGAGCGGCGCGCGGCGGACCAAGGGCGATTGCTTCGGCGGCGGAGTGGTGGCGCAGCCGGCCAGGGCGGCGATCGTCGCGGCCAGGCCCAGGCTCTTGAAATAGCTAAGCTTCACAACTGGCTCCTGAACCGAACGGAGCCCCCCGAGTCGCCAGAATGGCGCCGAGCGCGCGCCGTGGCGGCGTGGTCAGTTGTCGCGACTTATGGTGATCAGCCGGTTAACACCTTCACCGTTGGTCCCGGGGGAGCCTGTGCTCGACGGTCCCCAGCGCGTCGGCCAGGCGCATCTTGGCCGAGCCGGGTTGCAGCGGCTGTTGCTGGCTCGCGTGCGGCGCCCAGCCGGTCAGGGTGACGATCTCGAAGGTGGCCGGTACGCGCCCGTCCGGGCCGGCGAACCGTTCCACATAGATTTCGCTCATGCGGGCCAGCAAGGTGCGGGTCAGCGGTCGGGGGTGGCGCTCCGCCAGCACACTGGTCTCGCCCATGGCGCGCAGGTCGGCGAGCAGCTTCAGCGGATGCTCGTAGCTGACGCTCACGCGGTCGACGTCTGCGACAGGCAACGCAAATCCTGCTCGCTGCAAGAGCCCCGCGGCGTCGCGGCTGTCGGCGAACGGCGAGACGCGGGAGCCGGCCCCGCCCAGCATCTCCACCTCCGCCTGGGTCAGCGCCTGGCGAAGTTCGTTGAGTGTCGACCCGCCCAGCAGGGCGCCGAGGAACAGGCCGTCAGGCTTCAGCGCCCGGCGGATCTGGATCAGCGCGCCGACCACGTCGTTGGTCCAGTGCAGGCCTAGCGTCGAGACCACGAGGTCGAAGCTGGCGGGGGCGAAGGGCAGGCGCTCTTCGTCGAGCGCGACGCGCGGACTGGCGCGGCCGGCGAGCATGGCGGGCGACAGGTCCGCCTCGACCAGCAAGCCCACGCGGGCGGCGGTCGCACTCTCGGCCAATGTCTCGCGGAACGCGCCCGAGCGCGCCGAGAGGTCGACGGCCAGCGGGAAGTCCCGCATGATCCCGTCCAGGCGCTCGGTCAGGTCGAGCGCGGCCCGGAGCTGCAGGAAATCGGCGCCGGCGAAGTCTCGCGCGGCCCTATCGAGACGCTTGCGGTGCAGGCCGCGATCGAAGAGCCTCGGTGGGGCGGAAGGGGGAGGGGCAGGCATCAGCGCGGAACATGGCCTTTTCCTTCGGGCTTTGAAACCGGGGCCCAGAACCCGCGCGCTGTGGCGCGGCGCGCTCGACCTGGTGTTCCCGCCGCAGTCGATCGACGGCGGGCTGGCCCAGGCCGGGGGGCTATCTGCGGCCGCCTGGAGCCGCATCCAGTTTCTCGACGGCCCGGTCTGCGACGGCTGCGGCGTGCCGTTCGAATTCGACATCGGCAGCCGCTGCGCCGCCTGCCTGGCCCGGCCGCGGGCCTTCGACGCCGCCCGCGCCGCGTGCCTTTATGACGACACCTCCCGCGAGCCGATCCTGAAGCTGAAGCACGCCGACCGCCTCGATCTGGCGCCGCTGTTCGCCCGTTGGCTCAGCCGCGCCGCCCGCGACCTGCTGGACGAGGCCGACGCCATCGTGCCCGTGCCGCTGCACCCGTCCCGACTGCTCGGCCGCCGCTACAACCAGGCGGCCGAGATCGCCCGGCCGCTGGCGCGGCTGTCGGGTGTCCCCTACCTCCCCGATGCGCTCATCCGCCGCCGCGCCACGGAGACCCAGGGCGGCAAGTCGGGCTCGGGCCGCCGCCGCAACGTCTCCGGCGCCTTCCTGGTCCCGCCTGGCCGTGCGCGCCGGATCGACGGTAAGCGCATCCTGCTGATCGACGATGTTCTGACCACCGGCGCCACCGCCGAGGGCTGCGCGCGGGCGCTGAAGGCCTCAGGCGCGGTGCGCGTGGATGTCGCAGTGGTCGCCCGGGTCAAAGAGATGACCGCATCTTAAAGAGATGTGAGGACTCACCATATGAAACTTCTACGACGGATCATTCGCTAGAGCCCATGTCCCACGTCACGATCTATACCAAGCCCTACTGCTCCTACTGCATCCGCGCGCTCACGCTGCTGGAACAGAAGGGCGTGGACTTCACCGAGATCGAGGCCGGCTTCGATCCGGAGAAGCGCCAGGAGATGATCCAGCGCGCCGGCGGCCGCGCGACCTTCCCGCAGATCTTCATCGGCGACCAGCACATCGGCGGCTGCGACGAGCTGGTGGCGC
>JANXXK010000046.1 GCA_025350685.1 Alphaproteobacteria bacterium | reverse complement strand
GAGGGCGCAATTTCCAGCGCAACATTTTGCCCTCGATTGCATGCTCCTGATCGCGTGGCGAAAGACACCGCTGCGGAAGCCGGCTCCGGCGGCAGAAAGTTGCGCCGGAGTTTCACCGAGGCGAGTTTTTACACAGCCTCGGTCGAAAACTGTCATTGCCGGCGTGAAGGCAGACCCGAACCCCCGGTACCAAAAAGGTGACGGGACCCAGGTGTTTGTGTTTCTGAGGTTCCACTGCTCCGGCGACGACCAACCCAGGCGCGGCAAAGGAAAAAAGCCTGGGTCCCCGCCTTCGGGGGGATGAGCGGAATTGGGGGCAGGCTCTACGCCCCCCTTCGCGCAGTCAGCGCAACAAGGCACAGCAGGCATCCCAGCGCCGACGCCGCGCCCATGCCGAAGCGCTCGGTCCCCGTCTTGGCGGCGAGGTTGGCGGCGGTGTTGAGCGCGAGCTGCAGGGCCAGGAAGGCGTTGAAGGCGAAGACCGGCCACCGGGGCCACGTCCGGCCCCAGTCGCCCGCGCGGACTTCCATCAAGGCTGCGGCGGCCAGCAGATAGACCGCCGCGCCCGCGCTCGCCCAGCGCATCGGCCCCGACAGGAACGGGGTCTGTCCGCCCCAGGCGATGTCGCCGAACGGCGCGCCGAGCGCGAGCGCGACCTGGAAGCCCGCGAAGGCGACGCAGAAGACGGCCGCGCCGCGCGCCGCCCATCGACCGGCGCTCACGTCGCCGCCTTCAGGAAATTGCCGATCCAGCCGCCGACCCGGGCGCGATCGTCGGGGCCGTCGAAGCTCGCCACTGCCTGGTCAGCCTCGTCATCGGCATAGACCTTGCCGCGGCGGTTCTCGATCAAGGCCGCGGCGTAGGCCGGGTCGAACTCCGGGTGCGGCTGCATGGAGATCGCCCGCTCGCCCGGCCAGACCAGGCCGGCATAGGGCGTGAAGTCGCTGGCGGCCCAGACCTCCGCGCCGGGCGGCTTTTCCACCACCTGGTCCTGGTGCGAGGCCGGCAGGCGGATCGTCGGCGCTGCCGGGTCCATCCAGGGTTCGTGCTTGAGCACCCGATATTCGTTCTCGCCAATCCCCCAGCCCTTGGGCGACTTGATCACCTGGCCGCCGAAGGCCTGGGCCATCAGCTGGTGGCCGAGGCAGACGCCGACCAGGGCCGCCTGGCCCCGAGCCGCGCGCAGGAAGTCCAGGGTCGCTCCGATCCAGGGGTCGGGATCATAGGCGCCCGAGGCCCCGCCGGTGATCAGCCAGGCGTCGCAGGCGGTCGGGCCGTCCGGCAACTCGCCCTCGTCGGCGGCGAACACCTGATAGTCATAGGCGTCCGGTCCCAGCAGCCGTTGGAACATCTGCGGATAGGTCCCGAAGGTCGGGATCGCCGGCCTCGGCGGGCGGCCGGTCTTGAGGATTCCCAGTTTCAAGGAGGGGGGCCTCAAAACGCCATCCCCTGGGCCACGGATTTCAGCTTCTCCACCGCCGACAGCTTGTCGTCGATGAAGTCGTGGTCGACCCACCAGTCCTCGACCTCGCGCAGCACCTGCCCGACCAGCGGGCCCTTGGGCACCCCCGCGGCGATCACGTCCTCGCCGGTGAACGGGAAGGTCGGCCGCACCCAGCCTTCGCCCAGCGCGATCATCCCGCGCCATTGCGGGGTGGCCGCCCCGCCCGCGACCCGGGCCCAGGCGAGCTTGGCGCGGTCGCGGAAGGCCTGGGCGCCGGCGCGGTAGACCGCGCGGCGGATTTCCCTGGGGCTCATCCAGCTCTTCAGCGGCGGCGTCTGCGCCAGGGCGGCCACCAGCCGGTCGCGCTCGGCGTTGGAGAGCCGCAGGCGCTCGGCGAACTGGGCCGCGCCGACCTGGTCGTCGGGCAGCAGGGCGGCCAGCCGGAGCAGCGGCTCATTCTCGAACAGCTGGTCGTCCTCGATGGCCGCCATGCCGGCGAACCTCTCCAGGTCGATAGGGGCCGGCAGGATCTCCGCCAGCACGCATGTCGTGGCCATCAGCCCCACCGCGCCGCGCGGATCGTCAGCGGCCAGCAGTTTCAGCAGCTCCTTGGAGACACGCTCTGCCGACAGCGTCGCAATCTGGCCCTTGGCCGCCGCGCAGGCGGCCAGCGCCGTGGGGTCGGCGGGCCCCTTTCCGTACCAGGCGAAGAACCGGAAGAACCGCAGGATGCGTAAGCAATCCTCGGCGATCCGCTGGTCGGCCTGGCCGACGAAGACGATGCGCCCGGCCCGCGCGTCGGCGACCCCGTGGCCGGTGGGGTCATAGATCGACCCGTCGCGCCGCGCGTAGAGGCTGTTCAGGGTGAAGTCCCGCCGTTGCGCGTCTTCCGCCCAGTCATCGGTGAAGGCCACCACCGCGCGGCGTCCGTCGGTGGAGACGTCGCGGCGCAGGGTGGTGATCTCGAAGGGCTTGCCGCTCGCCACCGCGGTCACCGTGCCGTGCGCGACGCCGGTGGGCACGGCCTTCAGCGACGCCGCCTTCAGCGCCTGGATCACCGCGTCGGGCGACAGGCGCGTGGCGATGTCGATGTCGTCGATGGACTTGCCGATCAGGGCGTTGCGCACGCAGCCGCCAACGAAGCGGGCGCAGTCCGCCCCGCCCGCGGCCTCCAGGGCCTCGAACACGGCTGTGGTGTTGGCCGCGCTCATCCACGCCGGCTGGCCCAGGGTTTCGCTCATTTCGCCTTCTTCTCGAGCCGGCCTTCGGTGACGCCGCCGCTGGGTGTGACCTCGCCCGGCACATAGCGCGCGTGGCTGGTGTCGGGGTGGAATATCGCGCTGGCGATCAGCGATCCGGCGAACAGGACCGCTGCGCCGACGAACAGCCAGGGCCACGGCGTCGAGCCCATCGCACGGCCCGAGCGGACGGCCCAGGCGCGCCAGATGAACCAGACCGCGAACGGCAGGGCGGCGAGCGCCAGGCGCCAGGCGATCAGCTCAGGCAACGGCGGCTCCATAGAGTCGGTCGTAGAGTGCGCGCAGCATGCCCGCCGTCGCCCCCCAGATGAACCGGTCCTCGTGGGTGTAGGCGTAGAACCGCCGCGTCTCGCCGGTGGGCAGCTCGCGCTCATGCTCTTCGAGGTTGGCCGGGTCCATCAGGAAGCCGAACGGCGTCTCGAAGATGTCGGCCACCTCGTCGGGGTTCGGCGTCAGCGTGAAGCCCGGCCGCACGAAGCCGACCACCGGGGTGATCAGATAGCCGGTGCCGGTGCGATAGGGCGTCGACAGGCCGACCACCGAGACGAAGCGCGGCTCAAGCCCGATCTCCTCGTGGGCCTCGCGCAGCGCTGTCTGCCAGGGCGTCTCGCCGGGATCGCGCCGTCCGCCCGGCAGGGCCACCTGGCCGGTGTGGCGGCGAAGGGTGTCGGCGCGCCGCGTCAAGATCACCGACAGGCCGTGGTCGCGCTCCACCAGGGCGATCAGCACCGCCGCCGGCGTCAGCGGCCCATCGACCTCGGTGGGGCCATAGGCGCGGCTGAGGTCGAAGTCCGAATAGACCGCGCCGCTCTCCGACGGATCGTGCGCCTCCAGCGGGTCCAGGTGCTGGCCGATCCAGTCGCGCAGCTCGCCGCGATGGTCGCGCAGGCTCACGTCGCGGGACCTATGGGAAACCAGGCGCCGTTGGAAGCCACGCCCAGGACCGGGCCGTCCGGCGTCGCCCGCTCCTCGGCCATCTCCACCAGCTCGTAGAACACCGGCCTCGCGATCAGCGCCTCCAGGCCGCGCCGCACGTGCAGATAGGGCCGGGGCTCCCCATCCGGGCTCATCTCGACGCGGATGGCGTTGTGAGGTCCCGCCTCGACCTCGTCGCCGACGTTGGTCAGGAACCGCAGAGCGTCGCCCGCACGGTCCACGCGGACGGCGACGAACGGCGCGTCCTCGACGGTGATCCTCATCTTCTCCACCGGGGTCACCAGGCAGTAGCCGTCCGGGTCCTTGCGCAGCACCGTCGAGAACAGCCGCACCAGGGCCTCGCGCGAAATCAGCGCGCCTTCGTGGCGCCAGGCGCCGTCCTTCTGGATAACGATGTCGATCTCGCCGCAATGCTCGGGATGCCACAGGTGCACGGGCGGGAGGCCGCGACCCGGCGCCTGTTTCATCGCCCCCTCTTCAAGAAGCTGGGCCACACCATCGAGTCCGGGCTTGCCCGCATCCTGCGCCATACCGGGGAAGGTAGGCGTGGCGGTGCGTCGCCTCAAGCCGGCGTGACAGACCCCGACAGCGGCGTGTCTCCGCCGGTCAGGTCGCGGGCCAGCACCCGGCGCTGATCGACCGGCGCGGGCATGACCACGCCGGTCGCCAGGGCGCCGGAAAACCCGACCCGCCCGAAATAGGGCTCGTCGCCGACCAGAAACACGTGGGTCTCGCCGGCGGCGCGGGCCGCCTCACAGGCGCGCTCGATCATCCGCGCGCCGAAACCCGCATTGCGCTCGCCCTGATCGACGGCGAAGGGGCCAAGGAAAGTCACCGGCTGGCCGCCCACGCGGACCCGCCACATGCGCGCGCAACCCATCAGTCTGCCCTGCGAAACGGCGACCACCGACAGTTCCGGCGCGAACTGGGCGAACTCGCGTACGCGCTCGGAGACCTTGGTGTAGCGGCCCGGCCCGAAGGCCCGGTCGATCAGGCCGTCGACGGCGGGGCCGTCTTCGGGCCGTTCAAACTGCAGGGTGAGCGCCGGCTGCGGCGCATGGGGCTGTACGGACATGGGTGAAAGCACTTCGACGACAGGGGAACGACGAATGCCCGGACACGCCGCAAGGCGCATCGGACGCGGATCAGATGGCGCGGAACAGGCGCCCGGTTCGTCGAAGTCGTCGCATGGCGGACCCCGTGGCCCGAGAAGGGCGTGGTCGAGGGGCGCGCAAATAGGGGCGAATGGCCCGCAGGTCAATCGCCGTCGTTGCGGTGCGGCGCAAGGCAAGGCAGGTTCGCGCGGTACATGGCCGAGCCTGCTTCAGACACCGCGCCCTCGGCCCCGCCTCCCTCAGCAAGGGCCCTGCTGAAGGAGCGCGACTACCTGTTGTTCTGGGTCTCCCGCTGGACCGGCAGCTTCGCCGCCCAGATCCAGAGCGTGGCGATGGGCTGGCAGATGTACGCCATCGCCCGCCTCACCCGTTCGGTCGCCGAGAGCGCCTTCCTGGTCGGGATGATCGGGCTGGCCGCCTTCGTGCCGGTGTTCCTGCTGACCCTGCCGGCCGGCGAGACCGCCGACCGCCACGACCGCAAGAAGGTGCTGCTGATCTGTTTCGCCGGCGAGATCGTCACCGTGCTGATCCTGGCGGTGGCCACCTGGCAGGGCTGGGCCTCGGTCCCGCTGCTGCTGGCGGTGGGCTTCCTGTTCGGGGCCGCCCGCGCCTTCTTCGCCCCAGCCAGCACCGCGCTCGGACCGATGCTGGTGCCCCGCGCGCTGCTGCCCCGCGCCATCGCCTGGAATTCGCTGGCCTGGCAGACCGCCTCGATCATCGGCCCGGCGGCCGGTGGGCTGCTGGTCGCCACCTCACCGGCCTACGCCTACTTCACCACCTTCGGCCTCTATCTGGTGGCCGCCCTGACCACCTTCGCGATCCGTGCGAACGCCCAGCCCACCGTCAATCCGGGCTCGCGCTGGACCCTGATGAAGGAGGGCCTGGCCTACGTCTGGAACCAGAAAATCGTCTTTGGCGCGATCAGCCTGGACCTGTTCGCCGTGCTGCTCGGCGGCGCCACCGCGCTGCTGCCGGTCTTCGCCCGCGACATCCTGCAGGTGGGGCCCCAGGGCTTCGGCATCCTGCGCTCGGGCCCGGCCATCGGGGCGACCATCGTGGCCCTGTCGCTGGCCGCGCGGCCGATCCACAGCAGGGCCGGGCTCTTCATGTTCGCCGGCGTAGCGACCTTCGGCGCGGCCACCTGCGTCTTCGCCCTCGCCGACCGGATCTGGCCGGAGCACGCGCTGTGGCTGGCGGTTGGCGCTCTGGCCGTCCTGGGAGGGGCCGACATGCTCAGCGTCTATGTCCGCCAGACCCTGGTGCAACTGGTCACTCCCGACGCCATGCGAGGGCGGGTCGCGGCGGTCTCCTCGGTTTTCATCGGCGCCTCCAACGAGCTGGGCGAGTTCGAGAGCGGCGTGGTGGCGCGCCTGCTGGGGCCCGTCGGCGCGGCGCTGTTCGGTGGCGTGGGCGCCCTGATCGTCACCGGGGTGTGGGCCGGGCTGTTTCCCGCCTTGCGCAAGGCCGACCGCCTCGAATAACTGTCGCCTCATAATCTTGAGGGAGAATTCAGATGGGCGCGTTAGACGGCAAGGTGGTCCTGGTTACAGGCGGCGGCAACGGCATCGGGCGCGACTGCGCGCTGATCGCCGCACAGGAAGGCGCGAAGGTCGTGGTCAACGACCTGGGCGGCAGCCTGAAGGGCGAGGACGAGGGCTCCGCCGGTCCGGCCGAGGCTGTCGCCGCCGAAATCCGCGCCGCCGGCGGCGAGGCGGTCTCCAACTCCGACAGCGTCACCGACCTGGACGCCGTCTACGGCATGGTCGAGCAGGCCAAGAAGAGCTTCGGCGGCCTGCATGCCGTCATCAATCCGGCGGGAATTCTCCGCGACGTGATGTTCCACAAGATGACTGAGGCCGAGTGGGACTCGGTCATCGCCGTCCATATGCGCGGCAGCTTCAACGTCGCGCGCGCCACCATCGAGCTGTTCCGCGAGCAGAACGACGGCGCCTACATGTTCTTCACCTCGACCAGCGGCCTGTTCGGCAACATCGGCCAGGCCAACTACGGCGCGGCCAAGATGGGCATCGCCGGCCTTAGCCGGATCATCGCCATGGAAGGCGCGCGCAACAACGTCCGCTCCAACTGCCTGGCGCCCGTCGCCTGGACCCGGATGACCCAGTCGGTGCCGATCAAGGACGAAGCCGCCGCGGCGCGCCGGGCGGTGATGGCCGAGAAGGTCCGCGCCGACCAGCCGGCCCGCTTCTCGGTGGCCATGGTCACCCCGGCCGCGGCATCCGTCTCCGGCCAGATCTTCGGCTCGTCCGGCGAGAACATCATCCTCTACTCGCAGCCCCGGCCGATCGAGACCTGCACCAAGCCGGAGGGCGAAAGCTGGACGGTGGAGTCCATCATCAAGGAAGCCATCCCGAAGATGGCGCCAAAGTTCTTCGACCTGAACCGCGCCCCGATGGCCGGCGCCCAACCGGCGAAGCAGCCGGCCTAGTCTTCGATCGTCATTCCCGGGCTTGTCCCGGGGATGACGGTTTGATTTCGACAGCTGACGGTCAGAGCCTGTGGCGCAGCACCCACGCCTCCCGGGTCAGCTCCCAGTAGAGCGAGCGGCGCGTTGTTCCGTCCGGCTTGACGCTCTCCACCTCACCCATGGGCTTGAAGCCGGCGCCTTCGATGGCCTTGGCCGATCGGACGTTGTCCGGCGCCGCGGTCAGCCCGATCAGCCGAAGCCCCAAGCCCTGGAACATCCAGGCGATGGAGTGGGCCACACCCTGGCGGCCAGAGCCGGAGTTCTGCAGGTCGGCGCGGCGCGCGCCCGCAAGCTCGCCGGACGCCCGGTCAGGCCAGACCGAAAACCGCGAATAGCCCGCGACCCTTCCCTCAGTGTCCAGCGTCACCGAAAGCACGCACCGGCCTTGCTGGCGAAGCCCCTCACTGTCGGCCACCCACTTGGCAATGGATTCCCGTGTGAACGGCCGGGGCAGGTCGTAGATCGGATCGCTGACCCGCGGATCGGCCAGCAGCGCCAGCAGCCCATCCACATGCTCCGGCCCCGCCACCGTATGGCCCTCGGCCCTGCGCACGGCGGCGATGATCGCGGCCTCTTCCTGTGGTGTGGCGCTCAGCACGGTTTTCGGGGGTGAGCTCATGACCCGGCCAGCCTCTCCAACGCCTCCCCGTAGAGCCGCCGCACGGTCCAGCCCTCTTTGCGCATGGCGCCCAGGCTGTCGTAGAACTCGATCGAGGGCGTGTTCCAGTCGAGCACCGACCATTCCAGCCGCCCGAGGTCGGCCTCGACGCAGCGTTCAGCCAGTCGGCGCAGCAGCGCCTTGCCGGCCCCCGCCCCGCGCGCGTCCGGCACGACAAACAGGTCCTCGAGATAGATCCCCGCCCGGCCGCGGAAGGTCGAGTAGCTGTAGAACCACAGCGCGAAGCCGACCGGCGTCCCGTCACGCTCGGCGATGTCGCAGAAGGCCCGCGGGTTCTCGCCGAACAGGTCGCGCCGGATGTCGGCCTCGCCGGCCTCGACCTCGTGCAGCAGCCGCTCGTACTCGGCCAGGTCCTCGATGAACCCCAGGATCAGCGGGATGTCGGCCGGCGAAGCGACCCGGACCGCAACGCTCATTGAGGGACGCTCATGCGGCGCACGCGGCGGGCCTATCTTCAGTCATCAGAATTCCCTTGAGGCTCTTGCACCCTACGCCTTAGGCCGCCGCCCGGTACCAGTCGACGCCGTTCTCGTCGCGGGTGCGCACCGCCTGGCCGCGCGCCACCAGGCAGTTGAGGTGGGCGATGCTCTCGCCGGTCGCCAGACCCAGCAGGTTCTGGTCGATGGTCCGGCGGAACAGCACATGGAAGACATCGACCACCCGCTTGGGTTCGGCGAGCAGCTTATGCAGCCGCTCCAGGCCCCGCTCGTGGCCGCCGATCAGGTGGTCGATACGAGCGTGCAGGCCATGGAACGGATCGTTGTGCGCCGGCAGCACCAGCACGTCGTCGGGGATCTTGGTCCTGATCCGCGCCAGTGAGGTCAGCCAGTCGGTCAGCGGGTCGCCGTCGGGCTCGGTCGGGAACACCGAGACGTTGGAGGAGATCCGCGGCAGCACCTGATCGCCACTGATCATCAGCTTCAGCTCGGGGCAGTAGAGGCAGGCGTGCTCCGGGCTGTGGCCGGACCCCACCACCACCCGCCACATCCGCCCGCCGATGGTGATCTCGTCGCCGTCGTTCAGCCGATGGAAGCTGTCGGGCAGGGTGTGCAGCCCGCGCCCGAAGCCGCCGAAGCGGGCCTTGTAGTGCTCCAGCGCGTCCTCGTCCCAGCCCGCGGCGCGGAAGAAGCGCAGGGCGTCCTCCGGCGCCTCGCGCCCGGTGTCGGCGGCCAGCGAGCGGCAGGTCATGAACTCCAGGCGGGTGATCCACAGCTTGGCGTCGAACTTGCGCGTCAGGTAGCCCGACATGCCGATGTGGTCGGGGTGCATGTGGGTGACGAACACCCGGCTGACGCCCTTGCCGGCCAAGGGGCCGTTGAACGCCGCGCGCCAGGCGTCCCGCGTCGCGGTCCCGCCCATGCCGGTGTCGACGATCGCCCAGCCGGCGCGGCCCCCATCCGGCTCAAATTCCTCGATCGCCCAGACGTTGATGAAGCTCAGCGCCCCGCCCAGCGGCATGCGCAGCCACTTCACCCCCGGCCCGACGTCCACCGCCTCGCCCGTCTTCGGCCCGTGCTCGAACGGATAGGTGAGCTTCGGCCGCGGATGGTCCGGATAGGTCTGTTCGACGCCGTCGCGCAAAGGGCTGCTCCCGTATGATCCGCCATTTTCGACCGCCGCGACCGCGAGCGCAAACGATCAGACGCCTAACCGGTCGTCCATCCGGGTGGTGCGGGCGAAAGCGGGTCCGCTGTTGCCCGTTGGACCGGGCGCTGAAATAGTCCCAGCCAAGATTATCGGGGATCATTCATGTTCAAGCTTATCAGCGCGCTCGCCGCGACGTCGGCGCTGCTCGCCACCACGGCCGTCGCCCAAACCGCCGCGCCGGACCAGGCCCAGTTCCGCGCGCTCTACAAGGAGCTGGTCGAGACCAACACCTCGCTGTCGGTCGGCAGTTGCACGCTGGCCGCCGAGCGCATGGCCGCTCACCTGAGGGCCGCCGGCATCCCCGACAGCGACCTCACCCTGTTCACCGCCCCGGACCACCCGAAGGAAGGCGGTCTCGTCGCCATCTATCCGGGCAAGGATCCCAAGGCGAAAGCGATCCTGCTGCTCGCCCACATCGACGTGGTCGAGGCCAAGCGCGAGGACTGGACCCGAGATCCCTTCGTCCTCGTCGAGGAAAACGGCTACTTCTACGGTCGCGGGACCTCCGACGACAAAGCCCAGGCCTCGATCTGGGTCGATACCCTGGTCCGCTACCGCAAGGAGGGCTACCGGCCCAAGCACACCCTCAAGATGGCGCTCACCTGCGGCGAGGAGACCAGCGGCGCGTTCAACGGCGCCGAGTGGCTCTCGAAGAACCGGCGCGAC
>JANXXK010000035.1 GCA_025350685.1 Alphaproteobacteria bacterium | reverse complement strand
CGCCAGCGCCTGGGCGCCATCGGCCACCACCACCGGCTCGACGCCGATCTGGGCCAGCAGGGTCTTGAGCACCAGCTGGTTCATGGGGTTGTCTTCGGCGGCCAGGACCCTGATCGGCGGGCCGTCGCATTGTGCGGTGTCGACGGCCGGGGCCGCGTTACGGGCGGCGCGCGCGGCGCCGGCGCGGCGCATCCGCATGAGCGGGACGTTGAGGCTGAACGTGCTGCCGATACCCAGGTAGCTGACCGGGGCGATCTGGCCGCCCATCATCTGGGCCAGCTCGAAGCAGATCGACAGACCAAGCCCGGTGCCGCCGAAGCGGCGGGTGGTCGAGGCGTCGGCCTGGACGAAGCGCTGGAAGAGCCGCTCCATCTGGTCGGGCGCGATGCCAACGCCGGTGTCGGCCACGGCGATGCGCAGCTCGTCGCCGGCGCGGGTGACCGTGACGCGGACCTCGCCGCTGTCGGTGAACTTCAGGGCGTTGGAGATCAGGTTGTAGACCACCTGACGCAGGCGGGTCGGGTCGCCCAGATAGACGCCCCGCGCCTCGCGGGCGATGTTCAGGGTGAAGGCGATATCCTTCTTGCGCGCCAAGGCCCCAAAGGCGGCGTGGGCGCCGCCGACCAGCTCGGCGATGTCGAACTCGATCGACTCCAGCTCCAGCTTGCCGGCCTCGATCTTCGACAGGTCCAGCACGTCGTTGAGGATCGCCAGCAGCGCGGCGCCGGACTGCTGGATGATGTCGACCTGGTCGTGCTGGGCGGGGGTCAGGGAGTCGAACGACAGGGCCTGGGCCATACCCAGGATGCCGTTGAGCGGGGTGCGGATCTCGTGGCTCATCACCGCCAGGAAGGTGCTCTTGGCGCGGGTCGCCTCCTCGGCCAGCAGCCCGTGCTCCTCGGCCTTGCCGCGGGCCTCGCGCAGCAGCGTGCGCGACGTCGCTAGCTGGCGGCGGGCGATGCTGAAGAAGTGGTAGAGGGCGGCGGCGGACATCGCCACCGTCACCGCCATCAGCGGCTGGCGCGCGCTAATGTCGCTGAGCGCCAGGTCGGCGAGGATGAAGGCCAGCGCGGCCAGATGCGGGGTGATGACGATCAGGAACAGCTTGGGGCGCGGGTAGAGCTGCATCAGCGCGTAGAGCAGCGACACACACAGGATGGCCGCCGCGAACAACCGGGCGGTGGGCGAGCCGCTGGTCCAGCACAGTACGGCGATCAGCGAGTACGGGGCGCGAGCGATGACGAAGGCGGCGGTGACGATCGCCTCGGTGGGCCGGCCGGCGGTGGCGCGGCTCTGAACCACATCGGCCAGACGCCGCTCGGCCCAGGCCCAGCCCAGCACCCACACCGCCCACGCTGCCACCACCGCGAACGGCAGCACAGGCAGGGCCGCTGCGACGGTGATCCCCAAGGTGACAAAGCGGTTGGTCAGGTTGCGGGCCGACGCCAGGAACAGGCGAACGTCCTCCGAGAGGTTCGGTCGCGTCCCCACGCTGGCAGGCCGTTGAATTTGCATGGCGTTTCCCCGAACACCAGTATGTGACCGACTTGGTTACCGTGGGGTGAAGTCCCTGGCCGCCCGCCCGCGACCCATTGGCGCGATGGACAAGGCCGCGCGCGGCGTGTTGATCATGGCCCCTATAGTGACGGAGAGCGCCCCAATGCCCGCCCCATTTGACGACATCGAGATCGGGCAGGTGGTCTCGCTCGGCGCCACGGTGGTCGACGCCGACGACCTCGCCGCCTTCGTCGCCGCTTTCGCGCCGGGCTGGACGGTGGACCGCGGGGCGCCCGACGCCATGGTGTTCGCCATCTGGTCACGGCTGGACGCCAACGCGGCGTCGGCCTGGCCGCAGACCAAGCGGGTCGGCGTCGATGCGCTGCGCTGGATGCGCAATCCGCCGGCGGGTGAGTTGCTGCGCGGCCGAATGACGATCATGGGCAAGGACCCGGTCGGCGACGGCAAGGGCATCGTCATCGCCATGCACGACGTGCTCGACGAGGCCGGCCGCCTGGTGTTCTCGTGCCTGACGCGGAGCGTGTTCGCGAAGTAAGGCCCCTCCCGCGAAGGAGGGGCCAAGGCCCTAGTTAGGCTTGCTGGGAACCAGCGGCTGTTCGTTCTGGCGGGTGATGGCGATGGCCATCAGGCGGTCCCAGCCGAGCAGCGAGTTGAGGTGGGCGTAGATCTGGCCCAGGGCGCCGTTGTCGAGCAGTTCGCGGATCTTGGCGTCAGGCAGCGCCTTCAGCTTTTCCTCGGAGACGGCGAAATACTCGGCCACCTTCTGCACGGGGCCGGCCGTGCCGTCGGGGTTGACCTCACCATGTCCGGGAGCGCGCGACCAGAGACAAGCTGATTCAATTTTGCTCGCATGCAACACACTGTGCATATG
>JANXXK010000318.1 GCA_025350685.1 Alphaproteobacteria bacterium | reverse complement strand
TCCGCATCTGGCGTGGCCTCGTCGTCGTGATGGTCGTATCATTCAGCGCTCGGCCGAACGAAAGCTAGACCATTGGACGACACACCCCAGGTTGACAAGTTCAAGGAACTCGCCCGCGCACTTGAGTGCGACGACGACGAGGAGGCCTTCAAGGCGAAGCTGCGTCAGATCGCGAAGGCTCCGCGCGAGCCGAAGACGGACGAGAAGCCCGAGTGAGGCTCGTCTGCCTGGTGCTGGCGGTTGCGCTGGTCGGATGCGGTCCTAAGCCCCCTGATCCGAAGACCACTGCACTAGAGCTTCGGCTTGAAAAGCTCGAAGACCAAGTGAAGACACTTGAGCAGCAAGGCGCGGTCCATGACGCCGAGATCACCGGGCTCGCAAGGTCTCGCCCGGCCCCGACCGACACCAGCGACGCAGCGGAGCGTCAGGCCGAAGCGACGGAGCGGCTCGCCGCCCAAGCCGAGAATGACGCCCTGACCGGGGCCATTAACCGCCCGCGCCCCCATCGCTGAGCGCATTTGCAAAAGACATAATCGCCAGGAAACATGACAACTGAGGGGGTGTCAAGGAAACGCGACAAACCGCCGGCTCACCCGGCGGTCGCTACTCGTCGCTCTTCGGCGACCCCAGCCCGCGTCGCGGACGCGGGCGTTCGTAGCGCCGATCAGTCCCCCGGACTGATCGGATACCGATTGCGTGGTCGCAATCGGTCGCTACTCACCCCAAACGCGGAAGTGCTTGGAGAGCTTCAGGCCCTGGCGCTGGTAGTGCGAGCCGAGGTCGCCGTAGAGGCGGGTGGGCCGCTCCGTGAGCGGTTCGTAGACCAGGCGCGCCACGGTCTGGCCGTCTTCCAGGATGAACGGCGTCTCGTGGCTGCGCACCTCGAGCACGCCCTTGGAGCCCTTGCCGTGCGCCTCGTCGGTGCCGAAGCCGGGGTCGAAGAAGCCGGCGTAGTGCACCCGGAACTCACCCACCGAGGGGTCGATAGGGGTCATCTCGGCCGCCTCCATCACCGGGATCTCCACCGCGCCCTTCGACGCCAGGATGTAGAACTCGCCGGGATCGAGCAGCAGCTGGCCATTGCGCGGGATCAGCGGCTCCCAGAAGTCGCGCGGGTCGTGGCCGTCCTCGCGGTCGAGGTCGATGACGCCGGCATGGCGGCGGCCGCGGAAGCCGGCGATCTCGCCGGTCAGGTCGACGCCGACGCTCTCGGTGCGCAGCCGCTCCGGGGCGCCGGCCTTCAGGCGAAGCTGGTTCAGCCGGGTGCCGGTGCGCACCAGCACCGAGAAGGTCTGCGGCGCGATCTCCATGTAGATCGGCCCGTCATAGCCGTCGTCGACGTCGTCGAAGCGGGCGCCGTGGTCGGTGAGCAGTCGGACGAACACGTCGACCCGGCCGGTGGAGCTCTTCGGATTGGCCCGCGCCGAAACGCCGGGCGGCAACTTCAGCCGCTCCTGCAGCTCGGCGATGTAGACGCAGCCACGTTCGAGGACCGCGCTGCGGGTGAGGTCCATCTCATGCATCACCACCTCGGCGATGCGCTCGCGCACCGTGTGGCGACCGGGCAGGAACGAGGCGCGGACCCGCCAGGCGCGGCCGCCCAGGCGCAGATCGAGGCTGGCCGGCTGGACCTGGTCGGCCTCGAACGGCGTGTCGGCGCTGATCGCGGCATTGGCGATCAGCGCATCGATGGCTTGGTTGGGCAGGATGCCCGGGCGTTGAGACTCGCTCATGGGCGGGAAAGACTTAGCGGAGACTCGCTGCGTTGCAAGGGGCCGGCGCGATGTAAATGGAAGCGCTCACCTCCCCCGCGAAGCGGCGGGCGGCGGACCCTGCTAGCGGCGGCGAAGGGCGCCGGGGTCGTACTCTCGAAACAATCGGAGCAAGGGGTTATTGGGGAAATGCGAGCGGAATACGGGTCCTGTGTGGCCGCTCCAAACCCGTCGCGCATAGACTTCAACAGCCAGTTGAATCCCGCGCGACGCCGCTAGACGTCGCACCGCCTGCCTCGGGAAGGGCCCGCTTCCAGGCTCGACGCCAACGTCCGCTTTCCCCCCATCTAAGACGTGCGGAACGTTCGTTAGCGGGCGGTAGGCCATCGCCTCAATTTCACCCGCCACGGATGTTCAGCGGGCCGCTTCACTGAAGGATATAGATGTCCAATACGTGCCCATCCTTGCGCGACATCCGAAAAGCCACGCCATTGCCGCACCCCCCGAATTCCGACTTCTCGCAGACGGTCCAGATCCCATCGCCAAGCGTTGCAGTCTTATGCGCTTGCCACTCAGCCTCTGCCCCGATCCTATCCCGCAACTCCGGTTGCGCTTTAATCCACGCCAGCCGAGCCAGCCTGATGGCGGAAGCGCCATCTTCAACATTCACAGGGCGGAGGTTTCCCTGCTCAGGGCTCACTGCCGCACATCCGACCACTGAAATCAGAGAGACGGCGAATGCAATCGGCTTGAGCATTGGAAGGCTCCCGCTCCTGGCCCCGGTCCAATGCAACGCTTCTACGCCATAGCGTCAATGTCCGCTCGCCACCCATTGCGGACCTTCGGCGAGTCCGCAGTCCGGCATCAGGTCGATGTCGGCTCCTGGCGCACCGGCGATGCCAGCGGCGCCCCCGCGCGACCCTCCCTTGCCCGGCCTAGAGAACCAAATCTTGACTTCAGCCCTGACTTGTGTTCTCGTTTTGTTCATGTACGACCCTACACCCACCGCCGAACGCCGCGAGGAGATTCTGGGCGAACTGGCCGAGTGGATTCACGCGGCGGCGCGCGAGGCGCAGCGGCGGCTGATGGAGGCTGAGACGACGGACGAGTTCGTCAAGCTGGCCGCATCGCTGGCCAAGCTGGGCCGGGGCGTGCGCCAGTCGATCCTGATGCACGACCGCCTGGAGGGCCGGCGCGTGGCGGCTGAGGCGGCGGCGGAGGAAGACCATGCGCAGGCGCAGGCGCAGGCCCGCGGGAAGATCGTGGACCGCCACAGGGCCCGCATCAGCCGCGCCATGGAGGACCGCTTCGAGGCGGAGTGGCCGGAGACCGAGGACCTCGAGGCGAACGAGGTGTTTAACGCCCGCGTCGCACACTTCACCGAGCGCCTCGACGACCTTTCCGAGCGCGAGGACTTCGCCGACACCGACGTCGAGGCCCTCATCGCCCAACTCTGCGAAGACTTCGGCATCGCGCCGCCCGCGACCTCCCCCATTGCGGCGCCAATGGCGGGCCGGGGACCGGTCCCCGCGGAGGGCATGGCGGTCCACGCCCCCAACACCTCCTGAGAAGGCGCCGGCGCTTTCCGTGCTCTTTCCGTGTTTTCCGTGGTTCAAGTGACTGAGCCTCCGCCGCCGCTCCAGCTCCGGCGCGCACCCGCGCGTGACGCCTGTCGGGTCGTCCCGGTCCCGTGCGTCCTTGGGGCAGGACACCGCAGGAGGCCGTGGCATGAACGTGCAAGAGCAGATCAACAGGTACATCGCCGATCAGTCCCCGCCGAAACGCCAGGAGATGCAGGATCTGCATCGGCGCATCACCGGGCTGTCGCCGGGCTGTGAACTCTGGTTCCTGGATGGACGGAATGGCGACGGCAAGATCGTCTCCAACCCGAACATCGGCTACGGCCGGCAAACGATCGGCTACGCCAACGGCGACACGAAGGACTTCTACAAAGTCGGGCTGAGCGCGAATACGACCGGGATCTCGGTCTACATCATGGGTCTCGACGACAAGACCTACCTGTCGCAGACCTACGGCAAGCGGCTCGGGAAGGCGAAGGTCACGGGCTACTGCATCAAGTTCAGGTCCGTGAAGGACGTCGATGGCGGCGTTCTTGAGGAGATCGTCGCGAACGCCATGGCCAGGGACACGCCCCTGGACGTTGGCAAGGGCGGGGCAGCGGGAGGCTGAAGGACATGGCGAAGCTCGTCGTCGGCATGAACCAGTCGCTGGACGGTTACGTCGATCACCAGGCCTTCGCGCCCGATCCCGTGCTCTTCGCGCACTTCATCGACCAGACGCGCGGCTTGACCGGCAGCCTGTACGGCCGCGGCCTCTACGAGGTCATGCGCTACTGGGACGACGAGCAGGCCGGGTGGGACGACGCGGAACGCGACTTCGCCCAGGCGTGGCGCGCGCAGCGCAAGTGGGTCGTGTCGCGCTCTTTGGCCTCCGTCGGTCCCAACGCCACCCTCGTGAATGACGACGTCGCGGCGGCGGTGCGCGGGCTCAAGGCCGATCTGGCCGGCGAGATCGACGTCGGCGGAACGATCCTGGCGCAAAGCCTGGCGACGCTGGGCCTCATCGATGAGTACCGGCTCTATCTCCACCCTGTCGTGCTGGGCGCAGGCAAGCCCTTCTTCGCCGGCGCCCGGCCGCCGTTGCGCCTGACGACCAGCGAGCGCATCGGCGAGCACGTCATCCGGCTGACCTACGTGCCGGCCTGACAGCTTGCAGGCGACCTGCAAGCCATTGCAGCAAGCCGTGGCTTGACGCCCACGCGCGCCTGCCGTTCAACCGGCGCCCTGAAGAGGAGCCCGCCATGGCCGAAGATCCGCGCGATTGGGAAGTTGAGACCCGGCTGGTGCGCGGCGGCCTGGCCCGCAGCCCGCACGGCGAGATTTCCGAGGCCCTCTACCTCACCCAGAGTTTCGCCTATGAGAACGCGCAGGCGGCGGACGATCGGTTCGGCGGCGGGCCGGGCTTCATCTATCAGCGCTTCGGCAACCCGACGACGCAGATGTTCGAGGACCGCCTGGCGCTGCTGGAAGGGGCCGAACTCTGCCGGGCGACCGCGTCGGGCATGAGCGCGGTGCACGTCTCGCTGATGGGCCTGGTGAAAGCCGGCGAGCACATCGTAGCCGGCCGCGCGCTGTTCGGCTCCTGCCGCTGGATCCTCTCGGAATGGATGCCCCGCTTCGGGGTCGAGGTAACCTATGTGGACGCCACCGACCTGGAGGCCTGGAAGAACGCCGTACGGCCCAACACCCGCGCCTTCCTGGTGGAGAGCCCGGCCAATCCGCTGCTGGAGGTCACCGCCATCGGCGCGGTGGCCGAGATCGCCCACGCCGCCGGCGCCAAGCTGATCGTCGACAATGTGTTCGCCACACCGATCTTCCAGAAGCCGCTGGTCCTGGGCGCCGACATCGTCGTCTATTCGGCCACCAAGCACATCGACGGCCAGGGCCGGGTGCTGGGGGGCGCGATCCTGGGGTCTGCCGAGCTGATGACCGCCGCCTACAAGGACATCCTGCGCCACACCGGCCCGGCCATGTCGCCGTTCAATAGCTGGGTGCTGGTGAAGGCGCTGGAGACCTTGGAGCTGCGCGTGCGCCGCCAGACCGACAACGCCGGGCGGGTGGCGGACACCATCGCCAGCTCCGGCAAGGTGCGCCAGACCATCTTCTGCGGCCGGCCCGACCATCCGCAGGCGGCGATCATCGCCAACCAGATGACCGGCGGCGGCAATGTCATCGCCTTCGACCTGGGCAGCCGCGCGGCGGCCTGGCGGTTCCTCGACGCGCTGCAGATCGTCGACATCTCCAACAACCTGGGCGACGCCAAGTCGATGGCCACCCACCCCTGCACCACCACCCACCGCTCGATGCCCGAGGCCGAGCGGCTGGAGATCGGCCTCACCGAGGGGTGGGTGCGGATGAGCGTCGGCCTGGAAGGCCCCGGCGACCTGGCCCGCGATGTCAGCCGCGCCCTCGACGCGGCCTGAAGGCTTCGCCGCGGCGCCCAGCCGTGGCATGCTGGCGACCATGGCGGGCGCGCGGATCGCATGGCTGGGCTTGGCGATGGCGGCGGGGCTCGCTGGCTTCGGAGCGCGCGCCAAGCCGGCGATCGTCGATCCCCCGCCGCCCGCCAGCCTGGAGATCGTCGACGTCGAGGCCTGGGCGTCCGCCTATCTGCGGCGCGACCCCTGGACCCTGATCACCCACGACATCGAAGGCGCGCATTTCACCCGCCCGCAAGGCGCGGCCGCCACCGGCCCGTTCATGGTCGAGGCCGACGTGCGCACCGAACTGTTCCGCCCGGTGAAGATGGGCCAGGGCTGGGCGAGATCGGGCCTCGCCCACTGGTCGGTGGACTGCGCCAACCGGCGATACGCCGTCCTCAGCATGACCATCTTCAGTCACAACAACCTGCAGGGCGAGCTCGCGCGCAAGTCCGCCGCCGACCGCACCTGGATGACCCCGATCGACTCCCAGGCCGCGACGATCAGCGTGCTCTGCAAGGCCGTCCTGAGCGGCAAACCTCTGGAACGACCGCTGGCCGCTAAGCCGGCGGCGCCATCCTAGGTGGCATAATCGGCAAAAACCTTAGCCTCCCGGTAACCATAGTGGCGTCTCTAGCGAAGAGACGGCATGGCCGATCCCGGAGGCGACCCCCGCATGACCCCGCAACACAAGGCGCGGCCAGAGGCCTTCCCAGAGACTCTCCACGCGCAGATCGACGCGCCGGTCCGGGAAACCGCGGAGGTCACCGAGCTGATGCGGCTCGGCATCCAGCGCTACCAGGCCGAGGATTTCGAACAGGCCGCGCGGATCTTCAAGATGCTGGTCGGTGCGACGCCCGACCGGGCGCTGTCGTGGAACCACCTGTCCCTGGCTCTGATCAGCCTGGACCGCCGCCAGGAAGCGGTCGCCGCCCTGCGCCGCTCGCTGGAGATCGATCCCAGCCAGACCGAGACCTGGAACAGCCTTGCGGGCGCGCTGACGCACCTGGGGCTCTACGCCGAGGCCGACGCGGCCTGCGGCGCGGCGCTGACCTATGACGCCGAGAGCGCCGCGGGTTGGCAGATCCGCGCCGTGGCCCGCAGCGGCCTGAACGACTTTGCGGCTGCCGCCGAGGCCTATGAGCGGGCGATGGCGCTGGAGGGGCCGAGCGCGCCCGTCTGCACCAACCTTGGCGCGACCTTGTTGAAGTGCGGCCGCTTCGAGGAAGCGGCGCAGGCTTTCACGGCCGCCGCCGCGCTCGAGCCCACGGCCGAGCCGATCCTTGAGGCCAGCCGTCTCGCCGACTTCATCCTGGCCGCCATCGCCGGCGCGCCGCTGGAGACGCCGGCCATCGAGCCCGACCGGCTCTTCAAGACCGCGTTGCTGCTGCTCGACGCGGCCGATCACCGCGCAGCGGCGGCCCGCGTCGCTGAAGCCTGGGCGGCCGCCAGCCCGGACAATGCGGTGGCCCAACATCTGCGCGATGCGGTCACCGGCCGGCCCGTGGATCGCCAGCCCGCCGAAATGGTCGCCCAGCGGTTCGACGAAATGGCCGAGGACTTCGACGAGGCCCTGCTCAACCGGCTGGGCTACGACGGTCCCGGCCGGCTACGCGCCTTGCTGGAGCCTCAGGCGCTGCCTGAAGGCGGGTTGGATGTGCTCGACCTCGGCTGCGGCACCGGTCTCTGCGCCAGCGCGCTGAAGCCCTACGCCCGTCGGCTGGTCGGCGTGGACCTCTCCGGCGGCATGCTGGCCAAGGCCCGCGAGCGTGATCTCTATGACACGCTCGAACTGGCCGATCTGATCGGGACCCTGGCCGGGCCGCCGGCGCAATGGGACATGATCGCGGCCTTCGACACCTTCCCCTACCTGGGCGGCCTGCACGGCGTGTTCGAGGCGGTCGCCGCGGCGCTGCGGCCGGGCGGCTGGTTCGTCTTCTCCACCGAGCACATCACCGGCGACGCGGCCCTGCTGCAAGGCAACGGCCGCTACGCTCACGGCGACCGCTATATCGCCGACCTCGCCGCCGGCCGGTTCGACCTGATCGCCCACGAGGTGGCCATGCTGCGCCGGGAAGCCGGCCGCGCCGTCGACGGCGGCTACTATCTGCTGCGGCTGAGGTCTCCCCTCTAAGAGGCCTCGACGGACTCCAGCGCCTGCGGCTCCACGGCGTAGGTCTTCGAGCAATATTCGCAGGTGACGTGGATCTTGCCGTCCGGCTCGACCATGTCGGCGCGCTCGGCCGCGTCGAAACTCCTCAGCACCGTCTCGATCCGCGCCTGGCTGCAACGACAGAAGGCGCGCAGCGGCTGGTCGCCGAACACCCGCACGCCGTCCTCGTGGAACAGTCGGAACAGCAGCTGGTTGGCCGAGAGGCTGGGGTCGATCAGCTCGTCCTCGCCCAGGGTCTCGAAGAACGCCTGGGTGCGGACCCAGGCCTCCGCGGTGGGGCCACGGGCCTCGTCCTCGGCGATGTTCTGGATCAGGAAGCCGCCGGCCCGCCACTTGAAGCCCTCGCCCACGTCGGCTTGCCCTACCGCCAGGCGGACACGCGTCGGCGTCTGCTCGGACTGGGCGAAATATTGCTCGGCGCAGAGCGCCAGGGTCTCGCCCTCGATGGCGGTGACGCCCTGGTAGCGGTCCATGTCCGGGCCCTGGTCCACGGTCATCATGAAGTGACCCTCGCCGAGCAGCGAGCGGGCGCCGGGGCGGATGAAGCCGTCGCGGGCCTTGGCGACGGCCTCGGCGTCGAAGCCGCAGTAGCCGCGCAGGGCGCCGGAGGTGTCGTAGTCGGCGACCACGAAGCGCACCGGGCCATTGCCGCGGGCCTCGACGATCAGCCGCCCATCGAACTTCAGGTTGGAGCCGACCAGGGCCGCCAGCGCGCAGGCCTCGCCCAGCAGGTTGGCCACCGGCTCCGGATAGTCATGGGCGCGCAGGATCTCGTCGACCGCGGGGCCCAGGCGCGCGAGGCGCCCGCGCACGGGTTCGCCCTCGATCTGGAAGGCCGCGACAAGATCGTCGGGTGGGGGCTGGTCAGGCATCGGCGCCATATAGGCGCCCGCGCGGGCCTGCGCCAGCGCGGCCTGTCGCCCCGGTGGGGCCCAGCGGAGGCGGCGCTTTCTCGCCAGACGCGAGCGGCCTGTACGCGCGCCACGATTCTTGCACACGCTCTCCGAAGCTGGCAGGCGTGGGTTGCGGTGACGCACTTGTGCCGATCACTCACGCAGGGATCTGAGCGGACGATGGGTTTTCTGAGCAAACTTCGGGATCGGTCGGCGCGCGTGGCCTACGGGCCCCTGGAACAGATCTTCCGCGCGGTGGAGCACAGCCAGCTGTCGCGCGGCGCGACGCTGGAGCGCATTCCGCCGCCCTCGAAGCGCGGGGGCGGTCTGGGGACCACCACCTATGGCGAGTGGTGCTACACGATCGGCATTTTCCAGTCCCTGTTCTTCCAGAACCTGCCGGAGCGGCCGGTGAAGATGCTGGACGTGGGCTGCGGCGTGGGCCGCCTCTACCTGGCCGCCCGGCCCTATCTGACCGGCAACGACAGCTATCTCGGCATCGACGTCGGCAAGTCGTTCATCGACATCTGCAAGCAGCAGTATCGCGACGCCAACGTCAGCTTCCTGCACACCGAGGCCTCCAACGGCTACTACGCCAAGGACACCGGCGGCGGGCCGGTGGCCTGGCCGATCGCCGACAACAGCCACAACTTCGTCACCGCGCTCTCGGTCTGGACGCACCTGCGCGAAGAGGACTGGCGGTTCTATCTCAACGAGGTGGGTCGCGTGCTGCAGCCGGGCGGCCGGGCGATCATCAGCTTCTTCGTCCTCGACGAGCTCTATAAGCCGCAGGCCAAGCGCGCGCAGATGAGCCCGTTCTATCCGCAGCTCGAGAACAAGTGGATCTTCGACACCCCGGCCTACGGCTCCAAGCACTGGGTCTATCCCGCCTGGGCCGATGTGCCGGAGGTGGCGACCGGAGTTCCCAAGAAGGTGTTCGACAGCGCCTGCGCCGACGCCGGCCTGAAGATCGCCAAGTACCTCCCCGGCCAGTGGAAGGACCAGCCCGGCTTCTTCTTCCAGGACGTGGTGGTGTTCGAAAAGGCCGCCGCGGCGCCGAAGAGGCCCCGCGCGAAATAGCGGTCAGATTGCCCCGAAGCACCAGGCGAGGATCGACTTCTGGGCGTGAAGGCGGTTCTCCGCCTCGTCCCAGATCAGGCTCTTCGGGCCGTCGATCACCTCGTCGGTGACCTCCTCGCCGCGGTGGGCCGGCAGGCAGTGCAGGAACACCGCGTCGGGCCTGGCCAGGTCCATCAACTCCTCGTCGATCTGGAAGGGCTCCAGCGCGTCCAGCCGCTCGTCGTGGTCGGTGTCGCCCATAGAGACCCAGGTGTCGGTGATCACCACATCGGCGCCCTCGACCGCCTCGCGCGGGTCGTGGGTGGTGCGCACCTGCGCCTGCTCAGCCTGGGCGCGGGCGAGGTCCACGAGGTCGGGGTGATACACCGCCGGCGCGGCGATGTTCAGTCGGTAGCCCAGCTTGGCTGCGGCATGGATGAAGCTGGCGCAGACGTTGTTGCCGTCGCCGACATAGGCCAGCGTCTTGCCGGCCACCGGCCCGCGATGCTCCTCAATGGTCAGCAGGTCAGCCATGATCTGGCAGGGGTGGCTCTTGTCCGAGAGGCCGTTGATCACCGGCACGCTCGACGACATGGCCAGGCGCTCGACGTCCTGGTGATTGTTGGAGCGGATCATCACCGCATCGACCATCCGCGAGAGCACGCGCGCCGTGTCCTCGATCGGCTCGCCGCGGCCAAGCTGCATGTCGACCGCGTTGGAGATGATCACGCTGCCGCCCAGCTGGCGCATGGCCGCGTCGAACGAAAAGCGGGTCCGCGTGGAATTCTTCTCGAAGATCATCGCCAGCGTTCGGCCGTCGGCCACGGCGTCGGCGTCCGGCTTGCCCTTAGGCCAGCCGGCGCGCGCGGCCTTGCGGGCCTTGGCGTCCTCCAGGATGGCGCGAAGGTCGGACCCTTCGAGTTTCCACAGGTCGAGGAAGTGACGGATCGGCTGGCTCACGCCGCCGCCTTGGCCCTGGCCCGGGCCGTCTCGCAGGCGCGCTCCAGCTTGGCCATGGCCTCGCTGGCCTCCTTGATGGTGAGGTTGAGCGGCGGCAGCAGGCGAACGCAGTTGTCGCCGCCACCGGCGATCAGCAGGTGTTCGTCACGGGCGTGCTGCATGAATTCGCGGTTGGGCGTCTTCAGCTTGATGCCAATCAGCAGGCCCCGGCCGCGGATGTCCTCGACAACGTCGGGGAAGCGTTGCACCAGGCCGGAAAGCTGCTGGGTGAAATAGCCGGCCACCTCGCGCACATGCGTCTGCAGCTCGGGCTTCACCAGCTCCTCGAAGGCCGCCTGGCCGACCGCCATGGCCAGTGGATTGCCGCCGTAGGTCGAACCGTGCGAGCCGACCACCATGCCCTTGGCCGCCTCAGCGGTGGCCAGGCACGCCCCCACCGGGAAGCCGCCGCCCAGCGCCTTGGCGATGGCCATGATGTCGGGCTGGGCGCCGTCGATCCATTCATAGGCGAAGAGCCTGCCCGAGCGACTGAGCCCGCACTGGATCTCGTCGTAGATCAACAAGGTCCCGGTCTCGTCGCAGAGGTCGCGGATCTGCTTGAGCATCGCGTCGGGCCAGGCGCGGGCGCCGCCCTCGCCCTGCACGGGCTCCAGGATGATCGCCGCCGTGGTCGGACCAACCGTGGCCTTGATGGCCTCGAAGTCGCCGAAGCCCAGGTGGATGAAGTTGGGCAGCGGCGGGCCGAAGCCTTCCAGGTAGCTGGGGTTGCCCGAGGCGTTGATGGCGCCGAGCGTGCGGCCGTGGAAGGAGCCCTCGAAGCCGATGATGTCGAGGCGTTCGGGCTGGCCGTTCTTCCAGTGGTATTTGCGCGCCGTCTTGATGGCGCACTCGATCGCCTCGGAGCCGGAATTGCCGAAGAACACCACGTCGGCGAAGGTCGCGTCCGTGAGCGCCTTGGCCAGCGCCTCCTGACCCGGGATCGTGAAGATGTTGGAGACGTGCCAGAGCTTCTCGGCCTGGTCCTTCAGCACCTGCACCAGCTTCGGGTTGGCATGGCCCAGCGCATTGACCGCGATGCCGGCCATACAGTCGAGATAGACGTCGCCATCGGTGGCGTAGAGGCGCGCGCCCTCGCCTCGCTCGAACGCCAGCGGGGTGCGGCTGTACACACCCATGATGTGGTCGCTGGGAACGGTCGCGGACTGGTGCGCGGACTTCTCGGTCACCGAATGGCCCTCCAAAACGGAAGCGTCCCCGCGCGCCTGGGCGGCGGGGACTGGAAGGCTTGGCGTTCTCGTCCTCAAGAGGCGGCGTGTCAATGTTCGCCGTCAAGGGCCTGGAACTGGGCCGAAGGGCTCAGGTTTTGATCTTGTAGCCGCTCTCGAACATCCAGAAGCAGACCCAGCCGAAGATCAGCACCAGGGCGCCGGTCATCCCCGCCCCTACCGCCAGCGAACCCTCAGCCTGGCCGATGAAGCCGTAGCGGAAACCGTCGATCAGATAGAAGAACGGGTTGAACTTCGAGAAGCTGCGGAACGGCTCGGGCAGCTTCTCGATCAGATAGAAGGTGCCGGACAGGAAGGTCATCGGCATGATCACGAAATTGGTCACCGCGGCCATGTGGTCGAACTTCTCGGCCCACAGCCCGGCCATGATGCCGATGAAGGCCATGATCAACGCCGCGCCCAGGCCGAAATAGATCACCGCCCACGGCGCGGCGACGGGCAGCCGCGCGAAGGGCAGGATCGCCGCCAGGCTGACCACGCCCACGAACAGCCCGCGCGTCGCCGCTCCGGCCCCGAAGCCGATCAACAGCTCCAACGGCGACAGCGGGGGGGTGATGAAGTCGCCCATCATGCCGTTGAACTTGGCCTGCAACAGCGACGACGAGGAGTTGGCGAAGGCGTTGTTGAGGATCTGCATCATGATCAGGCCCGGCGCCACGAAGGCGCCGTAGGCGACGCCGTTCACGCCGCGCCCGCCGCCCACCGCGACCACGAACACCAGCATATAGAGCAGCGCCGTCACCACCGGCGCGGCCAGGGTCTGCAGACCGACCTTGAAGAAGCGGCGGACCTCGCGGACGTAGAGGGTCTTCAGCCCCTCCCAATTGACCCCGTGATAGTCGCGCGGCTGTGGCGGCAGGACCGTGTCTGAGAGCGCCATATCCTTCATGGCCCCTCATGTGCGCCCCCCGGCGGCGCATCGCAAGAGTGCGACCTGCTGACGCTACATGTAGTTCCTGTGGACGAAAGGCGGGGCGCCTATTGTGGCTCTTAAGGAGTTGGTTACTACTGGTGGTGGTTGGTGGGCGGCGAGATTGCCAAGCGCCACAAGATGTAGATTCCGCAGCGGACGCAGGGGGCGCCCACGGGATCTCGAGGGAGGCGAAGATGGGCTGGACAGACGAACGCGTCGAACTCCTCAAGAAGCTCTGGCAAGACGGCTTGTCCGCCAGCCAGATCGCTAAGCAGCTGGGCGGGGTTACCCGCAACGCGGTGATCGGCAAGGTTCACCGGCTGGGCCTGTCCGGCCGCGCCGCGCCGTCGAAACCCGCCCGCACCGTCTTCAAGGCCCCGCGCCCGGCGCGTTCGGTGACCAGCGCGCCGTCGGCGCCGCGCCGCATCTCTTCGGAGCCAGTGTCGCTGCACGCGCCCGCCCCGCCGGTCCGCTACGTGGAAGAGGCTCCCGGCACGGCGACCGTGCTGACCCTCGGCGCGCACATGTGCAAGTGGCCGATCGGCGACCCGGCGCAGGACAACTTCACCTTCTGCGGCCGGCGCGCCGGCGATGGGCCCTACTGCCACGAACACAGCCAGGTGGCCTACCAGCCGGCTCAGGCGAAGAAGCGCTCCGGCGCGGCTGAGCTCGCCCGGTCGCTGCGCCGCTACATCTGATCCGTTGGGGATGGGGGCGCGTTCAGCCCGCGGCGCAAAAGCGCCCGCCGGGCTGGGCGCGTCCTTTCCCTCGCGTGAGCGCGGGAGGGGCTGGTTGGGAAATTCCTCTCCCGTCGTTACCTTCCCCCCATGACCGACGTCGCGCCAGACGCCCCCCAGATGGGCGCACCCCTCCCTGAAGCTGAAGACGGCAACGCCAAGCCCTATTCGGTGTCGGAGCTGGCGTTTGCGTTGAAGCGGACGCTGGAGGACCGCTACGGCTTCGTCCGCCTGCGCGGCGAGATCTCCAAGACCACCTTCCACTCCAACGGCCACGTCTATCTGACGCTGAAGGACGAGCGGGCCTCGATCGACGGCGTGGTCTGGAAGGGCCAGGTCCGCGGCCTCGGCATCCGCCCCGAGCAGGGGCTGGAGGTGATCGTCACCGGCAAGATCACCACCTATCCGGCGGGTTCCCGCTACCAGATCGTCATCGAGACCATGGAGCCGGCGGGCGTCGGCGCGCTGCTGGCTCAGCTGGAACGGCTGAAGGCCAAGCTGGCCGAGGAGGGGCTGTTCGCCGCCGATCGGAAGCAGCCCCTGCCCTCGATGCCCGCGGTGGTGGGCGTCATCACCAGCCCGACCGGGGCGGTGATCCGCGACATCCTGCACCGCATCCGCGACCGCTGGCCCTGCCGGGTGATCGTCTGGCCGGTGGTGGTGCAGGGCGAAGCCGCCGCGTGCCAGGTGGCCGCCGCCATCCGCGGCTTCAGCGAACTCGGCCCTGCGGGCCCGGTCCCGCGGCCCGATGTGCTGATCGTCGCGCGCGGCGGCGGCTCGGTGGAGGACCTCTGGGCGTTCAACGACGAGGCCCTGGCCCGCGCGGTCGCCGCCTGCCCGATCCCACTGATCAGCGCCATCGGTCACGAGACCGACACCACCCTGATCGACTTCGTCTCCGATCGCCGGGCGCCGACGCCGACGGCGGCCGCCGAGATGGCGACGCCGGTGCTGGCCGAGCTGAAGGCGCTGACGGCCGACCTGGGCGCGCGGATGCACCGCACGGGCGGGCGAGTCGTGGAGGATCGCCGGGGCCGCGTGGCCGCTGCGGAGCGTGGGCTCAGCCGTGTGCGCGACCTGGTCGAGCTGACCGCCCAGCGCTTCGGCGTGGCTTCCGGACGGCTGGCGGCGGGCCTGGCGAAGAACGCTGCGGCGCACGAACTCGCATTGAAGGGAATCACCTCGCGCCTGTCGCCCCTGCTCCTGCGACGCCCCCAGGCGGTGCAGCGCCAGCGGCTGGACGGCGCAGCCGCGCGCCTGCGCCCCGGCGTCGCTCGCGGCCTGGAGCGGGCCCACGAGCGGCTGGAGGCGCTCTCCAAGCTCTACCTCTCGGTCGATCCCGACCGGCCGCTGCAGCGCGGCTTCGCCCGGGTGGCCCGCGCCGACGGCTCGCTGGTCCGCGAAGGCGCGGGCCTGGCCGGCGGCGAGGCCGTGTCGATCACTTTCGGCGACGCGGTGACCCGAGGGGCGGTGATCGACGGGGCGGCTTCCGAAGCCGCGCCAGCCTCCAAATTGGCCAAGCCAAAGCCGAAAGCCGCACCCCCGCCGCAAGGTGATCTGTTCTGAAGACCTTCCACGCGCTAAATAGGGGGCCATGAACGCCCACGATCCCGACTTCACCGGCGCCGACCTCGCCAAGCTGCACTACGGCGACGGCGACTTCGCCGTGCTGAAGCCCGGCCGCTACGTGGTCTGCGCGGTCAGCGGCAAGAAGGTGCCCCTTGACCAGCTACGCTACTGGAGCGCGGCCCTGCAGGAGGCCTACGCCGGCCCCGCCGAGGCCCTGCAGCGCTGGCGCGAGGCCACCGGCTGATCCGCGCATCCCGGCGAACGCCGCGACCCAAGCGACCTCTCCACACGGCCCGTGACGCTCACCCCAACGCCCCTCAGCTTGGGTCCCGGCTTTCGCCGGGATGAGCGGCTGTTTTCTTGTAGACCTCGGTCGGCCAGCGCTTATGCACCCACCACCACTCGTGCGGCCGCTCGCGCACACGATCCTCGATGAAGGCGTTGATCCGCCGCACGCCCGCCGCCACGTCGGCGTCGCGGTTCCCGGTGTCGACGAGGTGCATGGGCTCGTGCACGATCACCTGGTAGCGGGCGCCCCCGCCGGCCCTGCGCCGCACGCTCATCGGCTGCAGCGGGACGCCGAACCTCAGCGCGAAGCTGGCCGGGCCCGGCGCGGTGTGGGCCATCACCCCGAAGAAGGGCGCCGCGACCCCGCCGTTGAACTTCTGATCGTTCATCAGGGCCACGGACTCGCCGCGGCCCAGGCCACGCAGCAGGTCGCGTGTCCCCCTGGCCCCCTTGGGCGCGAACAGGCGCGTGCCATAGCGCCGGCGGCTCTTGCGGATGCTGGCGTCGACATAGGGGTTGTTGGTCGCGCGACCGGTCATCCAGCAGGTGATCCCGGCATGCAGGATGGCCGCCGACATCAGCTCGAAGCTGGAGAAGTGGCCGGAGAAGAACACCACCGGCTTGCCGCCGTCGCGGATTTCCGCCAGCCGCGCGGCCCCAATCACCTCGACGCGGCCCTGGTCGGCGACGATCCGGTCGAGGACCGGGAATTCGACGGCCCAGCGGCCGAACTCGCCCCACTGGGCGTCGAGCAGGCGATCGATCTCGGCCTGGGACGCGTCCGGGAAGGCGATCTTCAGGTTGGTTGAGGCGACACGGTGGGGGCTGGTTAACGGACCGAGCCGGCGACACAGCCACGAGCCGAACTTCGAAACGATGTCTATCGGAAACAGCCGGCACAAAAATTGTGCAAGATCAAATGCGAAAGCTTCAATACGCCACAGGATGATCTGTCGCATCTTGGCGCGGGATTCTGTCATGCATCTTTACTACGGCTGGCGTCGTAGCCTTAGCAACGCACACGTTGGCGCGGGGCTTGCGGCGAACCCTGCGATCCGTCCCGCAACGGGACACGGGGTTTGAGGAGATGGGCGTCGCGTCATGATGGACTTGATCGACATTCACCTGGGCCGCCGACTGCGTCGCCGCCGTCGGATTCTGGGATTGACCCAGCAACAACTCGCCAGCGCTTGCGGCGTGCGTTTCCAGCAGATTCAGAAATATGAGTGCGCCGCCAACCGCATGTCGGCCGCCCGCCTCTGGCAGCTGGCCGAGGTTCTCGAGGTTCCGGTGAGCTACTTCTACGAGGGGCTGTCGCAGGACGGCGCCGCAATGGATCGCGAGCCCGAACCGCCGGAACCCAGAGCCCGCAAGGAAACCCACGACCTCATCCAGGCCTTCTACAGCTTGAGCGAGCGTCCCCGGCAGCGTTTGCTGGATCTGGCCAAGTCTCTGAATGAGACCGAGCCCGAGACGGTTCCAGGCCACGCGTTTCCCTAAACCGCGAGCGGGGGTAAAGCGGTCGCATGACCGCCCAATCCCCCGATCGTCCCGCCGTTGAACAGCTGTCCGCTGAACAGTTCGGCACGCTCGATGGCTTTCTCATCGAACTCAACGACGCTGCCGCGCGCGAGATTCTGCCGCTTTTCCGGGCAGACCACGGCCTGGTCGACAAGGGCGGGGACCCCAAAGATGGCGGTGGAGGCTTCGATCCGGTCACCGAGGCCGACAAGGGCGCCGAGCGCGCTATCCGCACGCTGATCGCCCAGCGCTATCCCGACCACGGCGTGATCGGCGAGGAATATGGCGAGGACCGCCCGGACGCCGAGTTCGTCTGGGTGCTGGACCCGGTGGACGGGACCAGGGCGTTCATCGCCGGCCTGCCGCTCTGGACGACCCTCATCGGCCTGCGCTTCAATGGAAAGCCTGTGCTCGGCTCAATCGGCCAATCGTTCCTGGACGAACTCTATATCGGCCAAACCGGCGGCTCGCGGCTGATCTCCCACGGCGAAAGCCGGCCACTGAAGGTGCGGACGTGCAGCGACATCGGCCAGGCGATCATCGCCACCACCGATCCGGAGATCTTCCAGGGCAAGGAGCGCGATCAGTGGCGCGCGGTGCGCCAGGCCGTGCGACTGGCGCGGCTGGGCTGTGACGCCTACGCCTACGCCATGGTGGCGGCCGGCACCATGGACCTGGTGCTCGAGGCCGGGCTCAAGTCATGGGATATCGACGCGGCGATCCCGGTGGTGGCCGGCGCCGGAGGGCACGTCACCGACTGGCAGGGCCAGCCGGTGGGCGCACACGGTGGTCAGGTCGCCATCGCGGGCGACCGCGCCCTGTTGGACGCGGCGCTCGCGCTGCTGTCGGCGGCCTAGACCCTGTCCCGATCGGCTTGAACCAAGCCGATCGGGATGAACAGGGTTGTCGGTCATATCGAGAGCCCTTCCCATCCCCTCGCGATGATCCATCGTGAGCGGGAAGGGCTCGAGACTACTTCTTCTTCGCGGCGGACTTTTTCGCCGCAGGCTTCTTGACGATAGCCGGCTTCCTGGCGGCAGCGGCTTTCGCAGCAGGCTTCTTGGCAGCCGGCTTTTTGGCGGCGACCTTCTTAGCAGGAGCCTTCTTGGCAGCGACCTTTTTGGCCGGAGCTTTTTTAGCCGCGACCTTCTTGGCCGGAGCCTTCTTGGCTGCGGGCTTCTTGGCGACCGCAGGCTTCTTGGCGGCGGCCGGCTTGGCCGCTTTCTTGGCCGCAGGCTTCTTCGCCGCCGGCTTCTTCTTGGCGGCGGGTTTCTTGGCGGCGGCAGGCTTCTTGGCGGCCGCTGGCTTAGCGGCGGCCTTCTTGGCAGCAGGCTTCTTCATCGCAGGTTTCCTCTTCGCAGCAGGTTTAGGAGCCTGGGGCGCAGCAGGCGCCTTTGGCTGGGCAGTCGCGGCCGGAGCGGCGGCGGGTGCGGGGGTAGGCGCGGCGGCAGGCGCCGGCGCCGGTGTGGGTCTGGGGGGGTCGGCGGGCTTCGGCGCCGTCCGCCCCAGGAGCGAATCGAGTGCTCGCATGAAAGGGCTACGCATGGTGTCAGTCTCCATCAGGATTTCATGATTTGCGCCGGGCACACTTATGAATTTGCCCTGCGGTAAGTGACGCGCGGCTGCGGCCTGCGCGCCGGCGTCAACGAGCTTGTCGTCCCCGGCCGAGACGATCACCACGGGCACGGTCACATGGCGCAGGGCGTCGGGGCGGGCAAGGTAGGCGGTGGTGCGCAGCGCGAAGTCGATCCAGCCCCAGGTGGGCGCTCCGAGCGCCAGCTTCGGTTCCGCCGCGACCAAGCCGACGGCGCGCGCGAACCGCTTGGGATCGTGAGTGAGCGCATTGCCTTCGAAGGTCGCGTCGAACGGTTTGCCGCCACCGCCGAGCGTGTAGTTCCCGCTGCGCCCGGCGATCATGTTGAGACCGGCGAGTGCGCCTGAGAAGAAGGTTGGGAACGGCATGCGCAGGCCGAGCATCGGCGCCGAAAGGATCGCGGCGGCGAAACGATCCTCGCCCTGCGCCATGGCCAGCAATGTCAGCGCGCCACCCATGGAGTGGCCGAGCGCGATCCACGGCTTCGGCATTTGCGACTGGTAGGCGCCGAGCAGCGCGCGGTAGTCGTCGAGGTATGGTTTGTAGCCGCGCGCATGGCCCTTCAGCCGATCGGTCAGTTCGCGATGCGAAAGGCCCTGTCCGCGCCAATCGTGCGCGAGCACGACGAAGCCGCGATCGAGGCACTCGCCGATCACCTCATAGTATTTTTCGATCGGCTCAGTGCGGCCGCCGGACAGCACGATCGAACCGCGCGCGCGTCCACCCTTCTGCGTGAGCGGCGTGAAGATCGCCGCGCGCAACCTCGCGCCGCCGGCGCCGGTGAACCAGCTCGCTTCGCCGCCGGGCGGAGCCTTGGCGTCTGGCGTTTCAATCAATGGCGCGACGTCGTTCATGCGCCCTGCATTAAGCTGCGTTGGAAAACAGAGACTGAATCTTTGGCTGAAGTTTCATCGCCAGCCCCATGTCGGAAAGCTTCAACCGACCGGTCATCATCGCGCGCGTCGGATCGAGTTCACCCTTGCCGAGCAAGGTGAGATCTTTCAGCGCGATCGTCACGACGAGATCGGCCGGCGCGTCGTTGTTGGTGACGACATTGCCGGCGATATGGATCACGCCTTCGCCCTTCAGATCGAGCTTGATCGAGGCGATAATATCGGATGCGTTTTCGCCAACGCCGGAGGCCGCCGCGCGGCGGATCCGATCGGTCAGCTCTTCCAGAGTCGCCATGCGCGCGAATCCCAACCCGAGGGTGAGGGTGGATGTGTTCGCGTAGTTCGTAAACCGTCAGCAACCGGCGTGATTTCACACGCCGGTTTTCGTCGCGACCGCGGCCTTGATGAACCGCAGGGTCTTGCGATCGATTTCGCCACTCGCAGCACGTTTCGTGTGATCGAAATTTGCATTCAGCGGCTGGCCGCGCGGCGATGACCTGCGCGTTCGCCCAAATGTCCGCGCGCCGAACGGATGATCGGCGCATATCTGTCGGATCGGCGCTGAGCTCATTCGCCACAGTCAGGGCGCAAGGCCTTGAACGCGAAAAAGCTGCGCCTACCTCATTGGCGGGAGGCGCTGGATGTCCGGGCCTTCTGGACCCGCGAGGCCTGATGGCTCGCGAGACCGAAGACGAAACGCAACCTTGCTTTGAAAGAAGGATGTGACCGCATGCGTACGATCGATTTCTCCCCCCTCTATCGCAGTGTCGTCGGCTTCGACCGCCTGGCCGATCTGCTCGACACCGCCGCGGCCGACGGCGCCGCCGGCTATCCGCCTTACAAC
>JANXXK010000298.1 GCA_025350685.1 Alphaproteobacteria bacterium | reverse complement strand
GAACCAGGGCATCCACCCCGAGACGATCACGACGGACAAGCTGGCGTCGTATCGCGCCGCGGCCCGCGAGCTGGGTCTCACCAGCCGCCACCGACCAGGCGGCATGCGTGAAAACAACCGCGCTGAAAACTCCCACTTGGCCATCCGACGACGAGAGCGAAAGCAGCAGTAATTCAAATCCCAGGGCTCAGCCCAACGGTTCCTCTCCAGCCACGCACCGATCTACAACACCTTCAACACCCAGCCCCATCTGATCTCCCGACCCGGACTTCGAACCCTGCGAGCCCAGGCCCATCACGCGTGGGCAATCGCCACCGCGGCAGCCTGAACGAAGGGGCGGGGAAGGCCGCGCTGCGGGCCGGCCGAGTTAACGTGTCAGTTCCAACGTGTCAGTTCCGCTGCGGAAGCCGGCTCCAGCGGCAGAAGGTTGCGCCGGATTTTCACCGAGGCGAGTTTTTACACAGCCTCGACCCACAGCGGACGTTGGATGCGCCGCTTGCATCCAAAGCCTTCGCGACGTACCGAATGCGTTACGGGATAAAGCGGTGTCCCGGTCAGGCCTCGGCCCAACCACCGCGCGCTTTTGCGCGAGGTCATAGATGGTCGAGGGAAGTTTCCCTTTTTCGAGGTTGACGCGACGAGCTTCGCTCGGCGTGTTCGTCGCCCTTTTGGGGGGCGGCCTGGCGCGGGCCGCCTGTCCGCCGCCGCGGGTTCTGTTCGTCTGCCCGGCCGGCACCGTGAAGAGCGCCATCGCGCGCGAGACCTTGCGGCAACGGGCTTCCGAAGCTGGCGTCCCTGCGCGGGTGCGGTCCCGCGGCATCGCGGTCGTGGATCACGTCTCGCCGGCGCTGGCGCAGAACCTGAGAGCCGACAGCATCGATCCGGGGGCCGACCCTGCGCAGGTCCTGGCCTCACGCGACTTGATCCCAGGGCAGATCGTCATCGCCTTCGACGAGGCCGTGCAGGACCCGCGCCTGGCCGGCGCGCGAGTCTGGCGAACACCCTCGTGGAACGAGGATTATTCCGGGGCCAAGGCCGCGCTCGCGGCCCAGGTCGACAGCTTGGTTGCAGAGCTGCGCGCGGCGAAGGGCGCGCCTTGCCCAATAGACCTGCCATGACGGCCGACGCGCCGCGTCACGTTGCCTTCGCCGAGGCGGTTCGCGTCTGGGCGCGCGTGGCCTCGCTGAGCTTCGGCGGGCCAGCGGGCCAGATCGCGGTGATGCATCGCATCCTCGTTGAGGAGAAGCGATGGATCGGCGAGCAGCGGTTCCTGTACGCGCTCAACTACTGCATGCTGCTGCCCGGCCCGGAGGCCCAGCAACTCGCCATCTATATCGGTTGGCTGATGCACCGCACGCTCGGCGGCGTCGTGGCCGGCCTCCTGTTCGTGTTGCCCGGGTTTGTCTCGATCATGGGCCTCAGCGTGCTCTACGCGCTCTTCGGCCAAGTCGGTCCAGTGGCGGCGCTGTTCTTTGGCCTCAAGGCGGCGGTGCTGGTCGTCGTTATCCAGGCCGTGTTGCGCGTCGGCCGCCGCTCCCTGAGGGGCGCGGCCCGGCTCCTCGTCGCCGTCGCCGCCTTCCTCGCGCTGTTCGTCTTCAAGGCGCCGTTTCCGGTGGTGATCGTGACGGCCGCCCTCGTCGGGGCGGCATCGACCTTTCTCGGGTCCTCCGCATTCGCGGGCGGAGCCGGCCACGCGGCGGCGGCCGGCGAGCAGGTCGCCGATGCCGACACCGTGCTGGGTGAGGCCATCCCGGACCACGCACGCCCGAACCTGCGCTGGTCGCTATCGATCAGCACGGTGCTGCTGGTCCTGTGGTGGGCGCCGACGCTCGCTTTGGGGCTGCTGTTCGGCTGGGACAACGTCTTCAGTCAGATCGCGCTGTTTTTCTCGAAGATGGCCGTCGTCACCTTTGGCGGCGCCTATGCGGTCCTGGCCTATGTGGCGCAGGAGGCGGTGCAGACCTACGGCTGGGTCAGCGCGGGGGAAATGCTGGACGGGCTGGGGATGGCCGAGACCACACCCGGGCCGCTGATCATCGTCACGCAGTTTGTGGGCTTCCTGGCGGCGCTGCGCCACGCGACGGGACTGCCGCCGCTCTGGTCCGCTGTGCTCGGCGGCGTCCTGACCACATGGGTCACCTTCACGCCCTGCTTCCTCTGGATCTTCCTCGGCGCGCCTTTCGTGGAGGCGTTGCGCGGCGCGAAAGCGGTGACCGCGGCGCTGTCCGCCATCGGCGCCGCCGTGGTCGGCGTGATCATGAACCTGGCGGTCTGGTTCGCGCTGCACGTGCTCTTCAGTCGGATGGAGCTGGTGCGAAGCTTCGGCGCGAGGCTGGAATTTCCGGACGTTTCATCGATCAATGTCCCCAGCTCGGTGCTCACCCTGGCCGCCGCGGCCGCCGCCTTCCGCTTCAAGATCGGCATGATCCCGCTGTTGCTCGCCTGCTCGGCGCTGGGCGTCGTCTACTTTCTGCTGACCGGGGCCAGCCCGGCGGCGCATTTGTAAGGAGCTTTCCCAATGCAGTTTCGCGCAATGATTCTCGGCTTGGCCGGGGCCGCCGCCTTGGCGCTCCCGGCGCACGCCGCCAGCGACTGGGACGCAGTCGGTAAGGCGCTCGGCAAGACCGGCGCGGTCCAGGCCGGCGGCGTCTACCGCGTGGGCTTCCCGCGCACTGACCTGAAGGTCACGCTGGATGGCGTGCCGATCAAGCCGGGCTTTGCACTGGGCGGCTGGGTGGCCTTCAAGGACATGGGCGACCACACCATGGTCATGGGCGACCTGGTGCTGACCCAGTCCGAGATCAATCCAGTGATTAGCGTCCTGGAAGACAATGGCCTGGCCATCACCGCCCTGCACAACCACCTGCTGCGGGCGGCGCCGGCCACCATGTACATGCATATCGACGGCCGCGGCGACGCGGTGAAGCTGGCGACGGCGATCCACGCTGCGCTCGCCCAGACCAAAGTCCCGATGGCCGCCGCGCCGGCCGCCGCGCCCGCGCCGCTCGGACTCGACCAGGCGATGATCGATCAGACCATCGGCGCCAAAGGCACCGTCAACGGCGGCATCCTGCAGTACGGCATCCCGCGCGCCGACCCGCCCAAGGCCGGCGGCATGGCGATCCCTGGGCCGATGGGCGCGGCCAACTCGATCAACTTCGAGCCGCTGGGCAGCGGTAAGGCGGCGATCACCGGCGACTTCGTGCTGACCGCCGATGAGGTGAACCCGGTGATCAAGGCGCTGCGGGCCAACGGCATCGAGGTCACCGCCCTGCACAACCACATGCTGGATGACGAGCCGCGCATCTTCTTCATGCACTTCTGGGCGCATGACGACGCGACCAAGCTCGCCAAGGGCCTGCGGGCGGCGCTCGACCATGTGAAGATCGCCGGCCGCTGAGGTCTCCGCCGCGCGCCGTCAGTGCGGGCTTAGGACCGAGGTCGTCGAGGCCTTGCCCGGCTCGACGGGCGGCGCCCCCGGCCCCGATTGCGCCTCTGTCCCTGTCGTGGCGGGCGGTGGCTGCGTGGCGGCCGAGCCCGTCGTGGCGTCGGAGGCACGCCCTGTGGGACCCGCGGGGTTCGCCGGGCCGCAGGCTGCGAGAGCGAGCATTGAAGAAGCGAGAGCGGTGATGATCAGGAGCCGAAGCCTGGTGAAGCGCATGCGGCGGCCTTTCGCGGTCAGG
>JANXXK010000296.1 GCA_025350685.1 Alphaproteobacteria bacterium | reverse complement strand
CGACATATTCCAGCGACCTTAATTCACTCTTAGGGAGCTGTCCCTGGCCGGGATCGTGGTCCCGGGCACACGGCGCCCACCTGGTCTACCAGGTCGAGGGAATGAAACAGTCCTTCACGGTTCTCACGGCGCCGCCACCCTCATCCCACTCGTTTTTGCGTTTGGACCACCCTTTGCCTGTAGGGTGAGGGTGTGACCGGACCTCTCGACAAGAAGGCGCTCCGCATCGAGATGCGGGTCCTGCGCCGCAGGCTCCTGGAGGAGCAGCCGGACGCGGCCGAGCGCGCGGCGCGGCGGTTGCCGCTGTCCAGGTTCGCCCGCTTCAGCATCGTCGGCGCCTACTGCGCGGTGGGCTCAGAGTTGGATCCGGGGCCGGTGCTGAACGCCATCCTCAACTTCGATCCCGGACGGGTCAAAGCCGCCCTGCCGGTGGCGGTCGACCGCGATTCGCCGCTGCAGTTCCGCCAGTGGCGGCCGCGGGAGGACACTCTGATCGTGGACGCCTTCGGCATTCCCTGCCCCGCTGACACCTCGCCGGAGCTGCTGCCCAACCTGATGATCACCCCGCTGCTGGCCTTCGACCGCCAGGGTGGGCGGCTGGGGCAGGGGGCGGGACACTACGACCGCACGCTGAAGACCCTGCGCCGCCAGCGGCCGGTGTTCGTGCTGGGCCTCGCCTATTCCGGCCAGGAGCTGCCCGCCGTGCCCATGCTCGAGCACGACCAGCGGCTCGACGCCATCGTGACGGAGACGGAGTACATCGAAGTCGCTAGAGAAGGCCGATGAGATTTGCCTTTTTTGGAGACGTGGTCGGCCGTTCGGGCCGCGAGGGCCTGGCCGACCACCTGCCCGGCCTGCGCAAACGCCTGGGCCTGGAGTTCGTCATCGTCAACGCCGAGAACGCCGCGGCCGGCTTCGGGATCACCGAGGCCACGGCGCGCGAGCTGTTCGACGCCGGCGCCGACTGCCTGACGCTGGGCAACCACTCCTGGGACCAGAAAGAGGCGCTTACCTACATCGTCCGTGAGCCGCGGCTGATCCGGCCCCTGAACTATTCGGCCTTCTCCGACGCGCCCGGGCGGGGCGCGCAGCTGTTCGAGACCGGCTCGGGCAAGCAGATCCTGGTGATCAACCTGTTGGGCCGGGTGCACATGGACTCGCTCGACGACCCGTTCGCCGCGGTCGACAAGGCGCTGGAGGCCTGCCCGCTGGGGGCGATGGCCGACGCCGTGGTGGTCGACATGCACGCCGAGGCGACTTCGGAAAAGATGGCCATGGGCCATTTCTGCGATGGCCGCGCCAGCCTGGTGGTGGGCACCCACACCCACGTGCCGACCGCCGACTGCCAGATCCTGACCGGCGGCACCGCCTATCAGACCGACGCCGGCGCCTGCGCCGACTACGACAGCGTCATCGGCAACCAGAAGGAAGAGCCACTGCGGCGCTTCACCACCCGCATCTCCGGCGGCCGCTACAAGCCAGCCGAGGGGCCGGCGAGCGTCTGCGGGGTCTATGTGGAGACCGACAACGCCACGGGCCTGGCCCGCCGGATCGAGCCGATCCGCATCGGCGGCCGGCTCTCAGAGACCGTGCCGGCGGTCGATTTGACCGTGACGGCCTGATCCCAACCCCGCTCTCCCCGCGAAGAGGACCCGGGGGCGGCGCCGTCGTTGACCGGCTCGCGGCGCCAAACTAGCCTCCGCCCATGTCAACGACTGCGTGACCCTGACGCCGCGCGCCAGCGCGGCGTCGCCCGCACTTCAGGCCGACCGCCAAGACCGCGGTCGCACGGCTGCGTCATGCCCGTTGAAGGATCATCTGCCTTGGACACACCACTCGAAACCGAGCGTCTGCGCATTCGCCAGGAACGCGCCGACGACCTGAACGACATTGGCCGCGTGACGGCCAACGCGTTCGCACCCATGCCCTTCGCCAGCGGAACCGAAGCCCGCATCATCGAGGCTCTGCGGGCGGCCGGCGCGCTGGCTGTTTCGCTCGTCGCGACGGCGGGGGATGAGCTGGTTGGCCATGTCGCCTTTTCCCCGGTCACGATCGATGACCGGTCGGGCGCCTGGTATGCGCTCGGACCCCCTCTCGGTCGCGCCGCAGACGCAAAGACGCGGCGTAGGCCGCGCCTTGGTCGCCAGCGGCCTGGACTGGCTCACGGAACGGCAAGCCGGGGGCTGCGTACTATTGGGAAACCCAGACTACTACGGCCGCTTCGGTTTCCTGAGCGATCCCGCACTCACCTACCAGGGGCGACCCAACAGGTTCTTCCAGAGGCTCGTCTTGAATGACGCTGCAATGGCAGGAGACGTAAGATACCACCCTGCATTCAACGTCCTGTAGGCGGGCGCCTCAAGAGCTTCGAATTTCTCGCAGCCACGAAAGAACCTGGGTCCCCGCTTGCGCGGGGATGAGCAGCATTAAGGCGCTGGCTTGGCCGGTTTCGGCTGCTTGTCCTTGGGCAGGATCAGATCGGAGAGGATCAGCTTGCCGGTCTTGGCCTTGTCCAGATGGGCGAAGCGCCGGGCGGTGGCGCGTTTCCATTCCGCCAGGCTGACCTTGCCGTCGACGTCCTCGTCGGCGTTGGCCACCGGTTGGGCCTCGTTGAGCAGGGCGTAGCGCGCCGCGCCCTCGCGCCCGGCGCCAGGCGCGATGACCGGCGCGCCGGGGATCGAGGAGCCCTCGGCTCCGCCACGGCCGCCTCCGCCGCGTCCGCCGCCGCCGAACCCGCGGCGGCCTTCCCCCGGCTGGCCCTGCTCATTGTCCTGCTGGGCGAGCTCGGGGACGATCTCGCGCTCGTAGGCCTGCAGCTCGAAGCCATCGAGCTTGTCGTCATGGTTGGCGTCCAGCGTCTTGAAGAAGCGCAGGGCGTCGGCGGTGAACTCGGCCTCGTCGATCGCGCCGTCGTGATTGGCGTCGGCGCCGGCGAACCAGGCGGCCAGGCCGTTCTCGCCGCGGAACGGCTCGCCGGAGGGGCTGATGAACAGGCGCGGTGGACGGGCGCGCTTGACCGGCGGCGGGTCGCTGCCCAGGTCGACGATGGGGGCGTGGGGCTGGGCTTGAACAGCGCTCGCCAGGCCCAGAGAAACGCCGAGAGCCATCGCCATGGCCAAGATCCGTCGCACCATTCCGCAGTCTTCCTCGCCGTCGGCCGGCCAAGTTTTCCCACAGCGCCGAGGCCAAATTGCGCCGTCGAGGTGTCGTTCGCGAAACGCTTTCCTTGCGCGTCCGGAGCGGCTCTAGTGAGGAAGCTTTGCCACGCCGGGAGGCCGCATGCTCGCCAAATTGCTCGTCCGACTGATCTTCGGCGCCTTGGGACTTTGGATCGCCTCCAAGCTGCTGGTCGGCCAGATCGAGTTCCGCGACTCGGCTGCCCTGCTGCTGGCGGCGCTGCTGCTCGGGGTGATCAACGCCATCGTGCGGCCGATCGTGGTGATCCTCACCCTGCCGCTGACCATCGTCACACTGGGCCTGTTCCTGCTGATCGTGAACGCCGCGATGATCGGGCTGGCCTCGATGATCGTGCCCGGGTTCCAGGTGCATGGCCTGGTCGCCGGCATGCTGACCGCGATCATCACCGGCGTCACGGCCTGGATCGGCGGGATGATCCTGCGCGACGATCGGCGGGACTACCCCGGCTAGGCGGCCATACCCGAGGCAATCAGGGCCTCGACAGCGTCCGGAGCGTAGCCGGCCGCGATCAGCACCTCGCGGGTGTGCTCGCCGAGCTTGGGGGCGGCGAAGGCCGGGCCGGTCGGCGTGCCCGGGAAACGCACCGGCGCGGCCGGCGCCTGGAAGCTGCCGCCCCAGCCGTCGGGGGTCTCGACGAAACAGCCGGCCTCGTGCGCCGTCGGGTCGGCGACCACCTCGTTCAGGCTGACCATGGGCGCGCAGATGACGTCCACCGACTGGATCAGGGAGAGGCACTCGGCCAAGGTCATCTGCCGAAACTTGGCGTCGAGCACGGCGCGCAACTCGCGCACCACATCCAGATCGGTGATCGGCAGGACACAGCGCGGGTCGTCGATGTAGTCGGGCCGGCCGACCACGCCCATCACTGCGGGGAAGTCGCGGGGCCCGCGGCTGGCCATGCAGAACCAGCGATCGTCCCTGGTGCGGAAAAAGCCGCTGAGCGCGGCCGGCCGGTCGTCGCGGGGCTGGGCGGTCACCGCCTCGCCGTAGCGCAGGTGGATCGCGTAGTCCCAGCCCAGCGCATAGCAACCGGCGCGGATCAGGGCGGTCTCCACCTGGCGGCCCTTGCCGGTGGTGTGGCGCTCATGTACGGCGGCCAGGACGCCGGAGAGGGTGGCCAGCGCCGTCACATGGTCGCCGAAGCCGGGGCGGCAGGTGAACGGCTCCTGGTCCGGCGGGATGGTGGCGTGGGCCACGCCCGAGCGGGTCCAGAAGCCGGTGAGATCGAAGGCCGGCACATCGGCCTCGGGGCCGGTCAGGCCGTAGCCGGTGACGTTGGCGTAGATCAGCGCCGGGAACTCGTCCTTCAGGCTCTCGTAGTCGAGGCGGGCGCGCTTCAGGGCGCCGGGGCGGACGTTGGTGATGAACACGTCGGCGTCCTTGAGGATCGCCAATAGCGCCGCCCGGCCTTCAGCCTTGCCGACATCCAGCACCACGCCCTTCTTGCCGCGGTTTTCGCACGAGAAGATCGGGTTGCCGGGGCTCTCCTCAGTGTCCGGCCAGAAGCCCCGCGTGGCGTCGCCGGCGGCGCTCTCGATCTTGATCACCTGCGCGCCCCAGTCGGCCATCACCGCCGCGCAGCCCGGCCCGGCGATCCAGGTGGACCACTCCACGACCTTCAAATCCGACAGCAGCATGGCGCGTTTCCCTAAGGTGCGGGTCCCATAGTGGACGTCGTACCGCTCAGTGAAAAGCGCTGCCGCCGCTTATCTCCTCGCGACCCGGCGGGAGAGGAGGCCATAGAAAAAGGGCGGGACCTTGCGGTCCCGCCCTCGTTTCTCAAGCGCTAAGCTCGCGGACTAGGCCGTGGCTGTCGCGCTACGGCGGCGGCGCAGCGCCGCGCCGGCCATGCCGAAGCCGCCGATCATCAGCGCCCAGGTGGCCGGCTCGGGAACGCCGGCGCCGACCTCGGCCACGGTCTTGAAGCCTTGGTATCCATCGGGCGTGTAGACGATGGTGTCGGCGTCGCCGTTGTTGCCGGTGAAGTCCACCAGCCCGCCCGACAGGTTGCTGTTGGGCGAGAAGATGTTGCTCTTGAAGACGTTGGCGCCGATCGTCACGAACAGCTGGTAGCTGGTGTCGCCGGCGGCGCCCAAACCATCCACGCCATTCGCATCGTCGTAGTCAGCCGCGAAGGCCCCGCTGGCCTTGCTGAAGTTGATCGTCGACGTCCAGCCGGAGGGCAGGGCTCCGATGTCGTTGCTCTCACCGGGGAACAGGCCGCCGACCGACTTGAGCGTCACGGCGTCGAAACCCTGACCGCCCTGGTTCCACATATATATGTAGGTGTTGTCATTATAGTATCCAGCATAGACCGCCGCAATCGTCGACGCCTGGACGGCGCCGGACATTAAGCATACGGCTGTAGCCGCGAATAAGGTGTGCTTCAAAGACACGTGAACCCCCAAGAATTATCCAGTTAATCTCTCAGATCACTGAGACAAGGCGGGTTTAGATTAGAATTGACGTCGGGAAAAACTGTTTCCCCTCAGATAAGAAATCTTCGCGCGTGCACGGCAGGCGCCGGGCGGTTTCGGTTTGGCGCCTCAGTCAGGGTGACCAAGAAAAAGGGCGGGACCGTGCGGTCCCGCCCTCGTTCGTTCGGTAACTTGAAGCGCTGTGGACTAGAAGTCCATGTCGCCCATGCCGCCCATGCCGCCGCCGGGCATGCCGCCGCCGGAGCCACCCTTTTTAGGAGCTTCGACGATGGCCGCTTCGGTGGTGATCATAAGACCGGCGACAGAAGCCGCGTCCTGCAGAGCCGTGCGCACGACCTTGGCCGGGTCGATGACGCCGGCCTTGACCATGTCGACGTACTCTTCGGTCTGGGCGTTGAAGCCGAAGGTGGGGGACTTGTTCTCCAGCACCTTGCCGACCACGATCGAGCCTTCGACGCCGGCGTTCTCGGCGATCTGGCGGATCGGGGCCTGGAGCGCGCGGCGCACGATGGCGACGCCGGCTTCCTGGTCATCGTTGTCGCCCTTGAAGCCGTCGAGAACCTTCGAGGCCTTCAGCAGGGCGACGCCGCCGCCGGGGACGATGCCTTCTTCCACGGCCGCACGGGTCGCGTTGAGGGCGTCGTCGACGCGGTCCTTCTTCTCTTTCACTTCCACTTCGGTCGAGCCGCCGACGCGGATCACCGCAACACCGCCGGCCAGCTTGGCCAAGCGCTCTTGCAGCTTTTCCTTGTCGTAGTCCGAAGTGGTGTCCTCGATCTGCTTCTTGATCTGGGAGATGCGGGCGGCGATGCCGGCCTTGTCGCC
>JANXXK010000205.1 GCA_025350685.1 Alphaproteobacteria bacterium | reverse complement strand
TCGTTCTCCGACGACTTGCAGCAGGAGTGGGACTGGAGCCTCCGCTACTCCGAGCAGCCGGAAATCCTGCGCTATTTGCAGCACGTCGCCGACCGCTTCAGTCTTCGCCAGCACATCCGCTTCTCCACCGCTGTGGCGAGCGCGGTCTTCGACGCGCAGTCTTCGACGTGGCGCATCCGCAGCGCCGATGGCGTGTCGGTAACCAGCCGTTTCGTCGTTTCGGCCGCCGGCTGCCTGTCACAGGTGAACTGGCCCGACATCCGGGGACTGGGGGACTTCGAGGGCCGCCTCCTGCACACGGCCGCCTGGCCGCACGAGGGCGTCGACTTTACCGGCCGCCGGGTCGGCGTAATCGGCACGGGTGCGTCGGGGGTGCAGGCGATTCCGAGGATCGCGCGCGACGCCGAGCACCTGACGGTCTTTCAACGCACCGCCAACTGGGTTCTTCCCGCCTGGAACCACGACCCGGGTCCGGACTTCAAGGCGTGGGTGAAGGCCAACTACGGCGACATCCGCGAGCGATGTCTGCAGTCGGCCGGGGCCGTGCCGTTTGACCCGCCCACTGTCGCGGCGCTCGCGGTCTCTGCCGACGCGCGGCGAGAAGTCTATCAGCAGCTTTGGGACCAGGGCGGCATGCGGTTCTTCGGCGCGTTCACCGACCTGTTCACCAGCGCCGAGGCCAACGAATCCGCCCAAGCTTTCGTCCGCGACAAGATCCTGGAGACCGTCCGCGATCCGAACGTGGCGCATAGCCTCGTCCCCAACGACCATCCGATCGGGGTGAAGCGGCCGCCCGTCGATGACCATTATTACGAAACCTACAACCGCGAGAACGTCACCTTGGCTGATATCCGGCGCACGCCGATCACGTTGATCGGCCCGCATGGAGTCACGACCGCGGAGGGCGACTATCCACTCGACGACCTGGTGCTGGCGACCGGGTTCGACGCCATCACCGGTGCGCTACTGGCCATCGACATTCGCGGCCGCGACGGCCGGAGCTTGCGTGAGGCGTGGCGCGAGGGCCCGCGGACCTACCTGGGCCTCGGGGTCCCCGGCTTTCCGAACTTCTTCACCGTCACCGGACCGCTCAGCCCATCCGTCCTGGCCAACATGCCGACCGCGGTCGAGCAGCACGTCGACTGGATTGCCGACTGCCTGGAGCACATGCGACGCGACGGAATTTCCACCATCGAGGCCACCGAGTCGGCAGAACAGGCCTGGGGCCTGCACACCGCCGACGTGGTGTCCCACACGCTCTATCCCGGTTCGAACTCCTGGTATTTCGGCGCAAACATCCCCGGAAAGCCGCGCCGGTTCGGGGTCTATGTCGGCGGCTTCGGCGCCTATCGTGACCGGTGCGAGACGGTGGCGCGGCAAGGCTATGAAGGCTTCCGGTTCAATGAGCCCGCCAATGGATGACCCCTTGGCGCGGGACGCCGCAGGCGGGATGGCGCGAGGGCGGACCGTCGCGTATTGGCCGCGCCCGTGACCGACGCTGCGAAACCGATCGACCTCGTGCGGGCCATGCTGCGCGATCTGTTGGGCGGCCCCGACGCCTCGATCGCGCATCGCCGTCAGCAATCCGAGCTCTTCAGCCGGCAACAGCAGCCGCTGCCGGAGGGGATCCGAGTCGAGGCCCGACGGCTGGGCGGCGTCGGCGTCGAATGGATTGAGGCGGCGGACCCCTGCGGCGGGCCTGTCTTCCTGCACTTGCACGGCGGCGGCTACGTCATGGGCGACCCGGCGGGCAGCCGCGGCTTCACCCTTGCGCTGGCTCAGGCCACAGGCGGGCCGGTGGTCAGCGTCGAGTATCGCCTCGCGCCCGCGCATCGCTTTCCGGCCGCCGTCGATGACGGCATCCTGGCCTATCGTGCCCTCATCGAGTCCGGCGTTCCGGCTCAGCGCGTCGCGATCGGTGGGGAATCGGCCGGCGGGGGGCTGGCGGTGGCGGTCCTGCTGGCGGCACGCGGGGCCGGCCTGCCGATGCCGGCCTGCCTCGTCGCCCTCAGCCCGTGGGCAAACCTGAAGTGCGAAGGCGCCGCCTACGAGGACCTCCACGGGCGCGATCCGCTGCTGACCCGCCAAGCGCTCCTCGAGATGGCCGGCGAATACCTCGGCGCGGCGGATCCGCGCCTCGGCCTTGCGTCGCCGGCCCTGGCAGATCTTCGCGGCCTGCCCCCTATGCTCATCCAGGTCGGCGCGGAGGAGGTCCTTCTGGACGACGCCCACGCCCTGGCCGCCCAGGCGCGGCTGGGCGGGGTCGAGGTCGAGCTTGAGGTCTGGCCCGAGATGATCCACGTCTTTCAGATGTTTGGCCAAGCCCTGCCCCAGGCGGGTCAGGCGGTCGCTGAGATCGGAGGGTTGTGTTGCGCCACACGCTGGGCCTGACCGGTGCTGACAGCTCAATTTCGAACGGCCGGAACGGCGCTGTCAAGGCAACCAAGTAGAGCCGATGTTCGGCGCCTATTGCCGGGTCACAGGGTTGATAAATGCGAGCAAAAACAAGCACGGCTCAAGCCGGCGCCGATGGCGGGCACAAGTATTCGCAGTTGCGTTGACAACGCGGCGGGCGGAGACTCGGCGTCGGGCTGTTCAGGGCGAACCCTACGGCGGCGCGGTCGGGTATTCCTTGCGCCAGGCCTTGAGGCTGGCGGCCTTCTGCTCGGCGTCCTCCCGGTCGAGGTTGGCGTTCAGATCATCAAGGTTTTGCAGCTTCGGCTGCGGACCGCCTGAAGCGCGTTCGGGCGGTCCGGCCCATTTTGCCTCGACGTCCCCGTTTGCCTTGTAGACGACGCCGCGGGTCAGGGCGCCGTCCTGGTCGAAATCCATGAAACCTCGGTAGCGTCCATCTTCGTCGGTGAAGCTGGCATGCCGAATATAGTCTGCCCCGCCCGGGGTCTTGCCAATCGACGCCGCCGTTACGCCATGCTCGCCACTAAAATAGCTGAACTTGAACCGCTTCATCGTGTCGAGGGCGCGCCCTTCGGCGGTCTTCCCTGCCGAGACTATTTGGCCCTGAGCGTCGAAGGTCGCGCGATAGATTTCAGCGCCGTGAGAGAAATACGAGACGGTTCCGCTCCGCGCCTTGCCGCCCTCGGTGCTAACGCCGCGCTGGGTGCTCGTGGCGCCCTCTACTGGATGATCGCGCACATAGGCGTCCAGGACAGTGAACATGGCCTCGTCGGCGATTGGCGGCGGCGGCGGCGCCGGCGGTCCAGGGGGTGGCGCGTTCGGCGGTGCAGGCGGTCCTTCGCCGGGCTTAGGGAACACGGTGCGCATCGAGCCGTCCATGAGATAGGTGGTCTTGGCGCCGTCATTGAAGGTCATCGTCCAGGAGCCGTCGGCTTGGACCGTCGAGCCGGGCGTCGGCGGGCCGAATGGGTTGGTCGCCAGAGACGGCGCAGTGGCCATCGGCCTGGCCTCCGCACCCGGCCCAGCCATCAGCGCGCCGGCGAAATCGATCACACACATCCAGCCATAAGTGGCGTGTGGCCCGCAGCCGACACCCGCGACCGAAAGGCCCGGGGCGAAGATCGCAGTGCGGTGGCCACGGGTCGCCACTCCGTCGTCGATGACGAGCTGACGGACCACAGCTTCGGCGGTTCGCGGGACCAGGCTGATATCCTCTTCCTTTGCGCCAGCCCAGACGCCGGCTGCCTGGATGCGCTGAGCCATGGTCGAGCCGTCAGAGCCGATGTGGCCCAGTCCACCTTTCGGACCGATATCGACGACCAGGCGCGTCGCGGCGCGGGCGAGCGCATCATTCCAGACCAGCGGCGGCACGGGCGAGCGACCGGTAAGATAGGTGATTGCGTCCTCGACCGCGGCGGCGCCTTCGAGGGTCATGGCGGGGGGATGGGCTGGCTCGTTGACCAGTTTGCCGTGGTAGTACGCCTCATAGCGGCGCAGTCCGTCCCCGTAGGCCCGCGGATCGGATCGAGCCGCGTTCAGGCCCGCCAGCACGGCGGCCTCCAGCGCGGACGGGGCCGCGCCGGGCACGGTTGGCAATTTGGAAATCGCTGGGTTTGGGGTGATCGGAAGCCGTTCGATGTCGCGGCCCGTGATCGCTTGGACAGGAACCTGCGAGGTTTTCGGTCGAGGCGCCCCCGCCCCCGCGTCGCCGAACACAGCGATGGCGAAACCAACCGCGGCTAGCGCCGTCACCAAGTCGCGTCGGGCCATGGCCTAACCCCGCATTTCCTCGTGAAATAGGGACTGGAGCGACCGCGAAGTCAAAGCATCTCGGACCTGGCGTTGTCCGGAACGGTAGCCGGCCGCCGGGAGGCAAGGCAATAGAGGCGCTGATCCGCCAGAACGGCGCGGAGGGCTCCTGGGGCAAATACCGGCACAGCGGGTCGCCCGCCGGAGGAACCTTTTCGCCCACCTGCCAATTTCTGCCCAGCGGCGGGCCTAGTTTGCCAGAGCAGAACCGGCGCCCTGGACGTTCGGCATGGCGGCGGAGTGAATAATCACATGAGCTTGGACAATCCCAGGCCCACCGTCGAACCGGTCCTCGATCCCCCGCTTGGCGACGGACCAGAGTTGCCCGTGAGCGCAGAAGGTGCTCGCGACCAACTTGAGAGATGGACTGGTAGGCTCGCGGCCGCGCCGAAGCGTGGCGGACCTAAGCTCCTGCTGGCAGCTTGTCTCCCATACCTCCTGTCCGCCCGGTTGACGGTAGCGCTGCAGGACTGCGGTTTCGAGGTGGAGGTGATCTGTGCTGCCCGGCACCCGGTGGGGAGATTGAAGAAGCCTCCACTGCAGCATCCCCTTGGGTTCCTTGGCGCGAGCTCCGTCGGCCGCTGGGGCGCGCAAGCGCGGTTCGCGGCCGCGATCGCCAGGGCGCAGCCGGACGGGATTGTGCCCTGCGATGATCAGGCGGCGACGATCCTGCGCCGCATGAGGCGGACGCTCAGAAACCTTCAGATTGCTAAGGTCATCGACAAGTCGATCGGGCCAGCGGTCAACGATGATCTCCTGGACAGCCGAAGCGCCCAAGTCGCCCTCGCTCGCAAACTCGGCGTTCGGACGCCACACTCGGCGCCGGTGGACAGCGAGGCGATGGTTCGCCACGCCTTGGCGGGCATGACCTATCCGCTCTTCCTGAAGGGGGACGGGTCCTGGGGCGGCCTAGGCGTGACGGAGGTGTATGATGAGGCAGAGGCTCTTCAGGCATGGCGTCGACTTTCCCACGCGCACACCCTGTCGACAGCTATATTGCGAGTTCGCAGCCATGGCTGGCGTTTTGCACTGAGCTGCATGCGTAACGCCCGACCGAAGATCGATGTCCAGAGCGCGGTGGTTGGTCATCCCGCCAACCATGCCGTCGTTTGCCGTGATGGGCAGGTGCTGGCGGCGCTGAGCGTGATGGCGGTGGAAACCACTTCGTCGGTGGGACCGGCCTCGGTCGTCCGGGTGATCGAGAACGATGAAATGCGAGAAAGCGCCGCTGCACTGGTGGCGCACCTAAAGCTCAGCGGCTTCGTGGGATTCGATTTCATCCTTGGCGCAGATAGAGAGGCCTACTTCCTGGAGATCAATTCCCGCGCGACCCCCATTACGCCCCTTGCCATAGCCGGATGTGCGGACCTGCCCGCGGCGCTTTTTGCAGCATTGAGCGAGAAGCAGGCGAGACCCAGGGCTCGGATAGACAATGACTTCATCGCTCTTTTTCCTGACGAGATTGGCCGCGACGCGGCAAGCGCGTGGCTCTCCAAGGCCCATCACGATATTCCACTGGCTGAGCCTGGGTTGATCGCCTTCGGACTAGAGTCGTTGGGCGGGACGCACGGAGTCAGACCACCAAGTAGTAGACGAAGCCCGGCTGAGGTGCGCGCCGGCTAGGAGCCAACTGCCGCACGATCCCAGTGCGGCGCAGGTTTTCCTCGGCTTTGGCCTCGCTCCGTGAGGTCTCGGGTGATCTCCCTCCCGACCCTCCCGCTTAGGCCCCGGCCGTCGCCCTGACCCAAGCCCGATGCGGCTCCGCCCGGAACCGGTGCAGGGTCGGTCGACCGGTGGGCGTCAGGCGGGCATTCGCGGGGACGTTCATCAGGGGCTCTCCGAGTCAGATGGTGGAGCCATCGCAACCCCACCCGACCACTTGAAGCCAATTGTGAGTGTGAACCGTCCCATCCCCTTGGGCCGGCCCGCGAGCAGCGCCGTCATGACCATGATCGGCGCCGCGACACCGCCCTTGATCGCCGCGCTCCAGAAGAGCGCCTTCACCGGGCCGCCGGGGCCGCATTCGAGTTTCTTGACGTCGCCCTCGGGACTCGGACCGGCCCGCCGAGCGAGGCCCGTCAACCTGGACCCTCTGTTCAGCGACCGACCGCAAGCCTTGGCCCTTGGCGCCACCGGACTTGATGGAGAATCCAACCTCAACTAAGTCCCGTTCCACGGGGACTGCATAGGATGTCGTTCGCGCGGCAGGATGCGCGGGAGGGGTCGCCAACCATGCCCATGTACACATTCTACTGTTGCCGGTCGGACGGCGCGGCAACGACCTTCGACGCACTGGAGTTGCGCTCCAAGAGCCAAGCCAAGCAAAGGGCCAGCTCGCTAATCAGGGAGCACCAGAGCTGTTCCCACGTCGTGGTGTTCGAAGACGACGTGGAGGTGGTCACGGTTCACCGCGAAACTACTCTCCCGCCTGTCGAACCTCCCTGCGTCTCAGTCGGACGAATTAGCGCCATTGGTCTAGCCGAAGCGCTCAAGGGGGGCGCGGCTGACCGCTTGAATATTGCCCTGATCGCGACGACCGTCGAGGGAACCATTGTCTTCTGGAACAAGCCTGCAACCCGATTGTATGGTTGGCGACAGGACGAGGCCATCGGACGCAACGTCGTGGACCTCAAAGCGGCGGCTCAGAGCCGGACGAAGGCCGAAGAAATCATGAGCAAACTTCAGGCCGGTGAGCACTGGTCCGGAGAAATCGTCCTTCGTCACCGCGATGGCTCACTCTTTCGGGTATTCGCGGCAGACATTCCCCTGGGCGCGGTAGCCCGGGGAGAGGGAATTATCGTAGGCGCGTCCACAGCCGCGGCGCGTCGCCAAGCCGTGCTCGACTTCCAGCCGATCCTGCACGCAGCCTTGGTTGATCGGTTCGGCGAGGGGCTCGCCCTCGCCGGCGCCTGAGCGAGCGTATCTCAGCGCCGAACGCCGCGACACCGGGGCCGTGAACTTGCGATCGATGTCGATGCAGGCCTCAGCGCTAAGTACGTTCGGAAAGGGGCGCCGCGCCCCAACCGAGCGGCTTGTCAAAAAGGCTCCCCTGTTTGCCAAACATGAGCGGCGGCCCCGGTCTCGTGGGCCGATGACCTTATAGATGAACCGTGTCGATTTAAGTCTTCTACATTAACCTCCGATCGTCTCAAGTAAGGGAATTGTTCATTCTATATTGATTAATCAAAGCTTACAGTGAAGCTTGAACAGTCAAGGTGTGACAATTGGACCGATTACAGCGCCGCTCCAATGGGTCCAGATTGAACTTCACTGCTGAGCCGCACACCAGCGGCGCGAGCAGCCAGACGTCGGGGATAGCACTACCATCTGGATGTTACCGCGCCTCCGGCGCGGTCACATCCTGACTCGCCGAACGACCGGACGGCGACTGATCTCCCCCACAGCTTGCTGCCGCGCGATCTGGGAGCGCCTCGGCCATCGGGAGGGACCCCTATGCCGGCGACCGTTACGTTTGACGATGAGTTTAACACGCTCAGTCTCTGGAACGGCTCGACGGGCACCTGGAGCACAACGTTCAACTTCAGCGATCCCGCCGGCAACGGAGGGTCACTGCCCGGCAACGGCGAACAAGAGTGGTACATCAACGCCAACTACGGGCCCACCGCGTCGGTGCATCCCTGGGCGGTGGCTAACGGCGTCCTTACGCTCACCGCCCAAAAGACCGATCCGTCGATCGCCGGCTACCTTGGCTATAACAGCCCTGGCCTGCCCGGCATGGGCAGCTATGCCTATACCTCGGGTCTGATCGAGTCGAACCACTCGTTCAGCCAGACTTACGGCTACTTCGAAATGCGGGCGCAGCTGCCCTCCGGCCAGGGCATGTGGCCCGCCTTCTGGTTGCTTCCCAAGGACGGCTCGTGGCCGCCCGAGCTGGACGTGATGGAGGTGCTGGGGAAGGACCCCTCCACCCTCTACACCACGGCACATACCGCCCAGACCGGCGCCCATACCTCCAGCGGCGTGGGCAGCGTCGTCGCGAACACCTCAACCGGCTATCACACCTATGCGGTGGATTGGGAGCCCACGACGATCACTTGGTATTTCGACAACAAGCCCGTCTACCAGGTCGCCACTCCGAGCGACATGAACAAGCCGATGTACTTGGTGGCCAACCTGGCCGTCGGCGGGAACTGGGCGGGGAATGCAGACGCAACGACCCCGTTTCCCGCACAGATGCAGATCGACTACATCAAGGCCTGGAACGCCAATCCTTATACCTATGGCGCGGAGACCTCGACAGGCGCCGGGCAGGCGCTGTCGGCCACGGCCCACGCTCAGCTGACCGGCGGCGGCGGCGACGATATCCTGACCGGCAGCCTGGCCGGCGGCGAGACCATGACTGGGGCGACGGGTCACGATACCTTCGCCTTCGCGACGCTGCCTTGGAACGGCGACCACATCACCGACTTCCACGTCGGAAGCGACAAGCTCGACCTGCATGCGCTGTACCCCAGCTATTCGGGCGCCGATCCGATAGGCGCCGGATATGTGACCCTCGTCCAGGACGGACACGGCGGATACAACGTCCTCGTCAATCCTGACGGCCATGCGACCACGGCCCATCCTTACTCGACGTTCGTGGTCGATCTTGAGGGCGTCACGGATGTGGGCCTGACTGCGGCCAACCTGCTGGTGAACGGCGCCGCCGGCCAGACCGCGGCGAATACCTTTTCCCTGTCGAACATCTTCCAGGAAGCCGCCACCGGAGGCGGGGGTGGAAGCGGGGGAGGGTCGCCGCCGCCCCCTGCTCAGCCGCCGGGAGGTCCGTTCGTGGGCGGCGCAGCGGCGGACACCCTGACGGCGACATTGGCCGGAGGCGAGACCATGACCGGCGGCGGCGGCAACGACAGCCTCACCTTCAAGACGGTTCCCTGGGTGGGCGATCACGTCACCGACTTCGTGGCGGGACAGGACCGGCTGGACTTCTCCGCCCTGTTCGCCGCGAGTCACTATTCCGGAACCGACCCCATCGCCGATGGCTATGTGAAGCTGTATGGCGACGGCTCCGGTACGTGGGTGATCTATGACACCGACGGGCGCGGCAGCGCCGACCCATGGGGAACCTCGGTGGTTCACCTCGATGGGGTAGACCCAACGACCTTAACCTCAGCGAAGCTCTTCGGAGCGACCGCGCCCATCGTCAATGCGACGCCCTTCACATTGCCCCTGAGCGGCGCCCCGACGACCACGACCACCTTTGTCCGTGTGGGCGTCTTGCAGGGCGGGGCCGGCAACGACCTTCTGGATGGCCACGGCCTTTATCATTCGATGGCCGGGGGGGCCGGCGACGACACCTACGTGGTCTACGCCACCGGGGACGTGGTGACAGAAAAGGCGGGCGCCGGCGTAGATACCGTGCGCTCCTATGCGCCGAGCTACGTGCTACCCGCCAATGTCGAGAACGGCGTGCTGAGCGGCATGTTCAGCCAGGGACTGACCGGCAACGGTTCAAACAACGACCTGCGGTCAAATAATGCGGGATCCAGCCTCAACGGCGGATCCGGAAACGACATACTTCATGCGGGAACCGGCCCCGACGCGCTGACTGGCGGCGCGGGAAACGATATATTCGAGTTCTCAAAGCTGCCCGTCTCGGCGGGCCATGTCACTGACTTCACCCCGGGGGTGGACATGTTGGATCTCCGCGGCCTTTTCGTCGCGGCCGACTATCACGGGTCCGATCCGATCGCGGAAGGCTTCCTCGCGTTCCAGGCCGATGGCCAGGGAAACACCCAGGTGCTCTTCGATCCCGACGGATCGGGCGGCCCCGCCAGCCCGACACTCGTGACGACGCTCGACCATGTGGTCGCAAGCTCCCTTAAGATCGGTGTCGACTGGGTATTCGGCTAAGCGGATTTCCCAGGGCCGACGCGTTCGGGAGCGGTCCGCCGCTGCTATCCTTCACGGACATTGACGATGCTAGGAATCGGCGGCATCGGGAGCGATGCTGAGCCGACGGCGTGCCGCCCATCGCGGCCGTAGCCTGAGGGGATAGTATCAGGTCCTCGACACCGCCCCCTCATTGTAGCGGTGGATGTCGGGGGACAGCGAAACAATGCCACCATCCCGCGCCGGGGCGGGCTCCGCTGTCGCCTGGAGGACGGCGCGATCTCCGTCGGCGAGACGCACCGCGGTCAGGACTCCGGTGAAATAGGCCCCGGTGTCAGCCCCGATGCGATGCTCGTGCATCTGAGGCGAGGAGTTTATCCAGGTGTGGCCATGGACGATGACCCGTTCGAAGGCGGCGGCGCCTTCAAGAAATCCGGCGCGTATCCATAGAAGGTCGTCCTCGGTCTGGTCGAGCAGCGGCACGCCCGGGCGCGCGCCGGCGTGGACGAACGCGTAGTCGCCGACGACGGCCATGAGCTCAAGGCGCTCGAGAAACCGCAGATGCGCAGCCGGCATGTTCCTCAGCAGTTCGTCACGGGCGATGGTCAGGTCTGAAGGCGCGGCCTCAAGCGCCGGCGGCTCGACTCCATAGGCCGCCAGGGTCGAGGCGCCGCCGAACCCGATCCAGGCCGCGCCGTCTTGTGGCGCGTCGACGAAGCGGAGCATGGCTTGTTCGTGATTCCCCTTGAGGGCGTGCACCTCGAAGTCGGTGCGGGCCTGAAGCCAAAGCATGGCCTGAAGCACTTTGGCCGAGTCCGGTCCGCGATCCACGTAGTCGCCCAGGAAGATGAGAATCGGACGGCGATCCGAAGCCACCCGCGCGACGTCTGCGACGATCGCCTCCAACAGCATCTTCATCAGGTCATAGCGCCCGTGGATGTCGCCGATGGCGTAGATGAGGTTGCCGTCCGTGTTGGTCCTCGCCCAGGGTTCCGAGGCGCCGCCCGGCGCGAACCGGCCCGGCCCTGGCATCCCTCTCCGCGCCACAACCATCAGTACCGCACCTGCGCGAAGCGCGACCTGACGCGGCGTTCAAGACCCCGGGCCAGGCCATCGTAACCGGCGGCCACGGCGGTGGGTTTGGCGCGTGCCTGCGCACGCAAAGTCGCCCAGCGGCGCTGGACGCTGGCCAGTTCGGACCGTGCGACCCCCGCGCGGCCGGCAACCGCGTAGGCCTGGCGCAAGCGGTGGTCCGCCCTGGCCAGGTCCGCGTAGCCGCAATCGGCCCTGAAACCGCAGCGCGGCGGCTGGCGCCGGCGGTGGGGCGCCGGGACCGAGGTCCTGGGATCGAACGCGCGAGGGCCGACCACGCGACGGGTGGGCGCGATCTGCAGGGGGGCGGGCGGCGACGTCGCTTGCGCCAGGGCGATCGGCGGAAGCGCGGGCTGGGGCGCTGCGACGCGCACCGGCTGGGGCGCAGGCAGTTGCAAGCCCGGGAGTGACCACGGCGCTCCCAACGCCAGATCATGGGTGATCCGCGGGGGGTCCGTGCCCGGCCGGGTCGCCACCCAGCCGACCAGGGCGGCGCCCAGCGCCGCGCCGGCCACCACGGCGCCCACGATCGCGCCGCTGCGGACTGGTGAGCGCTGCTCGATCACGTGCGGCCGCCCCACGAAAGCCTGAACGCCCCCGGCAGGATAGTCTTTCGCCGGCGACCGCGTGGCGACCCCGAAAATTTCTTCAAGCTCGGCCGCGACGGTCTGCAGTCGCAGCGTCAATCGCGCCCGACCCGAGGCCGACGGTGCGCGGCAAGCCGACTCACCGTCCCGTAGTGGCGCCGTCGGGTAGATCTCAGCGTCCACGTGCCGACCTCCTGGCCGGCCTCGGCGCCGGCCCTTCAGCAGAATGGTTTTGACCCGCCTTCGATCCACGGCCGAGCCATTTGGCTGGTCCTGTCGCGGCCAGGCCTGATATCGATGCGAGCCATCGCGCCGTCGGGCGAGGCCCGGGGCGACGGCTGCAGACGTCGTCAGTAGGAACCGCGCCGCGTGAGCACAGCCGGAATGGTGTAGGCCATCACCGCGAGATCCAAGCCAAGGCTGTGAGACTTGGCATAGACGCAATCCATGGCGACGCGCGTCCGGTAGGAGGTATCGTTGCGTCCGCTCACCTGCCACAGGCCCGTGATGCCGGGCTTCACGGCGCAATAGTGCCTGAAGCGCCGCCCATATTTGACCACCTCGCCTTCGACGATCGGGCGCGGCCCAACGAGCCGCATTTCACCGCGCAGGACGTTGATCAGTTGCGGCAGCTCGTCGAGGCTGGACCGGCGCAGGAACAGGCCGAGCCGCGTCACCCGAGGATCGTTGCGAAGCTTGTGATCACGCGCCCATTCCGCGCGCGCATCCGGATCCTGGGCGAGCAGGTCCGCGAGCCGGCGCTCAGCGTCAACCGCCATGCTGCGGAACTTCAGGCAGTGGAAGTATTTCCCGTCCCGGCCCACGCGACGATGGGCGAACAACACCGGGCCGCCATCGTGAGCGAAGACCGCAAGGCCGACGATGACCATCAGCGGCAGGAAAAAAACCAGCGCCAGGAGGGCGAGCAGGAAGTGGACCGCGTCTGCGAGGGCCTCATTGAGCGGCGGGAAGCTGACGGCAGAGGCAGGGACGCCACGCTGGTAAATGGTATCGGTCATGGGCTTTCACCAGCAGGGAGCGGACCCAACGTCCACCTGAACAGCCGGTAGAACACAAGACCTCGGCACAGGTTCCGCGTGCTTGACTGCAACTCGACAAGTTCTGCACGGCCAAGCTTCGGCAATGGTGACGCTTTTGTAGTTCGATATCTGACAGACGATCTGACACTAAAGCAACGCTGTCTTTCGGAACCGCCAAGCCACGGCGACGCTTTGAGATCTGGCTACCGTGGGAAGAGCATGAAACCAACCGCTGTCAGCGTGTGCGTCTGCACCTATCGACGGGCCGCCGTCGGTCAAACCCTGGCGTCTTTGGCGCGCCAGACCCTGCCACGGGACGTCATCCTGCAAGTCATCGTCGCCGACAACGACGAAACGCCGCAGGCGAAGCGGCTTATCCTTGAGGCCGCCCGGACGCACGGCCTCGCGCTCACCTATGTTCATGCCCCCGCCCGCAACATCTCGGTGGCGCGAAACAGCTGCCTCGAGACCGCCACCGGAGACTGGATCGCGTTCCTGGATGACGACGAGGTGGCGACCCCCGACTGGCTAGGCGCCCTCCTCCAGACCGCTGCCGGGTCCCAGTGGGACGCGGTGCTGGGTCCGGTCCGGGCGGTCTATGCTGACACAGCGCCGCGGTGGCTGGCGGCGGCTGACCTTCATTCCACGGCGCCCGTGTTCAGCCGCGGGCGGATCTTGAAGGGCTATGCCGGCAATGTGCTGCTGAAGCGATGCGCAATCCAATTGCGGGGCTTGCGCTTCGACCCGCGGCTGGGGCGCGTGGGCGGCGAAGATGACGACTTCTTCTATCGACTCACCGATAGCGGCGGGAGGATCGGCTTTGCCCCCGACGCCATCGCCTATGAATCCGTTCCGCCCGAGCGCTCGACTCTCAGCTGGCTGGCCAAGCGCAGCTTCCGCACCGGCCAGACCCATGGCGCGCGCCTGGGCGCGCGAGGCCCAGGCCTCGCGCGCTGGCTGCAGCTCTCAGTCGCCGGCGCCAAAGCGCTCGTCTGCCTAGCGGCCGCTCTCCTCCAGGCTCTATCCCTGCGAGATCGCAACAGATGGTTGGTTCGCGCATCTCTCCACGCCGGGGTGGCCGCGCGTCTGGCCGGCGCGCCCGTCCTCAGGATGTATTGATCCGGCCGGAACAGGAACGGCGGATCGGAGTTGAAGAGCTTGCGGGCCGGCTGGGGCGCCGCTGATGGAGCATTGGCAATGCGCCCCTATTTCCCGTCACTTCTCGCCGCCGGCGTGATCGTCTTTGCGGCGCCTATCGACGCTTTTGCCGCGCCCCTTCCGCCGCCGGATTTGGCGTCCCGCGCCGCTGCGTCAACGCCTGACTATCGGATCGGGGCGGATGATACCCTCGACATCAATGTCCTCCAGGCGGCGGAACTCACCAAGATCGTGAAGGTGGACTCTGGCGGTCGTATCCTGCTGCCGCTGCTCGGCTCGCTTCAGGCGAGCGGACGAACGCCCGGCGAGCTTTCCCAAGACATCGCCACAGCGCTGAAGAAATCGTACATGAAGGACCCGCAAGTCACCGTGGCGGTGAAGGACGCCGAGAGCCAGAAGGTCACCGTGGACGGCGCGGTCAACCAGCCGGGCGTCTATCCCCTGGCCGGTCGCACGACGCTGCTTCAAGCGGTCTCCCTTGCCCGCGGCCCGGATACAAAGCTGGCGAACATTCGACGCGTGGCGATCTTCCGCACGGTTGGTGGCGCGCGCCGCAGCGCCGTCTACGATTTGAGCCAAGTTCGCACCGGCAAGGCCGAAGACCCAGAGGTCTACGGCAATGACATCATCGTCGTCGACACTTCAGGCTCGAAGTCCTTCATGCAGAACTTCTCGGGCGGCTTCGGCCTCCTGGGCATGCTGATCCGACCCTGGTAGCGGGCGGGCGCATCAATGCAGCGCCGGCCGGGAACCGGACGCCAAAGCCGGGGTTATTGCGGAGCTGGGCCTTTTAGGGCTGGGGATCCGCCTTCCACTCAGGATCCGCGCCTCACAGACTGACGGCCCAGCTGAGGAATTCATTCGTCCTCGCGATTCGTCGCGGGCAAGACTTGGAACCGGAGCCTGATGTCCACGCTCATTCCCCTGTCCGGCGACCTTCCGGCGCATCCCGCCGCTTTCCGGCCCCCTGAGGCGCCGGGCGTGCCACTACGCCAGCTGTTCGGCGTCCTTATGCAGAGGGCGCCGCTCGGCCTTGCCGTCGCCGCCGTCGTCTTCGTGACGGTCCTCGCCTTCTTCGCGTTGAAGACGCCGAGCTATACCGCTGTGGGTTCGGTGCTCATCGACCCGAAACACCAGAACTTGGCGGAGACCGCGCAGCCGCAAAGTGGGCTGCCGCCGGATACCAGCGCGGTGGACACTCAGGTGGAAATCCTGCGATCCGATGCGCTCGCCCAGGCGGTGGTCCAGCGACTGCGGCTTTACAATGATCCGGAATTCAACAGCGCGATGCAGCCCGGACTGTTCGGCGCAGCGCACGCCCCGATGATCGAGCCTGACGCCCGCACTCTGGCGCGGGTCACCCGCGTATTCGAGGGGCACAGCTGGGCGCATCGCGCCGGGCTAACCTATGTGGTCCAGGCCGGATTTTCCTCCACCTCGCCGCGGAAGGCCGCCGCGATCGCCAACACCATCATGGACACCTATCTCTCCCGGCAGCTGGACGAGAAGCTGAATTCCGTGACCCGCGCCAACAGCCAGCTGGGCATGAGCCTCGAGAAGATGCGCCAGGACGCGGAGGCGGCCGAAGCCCGGGTGCAGGAATACAAGAACGCCCATGGCCTGCTGAGCGCCGAGGGCGCGACCATGGCGGAGCAGGAGGTTTCCACGCTCAACCAGCAGGTGGCTCTCGCCAAGGCCGAGGCCGCGGAGAAGGCGGCGCGACTGGGGGCCGCCCAGGCCCAGCTGCACAATGGCAACGGCGGATCCGATGTCGGTGCGGCCCTGGGCTCGGAGACGATTCGCGAGCTGCGCAAAAAGGAAGCCGAAACCAGTGTCCGGCTCGCCCAGCTAAAGGCCGACTTCAAGCCGGAATATCCGGAGGTCAAGCGCACTCAGGCGGAACTGGATGATGTCCGCTCGCAGATTCAGGCGGAAATCAACCGCATCCTGTCCAGCCTGCGGGCCGACGCGGCCGCCGCGGCGCGCCGTGAAGCCTCGCTCGCCGGGAGCCGCGGGTCCGCCCAGGGGGGTCTGACGGCCAACAGCCAGGCCCAGGTCGGTCTGCTGGCGTTGCTGCAGCGCGCGGAGGCCACCAAGCAGATCTACGAAGCCTACCTGAACCGCGCCAAGCAGGTGGCCGCCGAGGGCAGCCTGCAACAGGCCGACGCCAGCGTCAGTTCGCCGGCTGCCCTGCCGATCGCCCCCTCTTCGCCCAATATGAAGATCGCCGCACTCCTGGCCTTCCTGGGTGGGTTAATCGCCGGCGCCGGAGCGATGCTGCTGGCGGAATACTGGGACCGACATCTGCGCAGCCGCCTCGATGTGGAGCGCGAGCTCGGCGTGCCGTTCGCCGGAACCCTGCCGGACTTCAACTCGGTCAAGCCTCGCGGCCTTCGCACCACGCCCGCGGAATATCTTGTAGACCAGCCGTTCTCAGGTTTCGCCGAGGCCTTCCGAAATCTGCGGGTCTTCCTCGCCAACGCCACCCGCGCCGATGACGCGCGGCTGATCGCCCTTACCTCAGCGGTGCCCCGGGAAGGCAAGAGCGTCACCTCGCTCTGCCTGGCGAGGACCCTGGCGCTCTCGGGGTCGCGGGTCGCCCTGGTGGACTGCGACCTGCGCCAGCGCGGCGTGAGCAAGCTGATCGGTGATCGGGAAACCGGCCTGGTCGAGGTCGTCAAGGGCGAGGCCCGCTTGCGCGATGCGCTCGTCCGGGACGACAAGACCGACCTCATCATCCTGCCGGCGAGCGGAAAATCGGTTCCGTTTGACCTGTTCACCGACCCCGCGGCGGACGAGGTGTTTCGTCAGCTCGCCAACCAGTTCGAGTACGTCATCCTCGACCTGCCGCCGGTCCTTGGTGTCGCGGACGCGCGCATCCTGGCGGCCAAGGCGGACCGGGTGCTCTACGTCGTGCACTGGAACAAGACCCCGCTGCGGACCGCCCAGTCGGCCATCGACATTCTGCAGGAATGCGGAGCGAGCGTCGCCGGCGCCCTGCTCACGCGGGTGAACGTCCGCGGCCAGGCGCGCTACGGCTACGGCGACTCCAGCGACTACTACGCCTACTTCAAGAACTACTACATCGCCGCCGCCTAGACCGAGTTTTGGGGGAGACGAAGTTGTCGGATTCCGACGCCATGCGGCCAGACCCGGCGGCCCGCCTTTGGCCAGCATTGGCAGCGATAGCGGCGCTGGCGGCATGTGGAAGCCCGGCCGTGTCCGACCCCTTGTCCAAGTCGCCGGACGGGCGTGCGCTGAGCTTGGCGTTCTCCGACGACTTCGACATCTTTAACCGCTGGACCGGACATTCGGGGACGTGGCGGACGACCTTCCGCGACGGCCGCGCCGACGATGATTTCGAGCTGCGCTCGCTGAAGTGGAACAAGGAGCTCGAGCTTTACGTCGATCCCGACATGCGCGCTGGCGGCGACGGCCGCACGCCCGGTGCCGTTCTCGGGTTGAACCCCTTCACCGTGGCCAACGGGCAACTCAGCATCACGGCGCGGCCCGCGCCGAACGAACTGTCCGGACGCCTGCAAGGGTACCGCTATATCTCGGGCCTGATCAGCAGCCAGCCCTCCTTCAGCCAGACCTACGGCTACTTCGAGATGCGGGCCAAACTGCCACGTGGAAAAGGAGTTTGGCCCGCCTTCTGGCTTCTGCCGGCCGATCTCAGCTGGCCGCCGGAAATCGACGTGATGGAAAGTGTCGGCGATCCCTCCAGGGTCTACGTGACCGCGCATTCCAACGCCGCCAAGGCCGCCGGTACGGAAGTCGGCGTGACGCCGGACGCCTTCCATGTGTTTGCGGTGAGCTGGGATCCGCAGAACCTGATCTGGTTCGTCGACGGGCGCGAGGTGAAGCGCCAGTCCACGCCGCCGGACATGCATCGGCCCATGTACATCCTGGCGAACGTCGCCCTCGGGGGCGACTGGGCCGGCGCGCCGGACGCGAGCACACCGTTCCCCGTGGCCCTGACCATCGACTACATCCGCGCCTACAGGTTCGCATCATGAGCCAGACGTCCGACGAAACCGGCATGGCGCCCCGGCTGCGGCGCATCCGCGGCGGAGCGATCGTTCCACCACCGCCGCGGAACGCGCGAAGGACCCGCCGCGGGGCGGATGCGGGGCCGACGCGGTTGACGCTGGAGGCCGCGCGGTCGGCCTCGCGATTCGCCATCGACCTGGATGGAGCCTTCGCCTTCGCGCTTATCGTGCCGCTGCTGTTCATTGCCCAGCTGACCACCCTCGGGGCGGCCGCGTTCGCCGCGATCGCCGCCCTCTACCTGATGTTGCGCCGTCGCCGCCTCGGAGAGGCGCTGGGACCACGGGCCTTCCTGTTCGTCATTCCGGTCCTGGCCATCCTATCCGTCGTCTGGTCCGAGGCGCCTGGCGACAGCCTGCGCTATGCCCTCGAATACACGCTCACCATCGCAGCCGGACTGCTGCTGGCCTCGGCGAGGCGCCAGACAAGCGTGCTGCACGGCCTGATGTTGGCATTCGCGGTCTACATAGGCTTCGCCGTGACGCTGGGCAGATCGGTCGGTGTTGGCGTTGGCGCGGGCGGCGAGGCCTTCTCCGGCCTGACCGCGAGCAAGAACCTCCTGGCCGACATCGCCTCCACCGGCCTGCTGATCTCCGCGGGCAGCGGCATGGCGGCGATTCGCGATCGCCGCTGGATCTGGCTCACGCTGCCGACCCTGGCGATCGCCCTGGAGCTCTATGCGGTGATCGCGGCGCGCTCCGCGGGCGCGCTGCTGGGCCTCGGCCTGGGGCTCGCCGCCCTGACGGCCCTGGCGCCCCTGCTGGTGACGGGTAGGGTATTGCGGGCTTGGTTCACTGGCGCGGTGGGGCTGCTGCTGCTGACCGCTGGGCTCACCTATCGAACCCTGACGGTGGCGCTGATCAGCCTGGGCGCGAACCTGTTCGACAAGGACCCGACGCTCACCGGCCGCACGTATCTCTGGTACCGGGCGGCCGACCTCATCCACGAGAAACCGCTGCTGGGCGCCGGCTACTACGCCTTCTGGCGTCAGGACAACCTCGATGCGGAGGGCCTCTGGCGATACTTCGGCATCAATTCGCGCGGCGGCTTCACCTTCCACAACACCCTGGTGGACATGCTGGTGACCCTGGGTTGGATCGGCGCTGTCGTGATCGTCATCGTCGTCCTGGTCTGCGTCTTTGCCTTGATCCGCCGGTTTGTGACCCAGCCGAGCCTGACATTGGTCGTCTGGATCAGCCTCCTGCTCTATCAGTTGGTACGGACCCCGATTGAAACCATCGGCCTTGCCCCCTTCTACTTCTCGACCCTGCTGATGTTCGCGGCGCTCGGCGCGGCATTCCGCCGCTTGCGGCCCGCCCCGTCGCAACAGCCCGCGCCGATCTACCGCCCGGCTCCCATTGAACTGAACGTGCGGATTGTCAGAGGAGACGCTGCCGGCCGGCCCGGCCCGGCCGGTTGGGGCCAGGACCGGCGTCCGCTATCCATTCCGGGTCCATCCGGATGACGCAGTTGGCCGCCTTCGGCCGGCGCGCGGACCGCTCTGCCGGAGCGCCGGCGCCGCGTCTGGATCGAGCCTCGCTCGGGGCCATGGCGCTGACAGGCGCCAGCGTGATTCGCCTCAGCCTTCAGTTCGCGGTGCTGCCAATCCTGGCGCGATGGATCGGGCCCTCGGAATACGGGCTGGTGGCCATGGCCATGCCGTTCATCTTGCTGGCCAATGTGCTGGCCGACGGCGGTCTGGGCTTTGCGCTCGGCCGCCAGCGCGACGCAAACCCGGAGCTGGAGTCCACGGTCTTCTGGCTGACCGCGGGCATCGGTGCGGCCCTGGCGATCGCCAGCTGCCTGGCGGCCGTGCCCATGGGGCTGATCCTGCGCCAGCCACGCCTGCCGATGCTTATCGCCGCGCTCAGCCCGATCCTGCTGATGAACGGCCTGACGGCAGTGTCCAACGGCCGCATCATCCGCGAAGGCCGTTTCGGCGTATTCGCCGGCGGCGACCTGCTTTCAACACTGGGCGGCGCCGCCGCGGCCCTGGTGGCGGCCTCTCAGGGTTGGGGTGCGTGGAGCTTGGTGGCCCAGCAGCTAGTGCTGTGGTCGACGAAGCTGGCCTGGGTGACCATCAGGGGCGGGGCTGCGATCGGGATGCGCTGGCGCTTCGGGTCGGTGCGCGGACTCCTCGGATTCGGCGCCAGCGCGATCGGGGCCATCCTCGCCGACTTCGTGGCGCGCAATGTCGACAGCCTGATCGTCGGCGGCGTCCTGGGCACCACGCAACTGGGCTACTACGCGATGGCCTATCAGATCGCCCGAATTCCCGACATGCTCATCACCGGGCCGCTCTATCTCTATATCTTCAAGGCCGTAGCGCGGCGGACGAACGAGGGCGACAGCGCCGCCGTCGGGGCTCTCGCAATCAGCGGCCTGCGGCTTGGCGCGACAGCCCTGGCGCCGCTGTTCTGCGGGCTGGCGCTGGTGGCCGGCCTGGCGGTTCCGCTTGTGCTCGGGGAACGCTGGGCGGGCGCGGCGACGGTGTTGCAGCTCCTGGCCGGCGCCGGGTTCTTCTTCTGCCTGTGCTCGATCATGGCGACGACCGCCATGGGAATGGGACGTTCGGGCCTCCAGCTCAGCATGTCGCTGATCCTTGGCGCGACGACCGTCGCGGTTGTCGCGGTCGCGGCGCGCTTCGGACTGCGCGCCGTCGCCGCTTCCCTGACCTGCGGCGTCGCCGCGGTCAGCGGCCTATACATGTTCCGGATGAGCCGTGAGTTGCGCCTGCCGGTCGCAGCGCTTGCCGGCGCGCTGTCGGGGCCGGCGCTCGGCGCAGGCGCCATGTCTGTCGCGGTCTGGGGGGTCGGGCGCCTCGTCCAGGGCCACTCCGCCCCCGTCCAGCTGGCCGGCGCTGTCGCTGTCGGCGCCTTGGTTTATATCGCCATCCTGGCCGGATTCCGGGAGCGTTTGCTGGGCGACGCTCGCAACTTCGGCAGGGC
>JANXXK010000016.1 GCA_025350685.1 Alphaproteobacteria bacterium | reverse complement strand
ATTCCTTTGAATTGGGGATAGCCGCTAAATCGCGCGTCCCGACGTGAGTACGGCCCGCCCTGCGCCCGGTCACGATAGGGGATCGGGCCAGTATAGCCGCTGGGCGGGATATAGGCCCGTGGTTCGGGAGGCGGCTGTCGGTAAACGCCCGGAGCTAGGCAGCTCAGCGCACCAGAAGGGTCCACGCTGATGTCCGTCCCGCAGCTAAGAATATTGATCGAGGACTCGCCGCCCCCTTGCGAGCCTTGGCAGGTGGCGCTTAAATATTGACCGGTCATGCGGATATTTGAGCAGTGCCGCTCGTAGCTCCCACGGGGCTGTGAATAATGGGGTTGAGCGGCGGCTGGCGCCGCGCTCGCCATAAGTAAGAACGGCCACAACGGAAAACTTCGCACTAGCGCCTCCTGGCATCTCGCCATAGCAACGCTCTATGAGATATTTGGCTCCCAGCCGCGGCGGTCACAAAGCGGATCACCTCGGGCGAGGGCTTTGTCAAGGCAACGCCGAATACTTGCTTTTGACCGCCATCCCGCGATCGCCTCGCACTGTTTTCCATGAAGTTTTTGACCACTTTCGGGACCAAAAATCTGCGAAAAATTCGCTCTACTTCGTTGCCTTGACAGTGCCCTCCGCCCTGTTGTTGAGCCAGCGGCCCACCTCCTGACGATCGGCATTGCCGATCTCCTTCAGGGCGGCGCCGTAGGATCTGAGGCCGTCGGTCACCACGGCCTGAGGCCGGCCGTGGCGCTTCATCGCCTTCTTGATGAAGGCCAGCGCGGCGGCCTTATCGCGGGTGGTGGTGACGTAGGATTCCAGCACCTCGCCCTCGTGATCGACCGCCCGCCAGAGGTAGCGCATCTCGCCGTTGATCTTCACGTAGACCTCGTCGAGGTGCCACTTCCAGTGAGTGTGGGATCGCATCCGATCGACGCGCTTCTTGCGGATCTCTGCGGCGAACATCGGGCCGAAGCGGTTCCACCACTGCCGCACCGTCTCGTGGCAGATGTCGATGCCGCGCTCGAACAGCAGGTCCTCGACGTTGCGCAGCGACAGGGGGTACTTCACGTACATCATCACCACGAGGCGGATCACCTCCGGTGAGGAGTCAAAGTAGCGGAACGGGTTGGTCGATCGAGACATGCGGCGCGGTTACGACGCGTCGGTTACCGCGCTCTGAAGTTTGGGCTGACAAAGCCTTCGAGCGGTCTCTCGCAGGGTAAAGCGGGCGGACGAAACGAACTCGGTGGCGCAGGCCTACTGATCGGAGTTCCAGATGTCCGTCGCGAGCTTCCAATCTCCGCCGCTCCGCCGCCAGATGATTACAAACTTTCCGCTTAAGGTTTGGGGCGGCGTGGTTCGCGTCTTCATCGAAAAGGAGCCGGTCTCCTGCGCGGCGTCTGGCCCCAGGGGCCGCACGTCGATCGTCGTAAGTTTGACGTCGGTGACGCCCTTAACGACGTCAGCCCAATAGCGTTCGATCGCTGGGCGCCCTTCCGCCCGCGCTGCGCCGGGCGGCAGGACAATGGCGTCGGGAGTGTAGAGCTTCGCAATGCCGGCGGCGTCCCCGGCATTGGCGCGGGCGGCAAAGGTGTTCTCGCCCGCCTGGGCTGCGGCTTTGTCCAACGCCCCGTGGGGCTTGGCTTGGACTCCGCCACCTGAGCCAACGGCGATCAAGACGCTCAGGATAACTGCCTTCATTGTGCCCTCCATCAGTTCAGCTTGGGAGCAATTATCGTTACCAACAAGTGAATATTGGACGCAATCGTTAGTGGGGCGGTCTGAGTCACCAGGTTCGTTGGACCTGCTGTGTCCGGTCACTCTTTAGCCGCCCGTGGTCGGCGCTGACGTAACGGCTGGCGGGGAGGGCGTCCGGGGCGCAACTCCGCTCGCTGCGACGACCGCCCCCGAGAGCAGAAGTGTTGGGGCTACGGCCAAGTTAAGCCTCCAAAACCGCAGGGGGCCAGGAAAAGCGGATGTTGCGGTCGGATAGGCCTGCAAGCACGACGTCGATACCGCCCGACTTGACCATCCATTCCAGCCGATGGTCACGGTATTCTCT
>JANXXK010000122.1 GCA_025350685.1 Alphaproteobacteria bacterium | reverse complement strand
GGCCTCGATCATGAACGGCGCGAAGAACGCCCACTCCTCATCCGACATCAATCCTCGAACCAAACCCGCTCTCCCCAAAGAGCAGCCTTGAATCAGCGATCAACCGATTTGGGAATCCACTTCGTCAACAGAACCTAGTGTCCTTATCGATCCCGAAGTTCGCGAGAGCCAGCCACAAGCGCGGGCGAATTTCGGGATCGGGACACTGAAACCTTACGAAAGCTTATATGGCGTGGTCGCGGGATTGGGTCATCATCGGCGTCTCACGGGAGATGCCAGCCATGACCTATGGCGCCGACTATCCAACCACCGAGGAGCGCGCCCTGCCGGCGGTGGTCTATGCGCTCTACATCCTTGGGCTGTTCCACGGCCTGACCCTGATCATCGGCGTGATCATGGCCTATGTGCTGCGCGGCAATGCCGGTCCGGCGAACGCCAGCCACTATACCTACCTGATCCGCACCTTCTGGATCTCGCTGATCTGGATGGTGATCGGCGGGGCGATCGCGCTGGTCGGCGTCCCGCTCAGCTTCATCCTGATCGGCATCCCGCTGCTGTGGCTGGGCGGTGTGATCTGCTTCGTCGCCTGGCTGTGGGCGATGGTCCGCTGCATCATTGGCGCAGTCCGGCTGACCGAGGGTGCGCCCATCGCGCGGCCCTACGGCTTCACCGTCTGATCTTCCCTTCCCACTCGTGGGAAAGGGGGACCGTCCGCCAAAGAGCGGACGGTGGAAAGGGCAAGCGGCCAGCGCGGCGGATGAGGCTTTCCCTCTCCACCCCTCGCTTTTCAGCGAGCGGTCCCCCTCTCCCGCTTTGCGGGAACGGAAGCTAGGCCGCTACGAGCTGGCGGCGGACCATCTTGGCGTAGTCGTCCATCAGGCTGAGCGAGATGTTGCCCGGCCGGAACCTGTATTCGCCGATCTCGGCCACCGGGGTGACCTCGGCGGCTGTGCCCACCACGAAGCATTCCGAGAACCCGGCGAGCTCTTCGGGCCGGATGTGCCGCTCGATGACCTCGAAGCCCCTTTCCCGGGCCAGCTTGATCACCGACTGCCGCGTGATGCCGTCCAGGAAACAGTCGGGCGTCGGTGTGTGCAGCACCCCGTCCTGGACGAAGAACACGTTGGAGCCGGTGCTCTCGGCGATGTAGCCGCGCCAATCAAGCATCATCGCGTCGTTGAACCCGTCCTTCTCCGCGGCGTGCTTGGAGATGGTGCAGATCATGTAGAGGCCGGTCGCCTTGGCGTGGACCGGCTCGGTCTCGGGCGAGGGGCGCTTGTACTTGGCCCAGCACATCCGCAGGCCCTTCGCCTTCTCCTCCGGCTTGAAGTAGCTCGGCCAGTCCCACACCGCGATCGCCACATGGATCTTGGTCATCTGGGCCGAAACCCCGATCATCTCCGAGCCGCGCCAGGCGATCGGACGAAGGTAACAATCCGTGAGCCCGTTCTTGGCGCAGGTGTCCTTGCAGGCCTGATCGATCTGGGCCACCGTGAAGGGGATTTCGAAGTCCAGGATTTCCGCGGACTTGAAGAGGCGCTCGGTATGGGCGGTCAGCTCCCAGATCTCACCGCCGTACATTCGCTCGCCCTCAAACACCGCCGAGGCGTAGTGGAGGCCATGCGTCAGTACGTGCACCGTCGCCTCGCGCCAGGGCACGAACTGGCCATCCAGCCAGATCCATCCATCGCGGTCGTCGAAGGGAACGAGAGACATGAGAGGGTGACCTCCTTTCAGAAGCTACCTCTAGAACCCTCCGAAATGTGCGGCGTCAAACAAAATGGGGCAAAGCACGGGTTCGGCCGCTGGAGCGCCAAGCGTTGAACCCACCCGCCCGGTCCCGCCATCTGTTGGTCGTCGACGACGACGACCGCATCCGCGAATTGCTCAAGGAATACCTCGCCCGGGCGGGGTTCAGGGTGACCGCCGCGGCCGGCGGGGCGGGTGCGCGCAAGCTGATCGAGAGCTTCGATTTCGATCTCGCCGTCTTCGACGTGATGATGCCGGGCGAGGACGGTTTCTCCCTGACCCGGTGGCTGCGCGAGCAGCGCGGGCGGGCCGGGCGCACGCCGGTGCTGATGCTCACCGCCATGGGCGCGCCCAGCGACCGCATCGAGGGGCTGAAGTTGGGCGCCGACGACTATCTGGCCAAGCCCTTCGAGCCGGAGGAGCTGCTGCTGCGCATCGAAGCGATCCTGCGCCGCGCCCAGGACCGCCCGACCACCGAGGGGCCGTTGTCGCTGGGCCGGTGCGCGTTCGACCCCGACCGCGGCGAGCTGCTCTGCGACGGCGAGCCGGTGCGGCTGACCGAGGCCGAGGTGGCCCTGCTGCGCCAGCTGGCGCGCACCCCGCACGAGTCGGTGGAGCGCATGGAACTCGCCAACGGCGCCGTCGATCCGTCCGGCCGCGCGGTGGACGTGCAGGTGACGCGGCTTCGGCGTAAGATCGAAGCCGATCCCAAGGTGCCCCGCTATCTGCAGACGGTGCGCGGCATAGGCTACAGGCTCGCCCCCGACTGATGGCCCCCGACTGATGGCCCCAACTTTTGCAAAAGGACTCCGCCCGCGCGCGATCGGCCGCTGGTTCAAGCGGCAGATGCCGAAGACCCTGTTCGGGCGATCCCTGCTGATCATCGTCCTGCCGGTGGCGATCATGCAGATCGCGGTCACCTATGTCTTCTTCGACGCCCACTGGCAGACGGTGACCAGCCGCCTTTCCGAGGGCCTGGCCGGCGACGTGGCCTGGGCTGTGGAGAGCTACCAGGACGACCCGACGCCGGCCGCCTTCGCCAAACTCTCCAAGCGGGCCGAGGAGTCCATGGGCCTGTCGGTGGCCCTGCAGCCGGGGCGCAAGCTGCCCGTGG
>JANXXK010000106.1 GCA_025350685.1 Alphaproteobacteria bacterium | reverse complement strand
CCGCCATCTTCGGCTCGCCGGCGCTGTGGGCCCCCGCCCGCGAGGCCGCGCGGCACGGCAAGCCCCGGGTCGCCTGGATGCGCGCGCGCCGCGCCATGCGCCGGGCGTTCTCGGGGCGGCTTCGCTACACTCTCGATGGCGGCCAGCGGCAAAAGGCCGAGGCGATGATCATCATGTGCCCGCTGACCTCTCGCGCGCTGGGCGACGACGAAGCGGCGCTGGAGGCCGCGGCGCTGGACCTTAACGGGACCGCCGATCTCCTGCGGCTCGGCTTCCACGCCCTGACCGGTGATTGGCGCGCCGCCGCCGAGGTCGAGGACCAGCGCTGTCAAGTGGCGCGCATCTGGGCCGCCAAGAGCATCCCCGCGCTCCTCGACGGCGAGACCGTGACGCTGAAGTCGCCGACCGAGGTGCGCTATACTCCAAGGATCGCCGGCATCCTGGCGATCCCCAAGGATGCCGCGTGACCCTGCGTCTGGCGCATCTGTCGGATATCCATTTCGGCGGCGAGAACGTCGCGGCGGTGGCCGGGGCGCTGGAGGTGCTGAACAGCCAGGCCTTCGATCTCGTAATGGTCAGCGGCGATCTCACCCAGTTCGCCGAGATCGGCGAGTTCCAGGCCGCCGCGGCATGGCTGGCGCGGATCGCGCGGCCGAAGCTGATCTGCCCGGGCAACCACGACGCGCCCTACCTGGCCTGGGCCGAGCGGATCGTCGCGCCCTTCCGCCGCTATGAACGCGCAATCGGCCCGGCGGCGGCGCAGACCCACCTCGCCCCGGGCCTGGCGGTTCGCGGGCTGAACACCGCGCGCGGCGCCCAGCCCCGGATCAACTGGTCCAAAGGCCAGATTTCACGGCGCCAGGTGGCGGCGGCTGAGGACTGGTTCGCGAGCGCGCCGGCGGACGCCCTGCGGGTCCTGGTCTGCCATCATCCGCTGACCGAGATGCTCGGCGGGCCGATGACTGCGCGAGTCTGGGGCGGGCCTCGCGCGGCGCGCGATTTCACCGAGGCTGGCGTCGATATGGTGCTGTCGGGGCATATCCATGCGCCGTTCGCCTGGCCCTACGCCTTTGGCGATGGGCGAACCTATGCGGTGGGCGCCGGCACCCTGTCGCTGCGGGAGCGCGGCACGCCACCAGGATTCAACGTGATCGACATCGAAGGCGCGGCGATCCGCATCACCGCGCTGTCATGGACAGGCTCGCACTACGAGCCCTACCGGACCTGGAGCCTCGATCGGCGGCTCGGCTAGAGGCTCGTGCCGCGGCCGCGGGTGAAGTTCAGCACCAGCGAGACCACGAACAGGATCAGGAAGACGTAGAAGACGAGCTTGGCGATGGCGATCGCCGCGCCGGCGATGGTGGTGAAGCCAAGCACGCCGGCGACCAGCGCGACCACCAGGAAAGTCAGGGCCCAACCGAGCATGGGTGTTCCTCCATCCGCGCCGTGCGTGGCGCCATCACCAAACCAACGCCCGCCGCGCGCAGCCGTTCCCGCTCAGCCCTTCGGCTTGGGCGGCGCGGGCCTGCCGGCGAACAGGCCGGCGAGGACCGCGGTGAGGATGCGCGGGTTGCGGACGATGACGGTGGCCGCCGCGCCGACGGCCGCCAGAGCCACCAGGGGGCGCTCGCGGGCCAGGTCGATCAGCTTGGCGGTGAGATTGTCGCCGTCGCCCTTCACCGGCTTGGGCGGGCGGGCCTTGCGGGTGATCACCAGCGCCAGGATCACCGCCATCAGGGCCACGACCAGCGCCACGGCGGCGGCGCCCCAGGCCGGGCCGACGACGTCTCGGACGGCAGCGTAGAGCGAAAAGGCGAGCGCGACCACGCACACCACCGCCGCCGCGGCGATGGCGGCGACGGAGGCGACCAGGCCGACGATCTTCCTGAAGATCACGTCCTGAAAATCAGCGGCGCGACGTGGAGGCGAGCAGGAGGCCGATCAGCACCCCGATGCCGAGGGCCGCGCCCGTTGCCGCCAGCGGGCGTTCGCGGACCCGCTCGGTGACGTATTGCTGGGCCTCGTCGATCTGCTGGCCAGCGGTGTCGGAATAGGCGCGGGTCTGGGCGCGGAGCTGCTCGACGCCGTCGGCGACGACCTTCTCGATCCGCTTGGCGGCGTCGGCGAAGGCGCGCTGGGCCTCGGCGGACAGCTTGGTGGCGGTCTCGGTGGCGTTGTTCACAGCGGACTTGGTTTCGTCGGCGGCGTAGTCAACGGCGTTCGCGGGCATAAGGTTCGTCTCCGACATAAGGGGGCCCGGTCAGCGCCGGGGAAGCGCTAGCCTCAACGTGAACCATCGTAGCCGGTTCCGCCTGCGCGAGCAAAGGCGGCCGCGCCAATTCCGCCGACCAAATCGCCGGCTCCGGCTCACAGTTCCTGTCGCGCCCCCGCGCGGGCGGCCGTATGTATGCAGGGATGACGATGGGAAGCCCTGACCATAGCGAGGACCATCGGCGCCTGGAACTGGCCCTCGACGCGGCCGGACTGGGCGAGTTCGAGTGGGATGTCGCCCGCGACGTGATCCACCTCAGCGAGCGGATGAGCGCTATCATGGGCCTGCCGGCGGGCGAGGCGCCGGGCGAGGGCGGCAAGGCGCTGAACCGCTACGTCCATGCCGAGGATCTGGAGGCCGTGGAGGCCAACCAGAGCCAGCGCCGCAGGGACGGGGGCGCCTACGGCCTCGAGTTCCGCCATGTGCGGCCAGACAACGGGGCGGTGGTCTGGCTCAGGGTCGCCGGGATCATGCGGCTGGGCGCCGACGGCCAGCCCCTGGGCAACACCGGCATCGTCGAGGACATCACCGCGCGCAGGCACGAGGACGCCCAGCGCCAGACGCTGATGGCTGAGCTCGATCACCGGGTGAAGAACGTGCTGGCCGCCGTCCAGGCCCTGGCCGTGCAGACCGCGCGCCGGACCACCTCGCTCGACGCCTTCCTGCAGAACTTCATCGGCCGGCTGAAGGCCATGGGCTCGGCCAACGAGCTCTTGACCGCCGCCCGCTGGCGCGGCGCCGCGATCGACCATCTGGCGGCCGCCGAGCTGGGGGCGCTGGCGCCGGGCCAGGCCACCTGGGAGGGCCCGGAGCTGTTCCTGACGCCGCGCGCGGCCAACGCGCTGGCGCTCGGCCTGCACGAGCTGGCCGCCAACGCGGTGAAGTTCGGCGCCCTGTCGCTGGACACCGGCCGGGTGCGGGTGAGCTGGAGCCGCACCGCCGACGGCGGCTTCGAGCTGACCTGGACCGAGACCGGCGGCCCGACGGTGGGCGCGCCCGGCAAGCGCGGCTTCGGCTCGACGCTGCTGGAGGACGTGACCAGCCGCGAG
>JANXXK010000089.1 GCA_025350685.1 Alphaproteobacteria bacterium | reverse complement strand
GGGCCTGCTGGTCTACGCCGGCGTGCCGATCCTGATCATCAACTTCGCCGCCCCCTATCTGGGGCTGATCGGCCTGCCGATCACCTTCTTCCTGAAGAACAAGCTGCACCTGGACGCCAACCAGACGGCGCAGTTCCAGCTGATCGCGGCGATCCCACTGTTCGTAGGCTTCGTCTTCGGCTTTGTGCGCGACCGCTGGAGCCCGTTCGGCAAGGGCGACCGCGGCCATCTGGTGGTCTTCGGCCTGTTCTGCGCGGCGGCCTACACGGTCCTGGCCTTCGTCGAACCGACCTACGCGATGCTGTTGGGCGGCGTACTGCTGATCACCGCCTTGATGCAGTTCGTCGGCGGCGCCGCGGCGGGGCTGGCCTCGGCGGTCGCGCGCCACCACGCCATGACCGGGCAGATGTCGACGGTTATGAACTTCGCCACCCTGGCTCCGGGTGTGATCGCCTACCTCCTGGGTGGCGCGCTGTCAGGCGCATTGGAAGGCGCCGGCGCGCCGGCCGCTGCGCGGATCCTGTTCCTGCTCGGCGCGGCGCTGATGATCGGCATGACCGCCTTTGGCGCCTTCGGGCCGAAACGCCTCTTTGAGGACGCGGCGAAAGGCGCGGACCCCCAGCGCCTCAGCCTCGGCGCCGACGCGCTGCGCCTGCTGAAGACCTACGCGATCTACCCGGTGATGATCATCCAGCTGCTCTGGCAGTTCGCGCCGGGCGCCAACCTGGCCATGCAGTACCACATGGCCAACGACCTGCACGCCACCGACGCCCAGGTGGGCGCCTTCTTCGCCATCTTCTACGTGGGCTTCCTGCCGGTCTATCTCCTCTACGCCTGGCTCGCGCGGCGGTTCAAGTTGGGGACCCTGCTGTGGGTCGGCGCGGTCCTGGCGGTGCCGCAGATGGCCAGTTTGCTGTTCGTCCATTCGGCCGAAGGCGCGCTCCTGGCCGCCATCCCGCTCGGCCTCCTGGGCGGCATCGGCCAGGCGGCGTTCACCGACCTGGCCATGCGCTCCTGCCCTAAGGGGCTGGAGGGGACGATGATGATGTTGTTCCTCGCCGGCTACTGGATCTCCACCCGCTTTGGCGATCTCTGGGGCGCCGACCTCTACGAGCACCACGGCGGCTTCAACACCGCGCTCTGGGCCACCATCGCCGTCTACGCCGCGATCGTGCCGATGATCCTGTTCGTGCCCAAGCGCATCAAGGCGACCATCGACGCCTGAGGCGCCGGATTTTCAGCTAGCTGGTTACGCGAGGGTCCTTCCCGTGGCTGCGCGCCCGGGTGTACACCCTAAGGGTGCAAACAAGCTGCACAATACAACCAGAGGATTCCCCCATGAGTGTCGCTCACCGCAAACCGATCGTCGCCATCCACCGCAACGATCCGGAATGGATCATCGCGCTCTGGCTCGCCATCCACGGCGGCGACCCGGCGCCCGAAGTCTCGGCCCAGCTGGCCGAGCGCGCCGCCGCCGAAGCCATCCGTTCGCTGGCCGGCGTGCTGGGCGGCGCTAGGCAGAAGGCCGTGGAAGCCGCGCTGCACTAGGCCATACGCGGGCGCCTCGCCGGTGAAATGGCCGGGCGCCCGCATTGGTTGTGATCAACCATGTTGCTACGATTGCGGTGATGGCTCCCTCAACGGGGGATTCCGTACACCGTTAGCCAATTTGCTTCACGGGCCGTTATGCACGGCGGGCCTATCGTGGCCTCAGGCGCTGGAAGGAGCGCGCGCATGAGTGAGCTTTTGAGACTTCTGCAACTGATCCGCGACCTGCGGATCGACCCGCTGGCCGCGGTGATCGTCGCCGCAATCCTGATCGCGTTTGCCGAGCAGCGCGTAGCCCGGCGACGCGCGCCGCACTACACGACCGAACACAGCGATATCGCCGCCGATCCGGACAACAGCGCCGTCCGCGCCAGGCGCCGGCGCCTCTGAGCGGCCGGAATATTCAGCGAACGCCCACCACCTCTACCTCCGAGCCATTGAGCAAAGCCACATCGCCGACCGCCTTGCCGAGCAGGGCGCGCGCGAGCGGCGAGAGGTAGGACACGCTTCCGGCCGCCGGATCGGCTTCGTCCTCGCCGACGATCCGGAACGCCTGTCGGCGGCCATCCTCGCGTTCGAACTCAACCGTGCGGCCGAACTGCACGGCGTCGGCTGCGCCCTCTGACTCGGTAAGCTGGGCGCTGGCGCGCCTGGCCGACCAGTAGCGCAGGTCCCGGGTGGCGCGGGCCATGGCCGTGCGGTCGGCGCTGATTCCGCCCTCTGCCTGGGCCGCGGCGTAGGCGCCCCGCGCCGACGCCAGCTCGGTCTCTATGGCGGCGAGGCCGGAGGCGGTGACCAGATTCGGATGCGCCGAGACCGGCCGGTCGGGTAGGTCCGCCGCCTGGGCCTCGTAGTCCTCTTCGCGGGTGAAGGCGACAGCCATGGCCCGACTCTAGGCCGCTCAGCGAGCCTGTCCAAGGTCTGACATTTTCAGGTGCTTACGCCGGCCGCCGCGGCCAGGAGATTACTGCGCGCTAGTGTGCTGGTTCTGAAGTTCGCCTGATTGTGGGATCGAACTCTGAGCGAAATTTAGATCCAGAAAGCACACTAGAAACATATACTTGCTAGTGTCCTTATTGATTCCGAAGTTCGTCCGGGCCTGCCACAAGCGCTTGCGAACTTCGGAATCGGGACACTAGATCGCGCGGCGTTCCATCGCCACCACCCGGCGCTCATCCTGCGGCGCGGACTCCTGGCCGAGCCCGGCGAAGAAATAGTTGATCTCGACGTCGAGCGCGCAGGCGAGCTTCCAGAGCATCGTCGCCGAAAGCCGGCACACCGCGGCTTCGTATTTATGGATCTGCTGGAACGTCACGCCGCAGCTATCCGCCAGCGTCTGCTGTGAAAGTCCCAGGAGCCGCCGGCGAGCCTTCAGCCGCCGCCCAACCATGACCCCAACATCGTCGCGCATCGCACCCACCCGTCAAAACGATCCCAACAGCTCGTAGGCCAGTGAACCGCGTTCGGGGAGTGGGTAATTGTAATAACGCGACACGCGAAGTGCTGTTCGCGCAGATCGGTTCAGCGCTTTACGCAGAGCTGCCCGGCTTGTTCAGGGATCGCGCATCCGTCGGCGGCTGCAGCACCTGGACCGGCGAGCCCAGCAGCGCCTTCCGGCGCTTCCACGCCTCGGCCATGATCGGCTGCACCCGGGCCAGGTATTGCCCCGGCGTCGCACCCATGTAGTAGCTGAATTCGTGGATGAAGTGGGCCTGGTCAGTGAACTGACCATCGAGCGCCTGCGACCAGGTCCCGTCATCGGTCTCCCGCATGGCGGCAAGGGTTCTGATCAGCCGCTGACGGCGCAGCAGGCGCTTGGGCGAGAGGCCGAAATGCTTCAGCGACACCCGCTCGAGCTGGCGCGACGACAGCCCCAAAGCGCCGGCCCAGTCGCTCACCGAATGCACGCCCGGATCCTGCAGGGCGGCGTGGGCGGCGGCCACCAAGTCGGTCTCGGCGCCGTCCCTCAGGATCGAGGCGAGCACCTCATCCAGCACCGTGTAGAGCGCCTCATCGCCGCCGCCGGCCGCAGCCACAGCCTGCAGCCTGGCGTAAAGGCCCTCGGCCACCGCCGGCCCGAGCACCTCGGCCAGCGGCGCCAGCCGGTTGGTGAAGGCGTCGGCCGGCTGGGTGGTCAGCCTCGGCCAGCCCTGCGGCATCAACCCGACTCCGACGATCAGCCCCGCCGATCCCTCGACCCACAGCGCCCGCTCGAGCGCGCCGCTCATCCCATTGGCTGGGAGTTGCTCAGGGGGCTGTCCGGGGAATTCGGCGGACCACTGGCCGGAGAGGATGATCCGGAAGTTCGGCCACTCGGGGAATATCTGGTCGCGCACCGTCCCCGGCCCCGAGACCGTCACCAGGTAATAGGTGGTGATCGCCCCGCGCAACCCTTCGGCTGGCAAGCGGTAGGTGACCGAAGCCACGGTCGCCTCTTGCGGGCCGCCGCCAGCCCCCGACTTTGGCTTCGCGCGCATGACTCCCTAACGCACGAGTACGGCAAAGGTTCGCTGCTCAAGCGAAAACTTAGCCCCCTGCGCGAAGTTTTCGCACGGGATTTCGTCGGTGCGGGAGACTCAGGGTTCCGCGACGCCGGCCTGGCGGCATGCGGATCAGAGGTGGTGGGTGCAGAACGCCACCAGCAGGATCACCGGGATCGGCACGCCGAGGACGAGCAGGAGGATGGAGCGCATGCGGGCCTTTGGTTGTCTATTGCATCACGCCCCAGCTTTCGGGCCGGCGACTAACGCCAGGTGGGGAAGCGGGTTCCGTTGGCGGCGGTCACGACTCCGCCGCACGGCCGGGGACCTGCGAAACCAGTGGACAGGCGGCCGGCCCACCCCGGTTACCTCCGGCCATGGACCAACCGAGGCGCGATCCGATCCTGCGATTGGTGAACCTGGGCGGGCTGGCGGCGCTGGCGCTGTTCGCGGCCATGGCGCTGTTCTTCTGGACCCACCCAAACTATGTGCCGCCGTGCAATTCGGTGCGCGCGCGATGCCGGGCTGCCCATGCGCGCTATGATCCGCCCGAGGCGCTGCCCCGGCGCTAGCTGACGCTGGCCATTACCAGCTGGGTGGTCTGCTGCACCGGCAGGGAGAAGGTGGCGCTGGTGCCTTGGCCCGGCGCGCTCCTCAGGTCGAGCAGGCCGCCGTGCATCTCCACCAGCGACTTGGTCAGGGCCAGGCCCAGGCCGGTGCCCTGCTGGGTCTTGGCGTGCTGGCTCTCGATCTGCTCGAAGGGCCGCGCCAGCCGCGCCAGGTCGTCGGCGGGGATGCCGATGCCGGTGTCCTGCACGCTGATCCGCACCCGCTCGCCCAGGGGATCCTGGCGGCGCTCGGCGTGGATGGTGATCAGGCCGCCGCGGGGGGTGAACTTGACGGCGTTGGACAGCAGGTTCAGCAGCACCTGCTTGATCGCCCGGTAGTCCGCCTCGACCTCGGGCAGGTCGCTGAAGTCCAGGCGCAGGGCGAGACCGGCCGCCTCGGCGCGGTTGCGGACCAGGCGGAGCGCATCCTCGGCCACGTCCTCCAGGTGAACGGGCTCAAAGCGCAGGTTCATCTTGCCGGCCTCGATCTTCGACATGTCGAGGATGTCGTTGATCAACGCCAGCAGATGCTGGCCGGAATTCAGGATATCGCGGCAGTAGTCCTTGTAGCGGGCGTCGCCGAGCGGGCCGTACATCTCGGCGATCATGATCTCGGAGAAGCCGTTGATGGCGTTCAGCGGCGTCCGGAGCTCGTGGCTCATGTTGGCCAGGAATTCGCTCTTGGCCTGGTTGGCGCCCTCGGCGCGGACCTTCTCGGTCTCGTATTTGCGAGCCAGTTCCGAGAGCTGTTCCTGGCTGCGCTCCAGGTTGACCACAACCCGGCGCAGCTCGTCCTCGTTAACCCGCCGGGCCTCTTCCTGGGCCTTCAGCGCGGTGATGTCGGCGGCGGTGACGACGAGGCCGCCCTCGGCGGTGGTGCGTTCGGAGATCTGCACCCAGCGCCCGTCGACCAGCTCGGCCTCGCGCACGCCCTTGCGGCCACCCAGCGCCGGGAACTCCTGGCGGATAGCGAGCCTGGCGTGGCTCTCCAGTTCCTCGCGGACCACGCCGGGCTTCAGCACCTGCGGCTCCAGCCGGAAGAAGGCGCGGTAGTTGCGGTTGCACATCAGGAGCCGCCCCTGGCGGTCCCAGAGCACGAAGGCTTCCGAGACGCTCTCGATGGCGTCGCGCAGGCGGGTCTCGGCGGCCTGGGCGCGGGCCTGGGCCAGCCGCTCCTCGGTCACGTCCAGCGCCACCCCGATGATCCGGGCATAGCCGCCGTCGGGGCTCTTGCCGAAACCCTGGCCGCGGGCGTCGATCCAGAGCGGGCGACCGCCGGTCAGGCTCGGCACGCGGAAGGAAACGTCGAAGCCACCGTAGATGGCCGCCGTCGCCAGCGCCTCGCGCAGGCCGTCGCGGTGGCCTTCGGAGACCCGCTCCAGCACGTCCTGGCCGGGCACCACGCCACCGCGCCAGCCGAATAGGGCGGCGGTGACGTCGGACATGAAGATCCGGTCCTCGGCCAGGTCCCATTCCCAGATGCCGCATCGCGCGGCCTCCACAGCCAGGCGGAAGCGCTGCTCGCTGTCGGAATAGGCCGCGTGCGCGCGCTCGACCCGGCCCGACTCCAGCAACAAAAGGCCGCCGAGCGAGAAGGCCACGATCATCGGCACGACGAGGGTGACGATCTCCTCGACCGGCCCGATCGGCCCCTTCAACAGCCGGATGACGGCCACGCCGGTGTAGGCGGCCAGCAGCACCAGGGCGGCCAATATCGCAATGCGGGCGAACCGCTGGGTCGGTGGTTGGGCCAGGGCTAGGTCGGCCAGCCGGGCCTGCGGCCTAGCCTCGGCCGCGCTCTCGCCCTCGCCTGCCGTCACGACCCGCCGCTCCTCCGCGCAAATCACCCAAACCAGACGCCGGAGTCTACGCGCGATCCGTTAACAGCGTCACCGTCATTCGCTGAGGAATGGGGTTAAGGGATGCGTCAGGTCGCCTCGTCCTCTGCCAGCGAGCGGCTGACCAGTTCGAACACGTTCTTCGACAGGCCCGGGTGGTCGAGGATCCGCTCCAGCTCGGCCTTCATCAGCGCGCCGAGTTCGGGCTTGTAGCGCCGCCAGCCGCCCAGCGGCTCGACCAGCCGGGCCGCGGTCATCGGGTTGAAGCCGTCGGTGGCCAGGATCTGGTCGACGAGGAACCGGTAGCCGGCCCCGCTCGGATCGTGGAACCGCACCGGGTTGAAGCTGGCGAAGGTCGAAACCAGGGCGCGCAGGCGGTTGGGGTTCTTGGCCTCGAAGGCCGGGTGGGCGGTCAGCCCCATGACCCGGCCCAGCGCGCCCTCGTCGGGATCGCGGGCCTGCACGGCGAACCACTTGTCGATGACCAGTGGCTCTGACTTCCAGCGCTCATAAAAGTCGGCCAACGCCTTGTCGTAAAGCTCCCCGCCGATGCAGGTGAGCGCGCCCAGCCCGCCCATGGCGTCGGTCATGTTGGCGGCCGCCTCGTAGTGGCCGTGGGCGAGCTCGGCCACCTCGGAGCGCGGATTGGCGGCCAGCAGGTCGAGCGCGGCGTTGCGCAGGGCGCGACGCCCCGCGCCAGCGGCGTCTGGCGAAAACTCGCCGATCTCCTGCAGGCCGCTGTGCAGCCGCTTCAGCTCGTCGAACAGGTGCAGGGCGAGCCGCATGCGCAGGGCGTCGCGGGCTTCGTGGATCGCTGCCGGATCGGCCGGGCTCATAGCCAGCGCCAGGTCAGATTCCGAGGGCAGGTTGAGCAGCAGCGCCTTGAACGCCGGGTCGGCCGCCTGGTCGCCGAGCGCGCGGCCCACGGCCTCGGCGTAACGCTCTTCGCCCACCTCGTCGGCCATGCCGGCGGCCCGGCTGAGAATCAGCGCCCGGGCCAGCTCCTGGCCGGCCTCCCATCGGTTGAACAGGTCCGGATCGCCGGCCAGCAGCAGGTAGCCGTCTCGGGCCTCGGCGTTGCTGGTCAGCTTCACCGGCGCCGAGAAGCCGCGCAGCGCCGAGACCACCGGCCGCTCGTCGATGTCTGTGAGGGTCACTGTGGTCCGCGCGCCCTTGAGCACCACGACGGTCTCATCCAGCGCCTCGCCGTCGCGCAGGAAGGCCTGGGTGCGACCCTCGGCGTCGAGAAGGCCGACGATCACCGGGATCGGCAACGGCCGCTTGGTCCCCTGCCCAGGCGTCGGATCGGTCTCCTGGGTGAGCTCCAGCTCGAGTTCACGGCGTTCGGCGTCGTAGGTGCTGGTCAGGCTGACCTTCGGGGTGCCGGCCTGCTCGTACCAGGCGAAAAAGTCGCCAAGGTCCTGGTCGGTCACCGGGGCGAAGCAGCGGATGAACTCCTCGACCGTGGTGGCATGGCCGTCCCAGCGTTCGAAATAGAGATCCATGCCGGCGCGGAAGGCGTCCGGCCCGATCAGGGTCTTCAGCATGCGGATGACCTCCGCGCCCTTCTCGTAGATCGTCGCGGTATAGAAGTTGTCGATCTTCAGGTAGCTCGCCGGGCGCACCGGGTGGGCGAGCGGCCCCTGATCCTCGGAGAACTGCCGCGCGCGCAGCGCCTTGACGTCCTTGATCCGCTGCACGGCGTGGCCGCGCATGTCGGCCGAGAAGCTCTGGTCGCGGAAGACCGTCAGGCCTTCCTTGAGGCACAGCTGGAACCAGTCGCGGCAGGTGATCCGGTCGCCGGTCCAGTTGTGGAAATATTCGTGCGCCACGACGCTCTCGATGCGCTCGAAATCCATGTCGGTGGCGGTCGCCGGGTCGGCCAGCAGGAGCGAGGAGTTGAAGATGTTCAGCCCCTTGTTCTCCATCGCCCCGAAATTGAAGTCGCGCACCGCGACGATCATGAACAGGTCGAGATCGTATTCACGGCCAAACGCAGCCTCGTCCCATTTCATCGAGCGCTTCAGCGCGTCCATGGCGTAGGTCGCGCGGCTGGCCATGCCCGTGTCCACGTAGATCCGCAGGTCGACCGTGCGTCCGGTCATGGTGGTGAGCTTGTCCTCCAGCACGTCGAGCTCGCCGGCGACCAGGGCGAACAGGTAGCAGGGCTTGGGGAAGGGATCGTTCCAGGCGGCGAAGTGGCGCCCGCCCGGCAGGTCGCCGGACTGCATCAGGTTGCCGTTGGACAGCAGGCGGCGGAAGTCCTTGTCCGCCTCGATCCGCACCGTGAAGCGCGACAGCACATCGGGGCGGTCCGGCCAGAAGGTGATCTTGCGGAAACCCTCGGCCTCGCACTGGGTGCAGAACCGGCCGGCCGACATATAGAGGCCGTCGAGCGCCTTGTTGGCTTCCGGGTCGATCTCGACCTCGGTCTCCAGCGTGAAGGCGTCCGGCGCGTTCGGAATGGTGAGATATTCGGCGTCGATGGTCCGCTCGGCCTCGGCCAGGACGCGCCCGTCGATGGCCACGGAAATCGCCGTCAGCCGCTCGCCGTTGAACTGCAGCGGCTCGGTGTGCTCGCCGTTGCGGCGGACGCTGAGCTTGGCCTTCACGCGGGTCGCGTTGGGCTTCAGGTCGAAGGTGAGGTGGACCTCGTCAATGAGGAATGCCGGGGGCCGGTAGTCGACGAGCCGGATCGGCTGGGGCGTGTCTGTTCGCATTCAGACGACTTAGCGCCCCGGCGCGCGTCTCGCCAGCCACCGCGTTCTGGCCGAACACGTTCGTCCAACCGCGACCTTTCGTCCCCCCGGTCTTTTTCTGCCCCGGGTCAGGTAGGCGACAGACACTATGCAGCGTAACGCTAGAAGCTTGGCCGCGCCGGGGGGAGCGATCGCGAGTGAAGGCTTACCGCATCTACGTCGTCGATCCGGACGGCCGGCTGCAGCTGGGTCAGGCGTTCGAGGCGACGGACGACGAGGCTGCCGCCGAGCGGGCGCTCACCGTGGCGTCGAAAGGCCGGATCGCTGAGCTTTGGGAAGGCGGCCGCATTGTCGGGCGGGTGACCGAAGGCGGCGGGTTTGAGGCCGGCGCCGGGTCCTGACGCCGCGGCTGAGGCTGGTGACGCGAGGTCACGCTTTTTTCCCCATCCCGCCCGCGTATGGTGACGTCCAGAGCAAACCACTCACGCCGGGAAGCCCGGGGATGGGCCGCGATGAACTTTGATTTTTCCGACGACCAGAAGTTCCTGAAATCCGAGGCTAGGAAGTTCCTCGATGCCAACTGCGGGGCCGGCAAGGTCCGCGCAGTGCTGGATGATGAGCGCAAGGCCTACGATCAAGCGCTCTGGCGGGCCGTGGCCGGACAGGGCTGGCTGGGCGCGGCGATCCCCGAAGAGCACGGCGGGTTGGGCCTGGGGCACCTGGAACTCTGCGTGATCGCTGAGGAACTGGGCCGCGCCGTGGCGGCGATCCCGTTCGCCTCCACCGTCTATTTCCTCGCCGAGGCGGTGATGCTGGCCGGCGACGAGGCGCAGAAGGCCGAGATCCTGCCGAAGATCGCCGCGGGCGAGCTGATCGGGGCGCTGGCCACCTCCGAGGGGCCCGGCGTGCTCACGCCCGGATCGATGAAGACCACGGTCTCCAGCGGCAAGCTCAACGGTGTGAAGATCCCGGTGACCGACGGCGACATCGCCGACCTCTGCCTGGTCATCGCCAAGGAGAACGGCCAGCCCGGGCTCTACCTGGTCGACCTCAACGCCGCGGGCGTGACCCGCGAGGCGGTGAAGACCCTGGATCCCACCCGCGACGCGGCCAGGCTCACCTTCAAGGACGCGCCGGCCCGGCGGCTGGGTCCGGCCGGCGAGGGCTTTGCGCTGTTGGAACAGGTCCTCGACCGGGCCGCCATTCTGCTGTCGTTCGAACAGTGCGGCGGGGCCGACAAGTGCCTGGAGATGGCCAAGGCCTATGCGCTGGAGCGCTACGCCTTCGGCCGGGTCATCGCCTCGTACCAGGCAATCAAGCACAAGCTCGCCGACATGTACGTGAAGAACGAACTCGCACGCTCCAATTCCTACTACGGAGCCTGGGCGCTCAACACCAATGCGGCCGAGATGCCGATCGCGGCCAGCGCCGCGCGGATTGCGGCCTCGGAGGCCTTCTGGTTCGCCTCGAAGGAAAACATCCAGACCCACGGCGGCATCGGCTTCACCTGGGAGATGGACTGCCACCTCTACTACCGCCGCTCGCGCCAGCTCAGCCTCGTGGCCGGCGCGCCCAGGGTCTGGAAGGAGCGGCTGGTCAGCCACCTCGAACGTCGCAACGCGGCCTGAAGGATCAGATCATGGACTTCAACGACACCCCCGAAGAAGCCGCCTACCGCGCCCAGGTCCGCGACTGGCTGGAGGCCAATGCGCCCAAACAGTCGGCGGGCGTCGATGATGGCGAAGGCGGCGGGACAATGGCCGCCTCCAGAGCCTGGCAGGCGAAGAAGGCCGACGCCGGCTACGCCCAGATCACCTGGCCCAAGGAATGGGGCGGCCAGGGCGGCACGCCGATCCAGCAGGTGATCTTCAGCCAGGAAGAGGCCAAGCACCCGATCCCTGGCAACCCCTTCCAGATCGGCCTGGGCATGTGCGTGCCCACGGTGATGACCTTCGCCGACGAAGAGACCAAGAAACGCTTCGTCGGCCCGGCGCTGCGCGGCGAGGAGATCTGGTGCCAGCTGTTCTCCGAACCCTCCGGCGGCTCCGACGTGGCGGCCGCCAGGACCAAGGCGGTCCGCGCCGACGATGGCTCCGGGGACTGGATCATCTCGGGCCAAAAGGTGTGGACGACGGGCGCCCAGTTCTCCGACTTCGGGATCGTCGTCTGCAGGACCGACTCGGATGCGCCCAAACACAAGGGCCTGACCATGTTCTGGCTGGACATGCATGACCCCGGCGTGGAGGTGAAGCCGATCCACCAGATGTCCGGCGGCTCGGGGTTCAACGAGGTGTTCTTCACCGACGTGCGGGTGAAGAACAGCCAGATGGTCGGCCCCCTGAACGAGGGCTGGAAGGTCAGCCTGGTCACCCTGATGAACGAGCGGCTGGCGGTGGGCGGAGCGTCGGGCGCCGGCTGGAGCGAGTTCATGGAGGCCGCGCGCGGCGTCCAGGGCTACGACGGCCAGGCGGCGATCAAGGACCATGCGCTGCGCGAGAAGCTCGCGGATTGGTACGTCCAGGCCGAGGGGCTGAAGCACACCCGCAACCGCACGATGACGGCGCTGTCGCGCGGCCAGACGCCGGGGCCGGAGAGCTCGATCGGCAAGATCGTCTCGGCGCTGCAGATGCAGGACCTGGGCAACACGGCGGTGGAGATGCTCGATCAGTTCGGGATCATCGACGATCCGGAACTGGCCCCGCTGCACGCGGCCTTCCACACCTCGGTGATGTTCGCGCCGGGCCTGCGGATCGCCGGCGGCACCGATGAGATCCTGAAGAACATCATCGCCGAGCGGGTGCTGGGCCTGCCGGGCGACATCCGCGTCGACAAGGACGTGGCGTTCAAGGACATGCCCACGGGTCGGTAGAAGGGCTCAACCCTTCTTGTGAGCGAGCTTTTCCAACAGGGCGGTTTCGCGCGCAGGCGTGAGGCCTGAGCGCAGCTTGGCCTGACGCTCGGGCGTCTGCTGACGGAACCACGCCAGGGTGTCGGCGGCGGTCGTCTTGAGCGGCCGATAGGTCAGGCCGGCCTTGAGCGCGCGGCCGATATCGCGGCGATGGAAGCCGGCGGTCTCGCCCTGGCCGGGGATCCAGACCGGCATGTCGCTCCAGGCCTGGACCTTTTCCGCCTCGAGAAAGGCCGTCGGCGCCCAGATCATATGCGCGTGAGCGCCGAGGCTGGCGGCGATCCCTTCGAGCATGTGGCGCATGGTCAGCGGCGCCGCCGGGCCGGTGGCGTTGAAGGTTCCGAAGGTGCGGGCCTCGGCCATCCGGATGATCCATTCGGCCAGGTCGCGGGCGTCGATGAACTGGACCGGATCAGATCCGGGGCCGGGCGCCAGGATGGTGTCGCCCCAGCGCTTGCCATCGTTGGCCAGGCGCACGGGCCAGTAGCTGAAGCGGTCGGTCTCGTCGCCGGGCCCGACAATCAGGCCGGGGCGGATGACGGTGACCGCCTGGCCGAACTGGTTCGCGGCTTCCCGCTCGCTGAGCGTCTTCAGCGGCCCGTAGAGGCCCATGTTGGCCTTGAGCGTGTCCGACGTCTCGGCCATCGCGTCCTTGCCGGCGTAGGGCGCGAGCGCGGCCGTCTCATCGGCCGGCTTGTCGTTCTTGTCGTAGACCGAGATCGTCGAGATGAAGATGTACTGCTTGACCTTGCCGGCCAGCACCCGGCCCACATCACGCACCCAGACCGGCAAGGTGGTAGGATTGTCGATGCAGACATCCCACTCGCGGCCCGCCAGCGCCTTCAGGTCGCCGTTGCGGTCGCCGATCAATTCCTCGACGCGACCGGGCCATTCCTCAGCCTGGCGGCCGCGGTTGAACAGGGTGACCTGGTGGCCGCGGGCCAGCGCGTAGCGGACCTGATGCGGCCCGATGAAGCCCGACCCGCCGAGGATGAGGATGCGCAATGGCTTTCCCGCCGGTGATGGGGCCGACCGTGTAGGTCCCGCCAGTGTAAGCCCGGTCAGCGCCAGGGCGGAAGCTTCCAGCAGGCGGCGACGCGTCTGCTCCGCCATCATCAAGCGCTGAGCCGAAGCGGCGCGCGGCGGGGATGGTTGGTGAGCAGGCGCTGATAGAGGCGGGTCAGGCCGCCGAAGGTGTTGTCCCAGCTGTGGCGGGTCTCGGCCCGATGGCGGGCGGCGAGCTTGAGGGCGTCGACGTCACGGGCGAACAGCGCCTCGACCGCCTCGGCCAGGCTCGCCGGATCGACGCCGGCGGCCAGCTGGCCCACCTCGGGGTCGAGCAGTTCGCCAACGCCGCCCTTGTCGGGGCCGACCACCGGCAGGCCCGCGGCCATGGCCTCCAGCACCACCAGGCCGAACATCTCGTTCTCGTTGGCGTGGATGAAGGCGTCGCAGCTGGCGATCACCCCCGCCAGCTTCTGCGGTTCGCGCTCGAAGTCGAGGCTGGCCACGCGGCTGGAGTAGCGCTGGTCCTTGCCGGCGCCGATCAGCACCAGGCGGTACGGATCGCCGAGCTTCTCGATGGCGGCGACCATGTTGTCGATGTTCTTCTCCCGCGCCGGGCGGCCGGCGAACACCACCAGGCGGGTGTCGGCCGCATAGCCGAGACGCTTCAGCAGCTTGGCGCGATCCCCGCGCGACGGCTGGAACAGGTCGAGGTCGACGCCCAGCGGGTGGACGCTGACCCGCGTCACCCCGGCGTCAGCCAGGCGGTTGGCGGTGTGCTGGCTGGGCGCCACCACATGGTCGAACCGCTGATAGGCCTGGGCCCAGAAGTTGAAGGTCGGCTGCTCAGCCCAGTCGCCGAGGTGAAGCGCCGCCAGCGTCGGCGCGTCGGTGTGGCAGAAACCGACCACCGGCACCCCCAGCGCATCGCTGGCGTCCATGGCGGCGTGGCCGGGCACGAAGACGTCGCCGGCCTCGATGATGTCCGGCTCCAGCGCACGCAGGACCGCGTCCCACTTCACCGGGCTTGCGGGCATCCGGTAGCCGTCGCCGAACGGCAGCTTGGCCGCGGCCACGGTGACCAGGCCCTGCGTCTCGGTGCGGGTGCGGGCGCCGGGGACCACCAGAGTGTGGCGGATGTCCGGGCAATGACCTTCCAGCCAGGCGCGCTTGGCGGTCAGGTAGCGTTTCACCCCGCCGGACCGCGGTGCGTACATCATGGTGGTGTCGATCAGGTGATAGGCCTGGGAGGCATCGTCGCCCCCCCCGCCACCTGGGCGCGGGGAGGCCTCGGGCTTGGGCCAGGTGAGGTCGGTCACGCGCTGAGCTCTCCCCGGAGTCGTCGACGACGCCAGGAATAGCCTGCCCGACGGGGCTGCGCCCAGCCGTTTTGCGACACGCGCCCTGGCCAGGGCGGCCCGGTGCGACGATGTTTTCCACAATCTGGCCAGCGGACCTGCACCCTGACTTCAACGCCTAAGCTACACGCTCAGATTGGCCCGATACACCCGATCGGCAAGCCCTTCACCTAGGATCGTAGGCCTTTGCGTACTCCGGACGGGCCTGGAGATTGGGCAGGAACAGGGGGTCGATGCGGGCCTTGGTAGCGTGTTCGAAGGCGTAGCCCAGCGCCAGCAGGCGCGCCTCCGACCAACCCGGGCCGAGGATCGAGAGGTTCACCGGCAGGCCGGAGACCGCGCCCATCGGCAGGGTCAGGTGCGGGTAGCCGGATACCGCCGGGAGGGTCGAATAGGAGCCGAGGCTGCGGCTGCCATTGATCGGATCGACCATGGAGGCAGGTCCTGTCGACGACCCGACCAGCACTTCGACGTTGGCGTCGGTCAACATCTTGTCGAGCGCGGCCTTGGCCTGCTCGGTCGCCTTGGCGCGCTTGGCCAGATAGCCGGCGTCGGTGATCGGCGGGGCATTGGTCGATTGCTCGAAGATCTCCTGGCCAAACAGCGGCGTCTCGCGCTTCTCCTTGCCGTTGAAGGCCACAAGGTCCTCCAGCGTACGCGACGTCACCGCCTTGGGCGTGGTGGCCAAGTAGCCGTTCAGCGCCGCCTTGAACTCGATGCGCAGCGCCTCGCCCTCGTTGGCGGAGATGGCGTTCATCGTCGCATCGTCGGGGCCCTTGACCTCGACCAGCACGGCGCCGGCCTTGCGCAGCGCCGAGAGCGCCTCTTCGAACACCTGATCGGTCTGCGGCGAACGGCCCTGGGTCATGCGCAGCACGCCTATGCGCGCGCCGGCCAGGGCGTCGACCTTGAGGCCCGCGAGATAGTCGACCTTGTGCGCGTCGGCGTCCTTGGTCATGGCGTCGGCGGGGTCGGAGCCGGCGATGGCGTTCAGCACCGCGGCCGCATCTCTCACCGTCCGCGCCATCGGACCGGGCGTGTCCTGCGCCGGCGAGATCGGCACCACGAAGGTTCGCGAGACCAGGCCCACGGTGGGCTTAAGGCCGACGATCCCGTTGGCGGCGGCCGGACAGGTGATCGATCCGTCCGTCTCGGTGCCGATGGCCACGGTGACCAGGCCGGCCGCCACCGCCGCGCCGGACCCAGCGCTGGAGCCGCAGGCGGTGCGGTCCAGCGAATAGGGGTTGCGCACCAAGCCGGCGATCCCGGTCCAGCCCGAGATCGAGCGGGTGGAGCGGAAGTTGGCCCATTCCGACAGGTTGGCCTTGCCGAAGATCACCATGCCGGCGTCCGTGAGCCGCCGGGTGATGGTCGCATCACGACCGGTGACGTTGTCCTTTAACGCGAGCGACCCGGCGGTCGTGGCCGTGCCGTCATCGGACTCGATGTTGTCCTTCAGCAGGATCGGGATTCCGTGCAGCGGCCCGCGCACCCGGCCCGCCTTGCGCTCAGCGTCAAGCTTCGCCGCGTCGAACAGGGCATGGGTGTTGAGCGCGATGATGCTGTTCAACCTCGGCCCCGCGCGGTCGAGCGTGGCCACGCGGCCCAGATAGGCCTTGACCAGGCCGGCGGAGGTGAGCGCGCCCGCCTTCATCGCCGCTTCCTGGTCGGCGCCCGAGGCGAACGGGTTGGGCGGAGCCGGCTCCTGGGCCATGGCCCTGCTGAGAGGCGCAGCGGCGGCCAGGGCGGCGAGCGCCACGGCGAAGGTGATTGTCCTGAACATCCGCATCCCCTCGACTCTGACGCCGGCATTGGAGCCGAGCCCGGCGGAAAATGCCAGCCGCAGGCGGCGCGGAGCTGACATTCAGAAGGTTAGGTGACGGGGCGCAGCCTCTGAAGGTCTGGCGGGCGCTCACTCATCATGCGCCCAACGAAAACCCCGACGCTCTTGTGAGGTCGGGGTTCCGATCGCGTGAAGTCGTAGGCTTGGTCAGGCGGCTGCGAACGCTGCATGTGAACGGCGACGGCGCATAACAGCGCCAAGACCGCCGAAACCGATCAGCATCATCGACCATGTCGCGGGCTCGGGTGTGGCGGTGAAAGTAAGCGACAGGCCGACCGAGTCGTTGAAGAAATTCCCGGCATTGTTGACGCCGTAGTCGATAGTTGTGCCCGCGGGCAGGAAAACGTGGTTCGCGCCGAAAGGTACGAATTGGCCGGGCGTACTAGGGTTCGTGGCGCCCGGCCCGGTCAAGAGTTGCGAAAACAAGACCGTGCCCGGGACCGCGATGATGACATTGACGCCGGTGGGATTGGTGTCCAGGAGCTCGAAGAAACCGCTGATATTGTAGAACGTCGAGACCGGCGCGGTGAAACGCACGATCGAGTCGGTGCTCGGCCCCGGATGGACCAGCAACACATTCGTCGGCAGGACGACGGTCGCGAAGTCCAACGTGGACCCGGTCAGGTTCTTGCCGACAAGGGGTACAAGGGCGACGGGCGTGGTGGTCTGCCAGCAGCCCAGGCCGGCCACTTGGCCCTGACATGGCGAGCTGTAGCTGGGGTAAGGGGTGAAGCTCGTGCCGGTAATGCCGTCCCCATAGCTGAAAATGCCGGTCGAACTGACGGTGGAGAAATCGGCCACCGCGTCGTAGGTCGCGGCCCCGGCCGGAGCCGCCAAGGCGACCGCGCTCGCGACCATCGCCATGCACAGCGTAGCTTTCCAATAACCCATGGTCGCCTCCGATTGCAGCGTTCTACAGAGTACGCGGCGAAAGGCGGCGCGATGCAATCGAATTCGGGGCGGCCGCGTCGGCCCGGGGGCCGGCGACGTGAAGGACGGTCTAAGGCAGGCGCCCGCCATGCTCCTGAGCGTTTGGCCAGCGACTGGTCCGCGACGCACACTCGTAGATAGCTCCGTTGCGGCAAATGTCCGCTCCCCAGCCATCTCGGACGTTCAGGGCGTCTGCCTTCGGGCCGAACCCAGAAGAGGGCTCACGACCCATAGTTGACGTTCAGAACGTCAGGTAACCGGCACGGCCCCGGAAGGTGTGGCGAGCGCGCACATATCGTGCGCCAAAGGAAAACCCCGACGCTCGTGGGAGGCCGGGGTTCTGGTCGCGCGAAATTGCGGGCTTGGTTAGACGGCGGTGAACGCGGCCTGTGAACGGCGACGGCGCATGAGGGCGTTAAGGATGGCCCAGCGGACGCGCTCAGGTTCGTCGCAAACCTGCGGGTTCCACAACGGCGGCGCCTGCGGGCCCCGGGCCGTGAGATAGGCCTCGCGCCGCGCGTCTCGGCGGGCCGCCGCGCATGGACACCGCCGAAGCTTGGAGGCGACGGAAACAAACATTCCCAGGACGGGCCCTTGGTCAAAGGGGAGCGGCTGACCCGGCGCCGGCGCCGCCCTTGCCCAACCTCTCCCGCCGCGCTGCGCGCCTGGGAGAGGGGCGGGCGAGGCGGATTGCCCTCCTCCGGCCCTGGCGCCCGCGCCTGTGCGGATTTGTCCGTCGGTGCGTAGGGCAGTTGGTTAATCATGACCGACGCAAGGTGCGGTTTCGCGATCCTGCAGGAACTTCGAGATGGACGTCTCATCGACGGCCCCGCTCCAGGCGGGCGCCGCGCGCACCGCCGTCGACGGATCCGCGCTCGCCATAAACCTGGACCGCCTGCACGGGCTCGCCAGCATGGTGCTCGACACCAGCGGCAAGGCCTCCGACGGCGTGCGGCTGCAGGCTTACAAGGCGCTGCACGCCATGGGCGTGACCGGCCAGCTGCATGGCATGAGCCAGAGCGACGCCAAGCTGTTCCACCAGGCCACGGGCGCCAGCGATATCGGCCAGACGTCGGCTGAGCTTCAGCGGTCCTATCTCTCCGCGGCGAAGGCCGGCGCCCAGGCGGGCGGCGCGGCTTTGGCGATCAACGCCGCGGTCGCCCACTTCGACACCCTGCCCGCCGGCCACCAGAACCTGCTCTTCCAGACCGGAATCAACGCCGTCGATCGCACCGGCGCCAAGCCCTTCGAGGACGTGCAGGCCTGGCGAGACAACATGGCCGCGCAGCACCAGATGGTCAGCTACATGCAGCAAAGCGGCGCGGTGGGCGCGAACGGCGCGCTCGACCGGAACGCGGCGGCGATCAAGACCGGAGATCCGAAGTTCGCCGCGGCGCTCGATCTGTCGCTGGACCGCAACAACACCTCCGCGGACTGGACCGCCAAGGTCACCCAACTTCTCGGCGGCCGAGCGCCGGCCGACAAGGTCGAGCTGTCGGACGCGGCCAAGGCGATCGTCGCCAACCTGCCGAGCTCGCCGTCGTCCTCCGCGCCTTCAGAGCCTTATCGGCAAGGCTCGGTGGTCTCGACGAGCGCCTGAAGTGTTCCTCACTCTGCGGGGGTGCGGGCGGCCAGGGTCTTGAGGGTCGCGGCGTGGCTGTCGCGGGTGATGGCGTAGGCGCCGATCATGGCCACCATGGTCATCCACAGTCCGATGATCGTTGGCACGTAGATCTCGCCCAGCCGCCAGAGCGAGGCGTGGGTCACGTGGCTGGCGTCCGCGCCGGTCTTGATGCCCGCCAGGGTCAGCACGAAGCCCGCCATGATCAGGCCGACGCCGTTCACGACTTTCTCGGTGAAGGTGATCGCCGCGGCGAACACCCCTTCGGAGCGGCGGCCGGTCTTCGCCTCCGACTGTTCCACCAGGTCGGCGAACATCGAGTAGGAGAGGATCTGGTAGCAGATGATCAGCGCCACATCGAACATGTTGGTCAGGAACACGAACCAGAAGATCAGCGGCGAGTGGTTGTCCGGCAGGATGCCGGTGAGCCTGAGCACGATCGGCATGGGCGAGCCCAGGAAGGCGATCAGCCCGATGATGATCGCGCCGCGCTTCTTGCCCAGCCGCCGGCTGACCACGGGCGCCAGGCCCGAGCCCAGGAAGGCCGAGACGAACACCCCCATGATGACGAAGCTGCTCTGCTGGGCGGTGAAGTGCCAGAAATAGGTAAGCCAGTAGAAGGCCAGCGGCGCCGAGAGCCCCGCCGCAACGGTGCCGAAGGCGGTGGCGATGAACAGGGCGAGGAAGTTCTTGTTGGCCAGGGTCTCGAAGATCTCCTTGAAGACCGTGACCGGGGTCATCCGGCGCTGCGGCGGCGGCGCCTTGAGGTGGGGGATACGGCTGTGGGTGCCCAGCGCCGAGATCATGATCGTGGCGAACAGCAGGCCGGACGCGATCAGGCCATAGACCCGGTAGGACTCGCGGTTGAACTGGCCGTTGTGGATGGTCGCGGTGACGAAGAGGGGGAAGAGCACGGCGAACATCAGCACCGACATGGAATTGCCGGTGAACCAGGCGAAGAAGGAGCGGAAGGCCAGCAGCGTGCTGCGCTCGTCGTAGTCCTGGGTGAGCTCGGCGGCGAGCGCGTTGCTGGGCACCTGGTAGAGCGAGACGACGAGCCGGATCGAGATCGCCATGCCGAGCAGGAAGGCGAACAGCAGCGAGGGTGAAAGCCCCGCAGGCGGGTTCCAGAGCATGAAGTAGAGGCCGGCCAGCGGCAGGGCGGCGGCGTACATGAACGGGTGTCGGCGACCCCAGCGCGAGCGGACGTTGTCCGACCAGTAGCCGACCATCGGGTCGACGAAAGCGTCGATGACCAGGGCCGCGGTGAGCGCCAGCCCCACCAGCCGCGCGTCGAGGCCGATCACCTGGCTGTAGAACATCAGCAGGAAAAAGGAGAAGCCGTTGTCCTTGACGCCAATGGCGCCACTGCCCAGGCCATAGGCCAGGCGGGTCCACAACGAGGTTGGCGGCGGGGCCGTCGCGGGCTTCGCCAGAACGCCGTCCGGCAAGCCGGAAACCGGGATCGCCGTCATCCTCCATCCTCCCTGCGTGGCCAAGGCCGCGCGTGGGCTCTATTCCGAGCCCGTCTTATGAGCCCTACCGTTCACTCGAACAGTGGGCCGATCGAAACCTTGCACGCCGCATTCCACGGTGACAAGCGCGGCCGGAGACAGACCGAAGACTCAAAAGCCAAGCCCAACCGACATTCCTACGGCCTGAACCCCAGCCCGCGCGGACCCAGGCGGCCGGGCTGGCTGACAATGCGCCAAGCGTCCTGCACCCACTCGCAGACCCAGCGTCGGGTGTCGCGCGGGTCGATCATCTCCTCCATCTGGAAGCGGTTGAGCGGGCCGATCGGGCCGCGGACGCTCTCGATGCGGGCCTGGATCTCGGCGCGCAGGGCGACGGGGTCTTCGGCCTCGGCGAGCTGGCGCTTGTAGGCGGCCTCGATGCCACCCTCCGGCGGGATGCCGCCCACGTCGGCGGCGGGCCAGACCACGCGCGGGGTCACCTCAGCGCGCGGGGTGGCGTAGTTGTTGCCGGCCACGCCGAAGCTGCGGCGCATGATCACCGTGAAGATCGGGACCTTGGCCTGGGCCGAGGCGATCATCCACTCCCCGCCCTTGCGGATGGTGCCGGCGATCTCGTGCTCCAGCCCCACCGCGAAGCCCGGGTTGTCCACCAGGTTCAGCAGCGGAATGTGGAACAGGTCGCAGAGGTCGAGGTGGCGGCGCAGCTTGTCGCAACCGTCGGCGGTCAGCGCCCCGCCGTTCTCGTGGCGGCTGTCGGACGCCATCACGCCCACCGGATAGCCGTTGAAGCGGACGAGGCCGGTGATCTGGTCGGTCCCCCACAGCGGCCCGATCTCGAAGAACGAGCCCCTGTCGGCCATCAGCGCGATGGCGCGGCGCATGTCGAAGGTGGTGGTCCGCTTGCGCGGGATGATGGTGGCCAGCTCCGCCTCGCGCCGGTCGGCCGGATCGGCGGGGTCGGGGGCCAGGCGCGGCGGCGGCTCGTAGACGCTGGCCGGCAGGTAACCCAGGAACCGCTTGGCCTGGACGAGTGCGTCGGCCTCGCTCTCGGCGATATTGTCCACCGAGCCGTTGCGGCAATGAACCCGCCAGTCACCGAGGTCCTCCTTGGTGATCTCGTAGCCCATGGCGTGGCTGACCACCGGGGGGCCGGCGACGAACAGCTGGGCGATGTCGCGGACCATCACCGAGAAGTGGCCGAGCACGGCCTTGGCCGCGCCGATGCCGACCACGCTGCCCAACAGGACATTGACCACCGGCACGGTGGCCAACTGTTCGGCGTAGAGGGTCGAGCCCAGGTGACCGGGGAGGAACGAGCCACCTCCGCCGGAGACCCGCGGGCGGCCGGCGGTGATGGCGCCGGAACTTTCCTTGGCCGCGCTCTCGCTGGAGGTCTCCTGCTTAGGCACCATGGCCGCGACGCTGCCGCCACCGGATGAGCCGTCGAGCAGGCGCACCGAGGGACACTTCATCTCCAGCGAATATTCGTCGAGGTAGCGGCTCTTCTGGCCGATGGCGCCGTCGGCGTGGCCGCCGCGGGAGGTGAAGTCGTCGGCGCAGACCACAGCGCGGCGGCCCTCGATGGAGCCCCAGCCGCCGACGTGGTTGGCCGGCGTGAAGTCGGCGACCTGGCCGTCCTCGTCGTAGCTGGCGAAGCCCGCCAGGCTGCCCACTTCGCGGAAGCTTCCGTCGTCGAGCAGCAGGTCGATGCGCTCGCGGCAGGTGAGTTTGCCCCGGCTGCGCTGTCGCACCACGCCGGGGTCGGCGCTGCCATCGGCGAAGCGGGCGTGAGCGATCGACTGCAGGGCCTTCACCTGTTCCAGCATCGGCGCCCAGCCGTTCTCGCGCGACGCCGCGGCCGCGCCGGCCATGGGCGCCAGGGCGGCCACGATCTGGCCCGCGGCGACGCTGGCGCCGACCTCAAGGGCGGCGAGCGCGGTCACCTTGCCGGCGCAGGGTGCGGTGACCGAGGTCTCCATCTTCATGGCGCTGATCACCATCAGGGTGTCGCCGGCCGCCACGACGTCGCCGACCTTGGCGGTGAGTTCGATCACGGCGCCGGCCATCGGGCTTTCGACGCCCTCCTCGCCGGCCGGAACGGCCAGGCTGGGCGCGGTGGGTGCGGCAGGCGCCGGCGTGCGGCGGCCACCCGGGCCAAGTTGCTGCTCGAAGAGGGCCAGCGAACCGCAGACCGGCGCGGCGGCGCCCAAGGTCGAGGCGAGTTCAGGGCGCTCGGCCAGGAGCGTGGTGCGCGCGTCGCCGGCGCGGACGGCGCGCTCGGCCAGGATGGCGCGGAGCTGGCCGAGGTTGGTCGGCAGGCCGGCGATATGGAACTCCGCCAGGGCCCGGGCGGCGCGGTCGAGGGCGGACGCCAGCGAGCCGGAGGAGTTCGAGCTGGCGATCAGCTTGGCGAACATCGGGTCGAACTGCGGTGGGGGCGTGAGGCCCTGGTAGCCGCAGGAATCGACGCGCAGGCCGGGGCCGGTGGGCTCCTTGTAGCCCGTGAGCGTTCCGGCGCCGGTGGCGACGATGCGGGCCTGGACGGCGTGACCGCGCGCCGGGGGCGGGGCGGCGAGGCCGAGCTCGGCCAGGGTCTCGCCGGCGGCGATGCGGAACTGGGCCTCCACCAGATCGACGCCGGTGACGGCCTCGGTGACCGTGTGCTCGACCTGGATGCGCGGATTGCACTCGATGAAGAAGTGTTCGCCCCGCTCGGGATTGACGAGGAATTCCACGGTCCCGGCGTTCACATAGCCGCCGGCGCGGGCAAGCTTGAGCGCGTCGGCGAGGATGATTGCGCGGAGCGCCGGGTCGAGACCGCTGGCGGGCGCGATCTCGACGACCTTCTGGTTGCGCAGCTGCACCGAGCAATCTCGCTCCCAAAGATGGATCATGCCGCCCTGGATGTCGGCCAGCACCTGAACCTCGATGTGCCGCGGGCGATCCACGAGCTTTTCGAGGAACACGGTCCCGTCGCCGAACGCCGCCTGGGCCTCGCCGGAGCAACGCGCGAAGGCCTCGGCCATCTCGCCCTGGCCGTCCACGCGCCGCATGCCGCGTCCGCCGCCGCCGGCCGAAGCCTTCAGCATCACCGGGTAGCCGACGGCGCCGGCGGCTTTTTCGGCGGCTTTGGCCGAGGCCAGCGCCAGGCTGCCCGGCACGGTGGGGATGTCCAGCGACTGGGCGACCTTGCGGGCCGCCACCTTGTCGCCGAACAGCTCCAAGGTAGCCGGGCCGGGACCGATAAAGGCCAGGCCCTCGGCCAGGCAGCGGCGGGCGAACTCGGCGCTCTCCGAGAGGAAGCCGTAGCCGGGGTGGACGCTGTCGCAATGGGTCGCCTTGGCGACGGCGATCAGGGCGTCGACGTCGAGGTAGGCCGCCACCGGATCGCCGCCGGCCGCGCCGATGGCGCGGCTCTCGGTGCTCGCTCGCGTGTGCAGGCCAAGCGCATCGGCCGGGGGGAAGACACTCACCGATTCCACGCCAAGGCCCGCGGCGGCGCGGGCGATGCGGATGGCGATCTCGCCGCGGTTGGCGATCAGGACTCTCTTGAACACGCGCGCTCCCCAGACCCTGGTCGCCTCTTGCGGGCGGTCGGTCTACTTCACCGTAAGGCAGCGGCGCGGGGAAGTCCCAAACACGCGAAAGGCCGCGCCTTGCGGCGCGGCCCCTCGTTTGCCGGACTGGCGGCCTACTTCTTCAGAGCCGCCCGGGCGGCGTCCTTGAGCGAGCCGACGCCCTTCTGGACCTTGCCCTCGACGCGCTCGGCGGCGCCCTCGGCGGCCATCTTGTTGTTGCCGGTCGCCTTGCCGACACCTTCCTTGATAGAACCGGCGGCGTCCTTGGCCGAGCCCTTGATCTGGTCCTTGTGCATTGGATCTCTCCTGGCTGTGCAGCGGGCGGACGCCCGCATCGGCGAGGAGTACGCAGAGGCCCCGCTCGGGGTTCCCCGGGAATCAGGCGGCGACGCGGATCGTGCGGTCGAGCAGGGTGTGGAAAGCCGCAAGCGCCGAGGCCCGCGCGTCGGTGTCGCCCATCATCCGCCGGGCCTCGGAGACCCCCAGCACGTAGCTGCGCAGCTGGAAGAACGCGGCCTGGGCCTCGGCCGGATTGAGCGGCGGATCGCCCAGCGCCTGGAACTCGCCGATCACCCGCGCACGCCAGCTCTGCAGCCGACCCTGCAGATAGTCGCGCAGGAGACCCGGCTGGTCGTCCAGCTCGACGGTGAAGGCGGTGATCGGGCAGCCGGAGCGCGGCCACTCGTGCTCGCCCCACTCCAGCCAGCGGTCGAACACCTTTTCCAGGCGCGTCCGGCCTGGCGGCTTGGGCTCGGCAGGGCCCCAGACGAAGGCGACGAACTGGTCCATCACCTGCTCGATGACGGCGCGCTGCATCGCCTCCTTGGAGTCGAAATGCTTGAACAGGCCGCTCTTGGAAATTCCGACGGCATCGGCCACATCGGCCAGGCTTACCGCCGTCAGGCCGCGCGAGGCCGCCTGAAGAGCGGCTTCGTCGAGGATGCGCAGCCGCGTGGCTTCGCCCTTACGCATGGGCGCCCTTAAACATGGACGGATGGGCGCATGGTCAAGCCTCCCTGCCTGAACAAACGTCGCGTTGACAAAAAGTGACCGATCGTGCTCTTTTGGCACATTAGTGACCACTCGTGCTCTTTTCTAGCCAAGGAATTTAAGAGATGCAAAGCCTCGCTGCGGCCTTCGCGGCCGGAACCCTGCTGTTCGCCGGCTCCGCCTTCGCCGCGACCGGCTATTACGCCGAAGCCAAGCTGGCCGCCCCGGCCGCCGCCCCGATCACCGCGACCGTGTCCGATGTGAGCTGGAAGTGCGACGGCGACGCCTGCGTCGGCGAGGCGATCCGTGCGCCGCTCGACAACCCGATGCGCGAGTGCCGCAAGGTGGCCGCCGCGGTCGGGCCGCTCTCGGCCTTCACCACCCGCGGGATGAAAATGGACGCCGGCGACCTGAAGTCCTGCAACGTCGGGGCCAAGGGCGGCGAGCCGACGGCGGGCCAGAAGTAGGCCTGCCCATCACGATTACCCCGCCCGCCGTTGCGTCAAGGGCGGGCGGCGGCTATCTGCACGCCTCGAATTCCCAGTCATTTCGATCGAGCGGTGCGGACGCCCATGGCGCAGCAATACATTTACCAGATGCAGGGCCTGACCAAGGCCTTTCCCGGGGCTCCGAAGAAGACCTTCTCGGACATCTGGCTGTCGTTCTATCCGGACGCCAAGATCGGCGTGGTCGGCGTCAACGGCTCGGGCAAATCCACGCTGCTGAAGATCATGGCCGGGCTCGACAAGGAGTTCACCGGCGAGGCCTTCGCCGCGGAGGGCGTCAAGCGCGGCTACCTGGAGCAGGAGCCGCACCTCGACGAGGCGCTCGACGTCTGGGGCAACGTCATCTCCTGGTGCGAGGAAAAGAAGACCTTCGACGCATACAATGCCGTCGCGGCCAAGCTCGGCGAGGACTACACCGAAGAGCTGATGGAGGAGATGACCGCGCTCCAGGAGAAGCTGGACGCCGGCGACCTCTGGGACATCGACAGCCGCATCGAGATGGCCATGGATGCGCTGCGCTGTCCGGCCAATGACTGGCCGGTGGACAAGCTATCCGGCGGCGAGCGGCGCCGCGTGGCCCTGGCCCGCCTGCTCTTGTCGAAGCCCGACATGCTGCTGCTAGACGAGCCCACCAACCACCTGGACGCCGAAAGCGTCGCGTGGCTGCAGCACCACCTGGAGAATTTCCCCGGCTGCATCATCCTGGTCACCCACGACCGCTACTTCCTCGACCAGGTGACCAAGTGGACGCTGGAGCTCGATCGCGGCAAGGGCCTGCCCTACGAGGGCGCCTACTCATCCTGGCTGGAACAGAAGACCAAGCGGATCGCCCAGGAAGAACGCGAGGAAGCCGGCAAGAAGCGGGCGATCGACCGCGAGCTGGCCTGGGTGCGCTCCTCGCCCAGCGCCCGGCGCACCAAGTCCAAGGCCCGCCTGGCCGCCTTCCACGACCTGCAGAACGAGGCGGAGAACGCCAAGCAGACCTTCGCCCAGATCCAGATCCCGCCGGGCCCGCGCCTGGGAAGCCAGGTGATCGAGGTCGAGAACCTGGAGAAGGAATACGGCGACAAGATCCTGTTCAAAGGCCTGACGTTCAAGCTGCCGCCGGGCGGTATCGTCGGCGTGATCGGGCCGAACGGGGCCGGAAAGTCGACGCTGTTCAAGATCATCACCGGCCAGGAGACCGCCGACCAGGGCAGCGTGAAGCTGGGCGAGACCGTGAAGCTCGCCTACGTCGACCAGAGCCGCGACAGCCTCGACCCGAAGAAGAACGTCTGGGAGGAGATCTCCGGCGGTCTGGACATCATGAAGGTGGGCGGCCGCGAAATCCCCAGCCGCGCCTATGTCGGCGCGTTCAACTTCAAGGGAGCCGACCAGCAGAAGAAGGTCGGCCTGCTCTCTGGCGGCGAGCGCAACCGCGTGCACCTGGCCAAGACGCTGAGCGCCGGCGGCAACGTCATCCTGCTCGACGAACCGACCAACGACCTGGACGTGGAGACCCTGGGGGCGCTGGAAAGCGCGCTCGAGGACTTCCCCGGCTGCGCCGTGGTGATAAGCCACGATCGCTTCTTCCTGGACCGGCTGTGCACCCACATCCTGGCCTTCGAGGGCGACAGCCAGGTCGACTGGTTCGAGGGCAACTTCGAGGCCTACGAAGAAGACAAGAAGCGCCGCCTGGGCGCCGACAGCCTGATCCCCCACCGCATCAAGTTCCAGAAGTTCACGCGTTAGGGCCCGACCGGCATCTCCTTCACCGCACGCAGGGGCGAGAGCGCGCCGAGCAGCGGGCCGATGAGCAGACCGGCGATGGCGGCGAGCAGTGTTTCGCGCATGCCGAACGCCTGGCCGAGCGCGCCCCCGGGCAGCGCGCCGATCACCGCCGCGCCGCCCTGGGCGACCCGAAAGGTGGCGGCGACCCGGCCGAGGACGTTCAGCGGCAGGACGCTCTGGCGCAGGCTGCTCGCCAGGATCAGCGGGATGATCCCGAAGGTGTCGCCGACAAACTGCGAGATCACCAGGGCGGTCATGCCGCCGACCGGGGTGGCCGGCGCCAGCAGGACGATCATGGTGCCTAGCGCCGAGAGCACGCCGGTGACGCAGATCGTCGGACCGACGCCCAGCCCTCGCGCCATCGGCTGGGCCAGCGCCGCGCCCAGCAGGGCCCCGGCGCCGCCGGCGCCGATGCCAAAACCAAGCTGCTCGGGGCTCAAACCCAGGTCGCGCAGGACGAAGGCGATATAGAGGGCTGCGAAGAAGCCACCGAACAGGCCGCCCGTGCCGGTCATGATCAGCAACATGCGCACGCGCGGCTCGGCCCAGGATGTCCGCGCGCCGGTGATCACACCGTCGATCCAGCCGCGGCGGCGGCCGGCGTCGGCGGGCGGAGGCTCGGGCGTGCGGATGCGCGCCAGGATCGCCGCGCTCACCACGTAGGTCGCCGCGTTCACCGCCACGGCGATAGGAGCCGTCAGCCATTGGAACAGCAGGCCCGCGAGCGCCGGCCCGCCCATCTCGGCGACCGACTCGCTGGCGCTGAGCTTGGCGTTCGCGTCGGTGATCAGC
>JANXXK010000069.1 GCA_025350685.1 Alphaproteobacteria bacterium | reverse complement strand
GGCGCCCGGTCCGAACGACATCACCGACGTCAGCTGGCCAGGCCGGTCTGAGGTTCCGTAGTGGGGACTTGGACTATCGCGCCGTGTGGAAAGGGCTTTCTCGTGCATATCCGAATCCTGGTCGCTGGCGTCGCCGCGGCTCTGCTGGCAGGCCACGCTTCCGCGGCGACCCTGCTCTTCGACAACTTCAATGCGGATACGCTCATGCTCAATTCGCCGGGGGATGCGCTGTTCATGTCGACCGGGGCGCCGGCCTCCGTCGATTTGATCGGCGCTCCAGGTTTCTTCGATCTGGCGCCGGGCCACGGGCGCTACGTCGATCTCGACGGCTCGTCGGGCAACGGTCACAATCCGGCCGGCCAGCTGACGTCGGTGATGTCGTTCGGACCGGGCGCCTACACCCTGCACTTCCTGTTGGCCGGAAATCTGCGGGGCGCGCCGGCGCAAAGCACGACTGTGAGCCTCGGCGGGTTCTCCACAACCCTGACGCCGGCGGCGACCGATCCCTTCGGCATCCACAGCTTCACCTTCACCACCAGCACCGGCGGCAACCTGGTGTTCACGGAGAATGGCCCCTCGACCCAACAGGGGAATCTCCTCGATGACGTGTCCCTGTCCGGGGTCGTGCCGGAACCGGCAAGCTGGGCGCTGATGTTGTTCGGTTTCGGCGGAGTCGGGGCGGTGATGCGCGCCCGGCGTTCGCGCCAAACCATCGCCACAGTCTAGACGACGCGGCGCGGCCGAGTCTGGTTCAGGCTCGGCCGTATGCGCCGCGCTCCAGCGCCGCGAAGAGGTCGAGCACCTCGGGATCGCCAAACGGCAGCACCTGGCTGAGGATCAGCCCGGCCTTTCCCGCCGCCGGATCGGCCCAGTAGTAGCAGTTGCCCAGGCCCGCCCAGGCCAGGCTGCCGGCGCCGCGGCCGTTGGGCGAGGGCTCGGGGTTGATCATCCCGGTCAGGCCCCAGCCGGTCAGCATGCCGGGAAACAGGTCAATGTCGTGGCTGAGGTTCGCCGCGGCGGTCTTCCAGGCGCCTGCCCGCAACTCGCCTGTTTGGATCTCCCCAAGCGCGGCCACGGTCTTGGCCGACAGCACCCGCGTCCCGCCGAGCTCGCCGCCGTTCAGAAGCATCCGCAGGAAGCGTGCGTAGTCGCCGGCCGTCCCGTAGAGGCCGCCGCCGCCGGACAGCACCTCCGGGTCGACGGGCATGCCGAACGGGATCGCCGCGAGCCCGCCGGCGGGCGTCCGCGCATGCATCCCCGCCCGCCTGGCCTCGCGCTCGGCAGGGAGCGCAAAGCCGGTGTCGGTCATAGCGAGCGGGCCGACGATGTTTTCGTCCAGATAGGCGTCGAGCCGCAGACCGCTGGCCGCCTCCACGGCGATCCCTGCCCAGTCAATGCCTATGCCATAGGCCCACCCCTGGCCGGGATCGAACAGCAGCGGCTGGCGATGGGCCGCGCGCGTGCCGCCGGTGGGACCGGCGGCGCCGGTCGACTGCACCCATGCGGCGAGCTCCGCCGACAGCCAGGCGTAACCGAAGCCGGAGGTGTGGGTGAGCAACTGGCGCAGCGTCACCGCGCCCTTGGCCGGCCGCGTCTTCGGAGCGCCCCCGGCGTCGACGCCGTCCAACACCTCCAGCGCCTTCAGGTCGGGCAGCAGCGCCGAGAGGTCGCCGTCCAGCGAGAGCTTGCCGCGTTCGACCAGCTGCAGGGCCGCCACCGAGACGATGGCCTTGGTCATCGAGGCGATCCAGAAGACTGTCGAGGCATCCATCGGCGCGGCGCCGTCCCCCGCCGAGCGGCGCCCCGCTGCGGTCTGGTAGGTGACCCCGTCGCGGTCTGCCACCAGGGCCACGGCGCCGGCGACCTTGCCGCCTGCCACCGCCTGGGCAAGCCGGTTCTCGAACTCGGCGTACATCGGGACACCCTCCGGTCGGCTAGAGCCCCAAGACCATCTTGGCCATGATGTTGTGCTGGATCTCGTTGGACCCGGCGTAGATCGAGGTCTTGCGGTAGTTGAAGTACATGGGCGCCACGGTAGCCGCGTACTCCGGGCCCGCGCGGGGCGAATTGGTGCGGCCCTCGATCTCGGCGAACGTGTCCTGCACGAAGGGCTGGGCGTAGATGCCGGCGGCCTCCAGGGCCAGTTCGGTGATCGCCTGCTGAGCCTGACTGCCCTCGAGCTTCAGCATTGAGGAGGTGGCCCCCATCGCCTCGCCCGCCGCGCGGCCGGCGAACACCCGCAGCTCGGTGGCGTTCAGCGCCTCGACCTTGATCGAGACCTCCGACAGCTTCTTGCGGAAATCCGGGTCGTCCAGCATCCGCCGGCCCGCATCCGACCGCTCCAGGCTGGCGATCTTCTTCACCTTGGCCAACTGGTTGGAGAGCCCCGGCGCATAAGCGTTGCCGCGCTCGAATTGCAGCAGGTACTTGGCGTAGGTCCAGCCCTGGCCCTCCTCGCCGATGCGGTTGGCGATCGGCACGCGGACGTTGTCGAAGAACACCTGGTTGATCTCCTGGTCGCCCTCCGGCGGGCCGTCCAGGGTGACGATCGGCTGGATCGAGATGCCGGGGCTCTTCATGTCGAGCAGCAGGAAGCTGATGCCCATCTGGCGGATCGGCTCGGAGCTGGTGCGCACTAGGCAGAACATCCAGTCGGCCCACTGGCCGTAGGTCGTCCAGGTCTTCGAACCGTTCAGCACATAGTCGTCGCCGTCCCGCTCGGCCTTCAGCGCCAGCGAGGCGAGGTCCGATCCCGAGCCCGGCTCGGAATAGCCCTGGCACCACCAGACGTCGCTGGTGAGGATCTTCGGCAGGTGCTGGGCCTTCTGCTCGGGGGTGCCGAAGGCCATCACCACCGGGGCGCACATGCGAAAGCCCATGTTCGAGGTCGTGGGCGCGCCGGAGAGCGCCATCTCCATGTCGAAGATGTATTTCTGCGCGTGGCTCCAGCCGGCGCCGCCGTATTCCACCGGCCAGTCGGGCGCGGCCCAGCCCTTGTCGTTCAGCCGCTTCAGCCAGCGGATCTGACCCGTCTTGTCGATATGGGCGTTCTTCGACTGGGCCGAGTGGGCGCGCATGTCATCGTCGAAGGCCTCGGCGATGAAGGCTCGAACCTCGCCCTGGAAGGCTAGGTCCTCAGCGGTGAAGTCCAGATCCATGTCAGCTCAGCCCACGCCGTCGAGCTGCTCGATCTCCGGCCGGCCGGCCAGCACCGCGCCGAACTTCGGGCCGGCGGCCTTGAAATAGTCGGTGCCGCCGTGGTGGGTGATCGCCGCCTGGTCGGTGTAGAGCTCCATCACCTTGTAGGTGTTGGGCTCGGTCCGGCTCTTGGTCAGCTGGTAGGCGAGGTTGCCGGGCTCGTTGGCCCTGACCTGTTTGGCCAGCTCGCCGAAGAAGGCTTCGAACTCCGCGCCCTTGCCGTCCTGGATCTTCAAGGTCGCAATAATGCCGATGGTCATGCCGTCCTCCCAACAACTGTTTGAAAGACGGTAGGGGGTGCGGCGCTCCCCTTCAACCCGCTAGCGGAAATTCAGGCCCGCTCGTTCCAGCCGTAGGCCACCCAGTGGTGGCCGCCCAGGTGCCGGGCTTCGATGACGCCGTCGTTGCGCCGCGCCTGGGCCGTGCGCCGGGCCCTGAGCGCCAGGCCGGTGAACCACAGGAGCACCGAGCCCATCACCGCGATCACGGCGACGGCGGCGGCGAAAGCCACGGCCAGGACCGCGCCCACGACGAGGGCGGCGAAGGTGGCCAGCAGTCCGCCGATCACAGCCAGACTGCGAAGGGCGGATCCGTGACGGGCGGCGAACTCTTTCACCATGGCGTCCTCAATGGCCCCCCATTTGGTTTATGGGTCGGAAGCTATAGCAAATATGTCGTACTGCGCGTTCCCGCCGTCAACTGTCCAGCGGTCGCGGGCCTTAACCCTGGACATTACGCCGCGCCTTGCAGCGCCAGCGCCTTGCGCTCGCGCATGGCGCTGTCGAAAGCGGCGTTGATCGCCGCGGCCTTGGCCTCGGCGACCTCGATGAACTCCGGCGGCAGGCCGCGGGCGCGGGCCCGGTCGGGGTGGGCTTCCGACAACCTGGCCCGCCAGGCGGCGCGGACATCCTCGGTGGCAGCGTCATGCGCCACGCCCAGCACCACGTAGGGATCGCCGGCTTCCGCGCCGAGGTGGGTGGCCTTGAGGCGGCGGAACACCAGCGGGCTCTGGCCGAACAGCTCGCTGACCCGTTCCAGGTAGGCGAGCTCGTCGCCGGTGACCACGCCGTCGGAGGTGGCTACGTAGAACAGGCCGTCGACCACGTCTTCGAGCAGCTGGGGACAGGCGTGGTAGCGCTTCTGCAGGCGGCGCGCATAGCTCTCGAAGCCGCGCGTGGTCTGGCGAGCCAGCTGGTAGAGCCGGCGCACATTGCCCTCACTGCCCGTGCCCGGCTGGAACACTTCGGAGAAGGCGGCGTAGTCGCTCGACCGGGCGTTGCCGTCGGCCTTGGCCAGCTTCGCGCCCAGCGCGGTGACCGCCGTGGAGAACGCAGGATCTTCCCCCGGCAACCCCGGCGGGCAGACGTCGCACTCGGCTTCGTCGAGATTACGGGCCGCGAGGCCTGCTATTTTGCGCCAGAAGCTCATGGGGTAAGGGCAAGCCTTAGGACCGTGTCGCGACGATGACAATCAGGGGAACGGGTTAAGTTTTGGACAGGTCCTGGCGTTTCTGGATCGACCGCGGCGGGACGTTCACCGATGTGATCGGCCAATACGAGGATGGGACGGAGACCTCGCTGAAGCTGCTGTCGGCCTCGCCGGCCTATGCGGACGCCGCGGTAGAGGCCATGCGCCGCATCCTCCAGGCCGCCCCGGGCGAGCCGTTTCCAGCTCACCGCGTGACCTCGATCAAGATGGGCGCCACGGTCGCCACCAACGCGCTGCTGGAGCGCACCGGGGCCAAGACGCTGTTCGTGACCACGGCTGGGTTCGCCGACAGCCTGATCATCGGCGACCAGGCCCGGCCGGAGCTCTTCGCCCTGCACATCGTGCGGCCGCAGCCGCTGTATTCGGGCGTGATCGAGGCCGACGAGCGGCTGGACGCTACGGGGGCGGTCATCCGCCCGCTCGACCGCGCGGCGCTCACCCACAAGCTCAGGGCCGCCAAAACCCAAGGCTACGCCTCCATCGCCATCGCCTTCGTCCACGCCGACCTCAACCCGGCGCACGAGCTGGTGGCCGGCGAGATCGCAAGGGCGCTCGGGTATCCGTTCGTGGCGCTCAGTCATGAGGTTTCACCCCTGCCGCGATTTATTCCGCGCGCCGAGACCACCGTGCCGACGCCTACCTGACCCCGGTTCTGCAATCCTACGTCCGCCAGGTCGAAAGCGCCGTCGAAGGCGCGCCGCTCTACTTCATGACCTCGTCGGGCGGATTGGTTCAGGCCCAGGCCTTCCGCGGCAAGGACGCGGTGGTCTCCGGCCCGGCCGGGGGCGTGGTCGGCGTGGCGCGCACGGCCGTCCAGGCGGGCGCAGCG
>JANXXK010000328.1 GCA_025350685.1 Alphaproteobacteria bacterium | reverse complement strand
TCTGGGTGGTCTTCGGGGGGTCACACTCGGCGCCGCCGCCCATGTGCTCCTGGGCCTCGATCAGCGCCGCCATGGCGGGCGGGGCCAGCATCACGGTGGAGGCCGGGCGCCAGACCGGGGCCTCGGGCGGGCGGTCATTGGAGACCGGCGCAGGCGAAACCGGCGCCACGGCGCGCACGCCCTTAGCCGCCAGGGGTGCGCCTTGGACCAGTTTGGGACTGCCGATGGCCGCGATCGAGGCGATCAAGGCTCAACTCCGCTCCAGATCGGCACAAATGCCGTGGATTCACCGGTTTCGCTGCAAGTCGCAGACCAGGTTATGCGGGGTCAGGCGGCGAGCATGGCCCGGCGGCGGCGCAGCATCGCGCCCAGGCCGGCGAAACCGGTCAGCATGAGGGCCCAGCTGGTGGGCTCCGGAACCCCGCCGCGGGGCCTGTCACCCTTCAGCGAGACGTTGTCGAGGATCGCGTCGGTGTTGTCGCCGGGCAAGCTGGTGACCTTGAACGACAAGGTGTGGTGACCGCCGGTGCCGAGGAAGGTGTAGCTATAGTGCTGGAAGGTGGTGTCGGCGTTGTTGTTGGAGAACGCCGTGAGCGTCTGGCTGAAACCGTCGGCGGCGATCTGCACCATATTCTGGCCCCCACCGAAGGCGCCCAGGTCGAAGCTCAGCACATAGTGGTGGTACGTGCCGAGGTCGTTGAAACCCTGGCTGAGGGTCTGAGTGGCGACCACGTTGCCGTCGCCGAATTCGGCGAAATGGTTGCCGGAATAAGCCGGCTGGGACCCGAAAGTCGAGCAGCACAGCGCATAGTCGGCCGCCGTCAGCGCATTGACGTTGCCCGGTCCGACGAAGGTCTTGGTCCAGCCGGTCGTGCTGCCGCCGCCGGCCTCAAAGTCACCGTTGGTCAGCAACTGGGCTGCCCCGGCATGGCCGGCGAGGCTGAGCGCACAGGCCGCGGCGGCCAGCGAAAGGTGAATGCGGAACGACGACATGGAGATCCCCAAGGTCCAGAATGAAGGCGGACCCTAGGCGCCCGCCCCGCCCGGCGCCAGCGGCTGCACCGAGGATGAGAAGTATTCTCGCCTCGGGCGAGGACGCTAAGCCAGGCCCCGGAACCAGCGGTCCAGCATGGCGGCCTCGACGTGCAGGCGCTCCGTGCGCTCGGCGGCCTCGGCGTCGACGCCCCACTTCTCCTCCTGCCAGGCCTCGTCGAGGCGGGAGAGGTTGAAGGCCTCTTCGCCGCAGATCCAGCCGCGCTGCAGGGCGAGCGCCAGCACCGCCGAGCCGAACAGCGGCGCGCCGAACGCCAGGCCGGTCAGGCCGAAGTCGTCGAGCTCCAGGGCCAGCGCCTTGACCCTGGCCAGGGTCGCTTGCGGCTGAGCCTGGTGGACGATGCCGGCGGCGCGGACGAAGCGCAGGCCGGCCTCAGACTCCGCGCGGTCCAGCACCGGTCCCCAGAGGTCCTGCTGGCGCGCGACGAGGCCGGCGGGCTCGGTGGCGTAGTAGCAGGTGAGGTCGGAGGCGGCGTAGTCGGCGACCTGCTGGGCGGTGGCCTTGCGCGCCTGAGGCACCGACTCGATGGCGGTGTTGGCCAGGCGCGTAGCGTGCATGGTCGCCAGCTCCAGGGCCTCCCCCTGCCCCGCCCATTCCTCGGCCACCTGGTCGGCGAGCGCGCGGGTGGGGAGGACGATGCGTCCCCCCTTGGGGCCGCGCAGCTGGCGGGCGTCCAGTCGCACGGCGAAACCACCCCCTTCCGGAGCTACGTCGACGGCGGCGTAGAACCGCCTGGGCTTCTGGCCCGGTTCGTTGAATCCGCGCGCCAAGGTTAAGCGTCTCTCCGGTAACGGTTCAGCCAAGGTTCAGCCTTCACGGCGTGACATGACCGGCCTGTGGGACAAGTGCAAGGAGGCCTGCCGTGCCGCGCCCCGATCCAATGATGATGGCCGCGATAGCCGCCACCCGCTTTGGCCTGGGGGCCAGGCCGGGCGAGATCGACACAGCGGCCAAGGACCCGCGGGCGTTCCTCAGAGGCCAGATCCGCCGCTCGGGCGCCGACCAGCCCGCCGGCGGGCCGGTGTCCAGCGCGCAGCGGCTGAACGACTTCCGCGAATACCGGCAGGACAAGCGCGAGGCGAAGGTCGAGAAGGCCGCCGACGTCCGCGCCGCCACGCCTGGCCTCACGCCCCCCAGCCCTATGACTCCGGCGGATCCGGCCGCCGCGGCCCAGGCCAAGCGCCGCGACCTGCCCGACCCGGTGAAGGACGTGGGCCGGATGCTGCGCCAGGACATCGGCCAGGACTTCGCCGCGCGCATGACGCTGGCGACGACCACCGAGGCGGGCTTCCGCGAGCGCTGGGCGCTGTTCTGGGCCAACCACTTCACGGTGTCGGCCACCAAGGCGATCACCGGCACGGTGGTCGGGCCCTTCGAGGAGGAGGCGATCCGCCCCAACGTGTTCGGCCGGTTTGAGGACCTGCTGGGGGCGGCCGAGACCCATCCGGCCATGCTGACCTACCTCGACCAGATCCAGTCGATCGGGCCGGACAGCCAGGCGGCGCAGTTCATGAAGCGCGGAAGTCCCCGAGGCATAGGGGGGGCCGGGGGCGGCGGCGGTTTCCAGCGCACAGCGGGGCTCAACGAGAACCTGGCCCGCGAGATCATGGAGCTGCACACCGTCGGCGTCGACGGCGGCTACACCCAGGCCGACGTCACCGAGTTCGCCCGCGCGATGACCGGCCTTTCCATCGGCGGGCCCAATGGCGGTAGAGGGGGCGACGGCGCCTATGGGGTCGCGGTGTTCCGCGAGCCGGCCCATGAGCCCGGCGTGCGCACGGTGATGAAGGTCAGCTACCCGCAGCAGGGCGGCAAGGGGCAGACCAACGCCATCCTCGTCGACCTGGCCGCCAAGCCGGCGACCGCGCGGTTCATCTGCACCAAGATCGCGCGGCATTTCGTGGCCGACGATCCGCCGCCGGCCCTGGTGGCGCGCCTGGAGGCGGCCTGGACGGGCAGCCGCGGTGACCTGGCCAGGGTGGCTGAGGCGCTGGTCGACGCGCCGCAGGCCTGGGCGCCGCAGCCGGCCAAGTTCAAGACGCCCTACGACTATCTGGTCTCCAGCTTCCGGGCGGCCGACGTTGCGGGCCTGCCGTTCGAGCGGGTCGCACCGATCCTGACCTCGCTGGGCCAAAAACCGTTCTCGGCCGCCTCGCCCAAGGGCTGGGCGGAGGACGCCCCGTCGTGGGCCGCGCCCGACGCCATCGTCAAACGCATGCAGTTCGCCCAGATGTTCTCCGCCGGCGCGGTGCGCGACCGCGATCCCAAACAGCTGGCGACCGAGGCGCTGGGCGAGCGGCTGAGCCCCGACACCGCCAAGGCCATCGCCCGCGCCGAATCCCGCCCGGAGGGGTTCGCGCTCCTCCTGATGTCGCCGGAGTTTCAACGCCGATGAACGCTCCCTTCAATCCCTCCCGCCGCAGTGTGCTCGCGACTGCGGCCGGCTTCGGACTGACCTTGCAGTTGATGGCCGTGCCGGCTTTGGCGGCCGACGCTTCCGCCGCCAAGAAGAAGATGATCGTGGTGATCTGCCGCGGCGGCATGGATGGGCTTTCCGTCGCCCCGCCGATCGGCGACAGCGAGTACAAGGGCCTGCGCGGCGACCTGGCGCTGGACGCCACCGCGCTGCCGCTGGACGAGACCTTCGCGCTGCACCCGCAGCTGAGCGCCACCCACGCGCTGGCCAAGGCCGGCGAGGCGCGGATCGTGCCCGCCGTCGCCACGCCGGACCGTGCGCGCTCGCACTTCGAGGCGCAGGACGTGCTGGAGACCGGCGCGGCGGGGGTCTATTCGACCAGCTCCGGCTGGTTGAACCGGGCGGTCGAGACGCTCTCGGCGCACCGCAAGGTGGACGCCATCTCGATCGGCCCGACCGCGCCGCTGCTGCTGCACGGCAAGGTGCAGACCGCCTCCTGGTCGCCGGGCAAGGGCGTCGACGCCGAGGCGCGGCTGCCGAGTCTCCTGCAGGACCTCTACCGCAACGATACCCTGCTCGGCCCGGCGCTGGCCAAGGGGCTGGCCACCGAGACCATGGCCAAGGACGCCACGGCCGGCCTGGGCGGCGGCCAGGCGGCGATGATGGGCGGCCCCACCGCAAAACGCGGCGGCGGCGGTCAGGGCGGCCAGCCGGGCCGCGACGCCGCCAAGATGCTGGGCCAGGCCGTGGCCGGCTTCATGCGCGAGCCCAACGGGCCGACCGTGGCCGCCATCTCGCTGGACGGCTTCGACAGCCACGCGGGCCAGGCGGGCCTGCTGACCCAGCGGCTGGCCTATCTCGACGCGGTGCTGGACGGGGTGCACACGGGCCTGGGGTCGGAGTGGAAGAACACGGTCGTGGTGGTCGCCACCGAGTTCGGCCGCACGGCGCGCGCCAATGGCACCGGCGGCACCGACCATGGCACGGGATCGACCGCGCTCTTGCTCGGCGGGGCGCTGAAGCCCGGCGGCATCGTCGGCGACTGGCCGACCCTTAAGGCGCAGGCGCTCTACGAGAACCGCGACGTGACGCCGACGCTGGACATGCGCGGCCTGTTCAAGGGCGTGCTGGCCGAGCACATGGGCCTCGACCGCGCGGCCCTGGACAACCAGATCTTCCCTAACAGTTCAGGCGTGAAGCCGGTGCTGGGGCTGGTTTGACGTCGCCGGATTCAGCGCCGGGATTTGCCGAAGGGTTCCGGGTCGGCCTCGTGTTCGTCGAAGCCGAAGTGTTTGAAGCCGGCGCGCATCTCGGGGCTGAGCGGCGCCTCGAGGACCAGCTGGCCGCGCGAGGGATGGGCCAGCACCAGACGCCGCGCATGGAGCTGCAGCTTCAGGCCCAGGGACAGCTCCGCCGAGGCGGGCGTCTGATACTTGGGATCGCCGAGGATCGGGTGGCCCATGGCCAGCATGTGGGCGCGTAGCTGATGGGTGCGCCCGGTGTGCGGCCAGAGCGCCATCCAGGCGGCGCTGGCGCCGGCGCGGGAGATGGTCACGAACTCGGTCTCGGCGGCCTCGGCCCGGGGATCGTCGCGCTCGGCGGGCATGACCATCTCGCGGTCGCCGACGCCCCTCTTGACCACTGGCAGCTCCAGCACCCCCCGCCCCGGCTTGGGGAAGCCCGCCACCAGGGCCCAGTAGGTCTTCTGCGCCCGGCGTTTGGCGAAGGCGCCGGCGAGCTTGGCCGCCGCGCCCGGCGACTTGCCGAGCACCAGCACTCCGGAGGTGTCGCGGTCGAGCCGGTGGACCAGGCGCGGCCGCTCCAGCCCCTCGCCCCAGGCCGACAGCAGGCGGTCGACGTGTTTCGAGGTCTTGGTCCCGCCCTGGACAGCCAGGCCCGCGGGCTTGTTCAGCGCCAGCACCTCGTCGTCCTCGTAGAGCACCAGGGATTTGGCGAAGGCGATCTCGCGGGGATCGAGGCTGTCCTTGTCGCGCGGCGGCGGGGCCTCGGGCAGTGGCGGCACGCGGATCTGGGCGCCGGCGGCCAGCCGGGTGTCGGGCTTGGCCCGCCCCCCATCCACCCGGATCTGACCGGACCGCGCCAGCTTCTGGATCTGGATGTGGTTCAGGTGCGGCCAGCGGCGCTTGAACCAGCGGTCCAGGCGCACCCCGTCCTCGCCGGCGTCCACGTAGAGGGTGCGAACGTCCCCCATCACGCCAGCAGCTTGCGCATGAGCAGGAGGCCCGCGAACAGGGCGGCGACGGACAGCACCACCGAGGCCAGGCTGTAGCCGGCCGCGAGGCCATAGTCGCGGCGCTGGATCATCAGCGCGGTCTCCAGCGAGAACGAGGAGAAGGTGGTGAAGCCGCCAAGGACGCCGACGCCCAGCAGCAGGCGCCACCGCTCCTGGTCACCGCCGCCGCGCAGCGCCAGCACGCCCACCAGCACGCCCATCAGGAGGCCGCCGATGATGTTGGCGAGGAAGGTGCCGTAGGGCAGGCCCGGTCCGGCGAGACGGAACATCTGCACGCCCAGCAGATAGCGGCAGATCGCGCCAAAGGCGCCGCCCAGTCCGACAAGCGCGAGAGTCAGCATCGGCCCCTTATGCGACGGGCCGGCCGGACGCGCAAAGGCCGTCAGATGCGGGCGCCGATGGACTGCTGCACGCCGCGGGCATCGTAGACGTCGCCCCCCGCGGGCCGGGGGCCCTTGCCCATCAGCACCTCGAGGCTGGCGGTCATGGCGGGGCCACCGCCGAGGTTGAAGCTCGTGCCCAGGCCCAGACCGACGGCGCTGTGCCCGCCGAAGCTGGTGTTGCCGACGCCCAGGCTGACGCGGGGGCCTTGGCCGCCGCCGTCCTCGACTAGGGTGCGGTCATAGACCCGGAACCAGTCGTAGCCTTCGGCGACCGCCAGGTCGGCGGCGCGGCGCAGGGCGAAGTCCTCAACCGTCCGGCTCGGCGCGCCGCGCGCGCCGTGGAAGGCGATGTGGTAGCGGCCGGGCTCGATTCGGTGCTCGGAATAGCCCACTGTGTTTGGACCGGCGCCCGGCTGATAGGCCATGGGCTGGGGTGTCTCGCAGGCGCCGAGCGTGAGCGCGGCCAGGGCGGGAAGGATCAGGCGTTTCATCGGCGTTGTCCGGTCTGGGGGTCCCACGAGCTTGACCTTATCAGAACGGGCGACGGGGGCCCGGTGTTCCGACTCCGAGTTCAAGGCTCGAAATGAGCCGTCAGCGGCCGAGGCCTGCAAACCGACTGTCTCGGCCTTTTGACACCTCGACGCTCAATAGCCCCAAAGCCATGACGGCACCGTCGGCCTGTGCCGCGCACAGGTCCGCAGCGCCCATCCGATACCCGCCGGGCTTGGGACCTAGGGGACCGCGAGTCTGGCGTGCGCGCGGCGCCGACGCAGGGCGGCGCCCAGTCCGCCGAAGCCCAGCAGCATCAGGGTCCATGCGGCGGGCTCCGGAACAACACCGAATCCCTGGCTGTTCGCCGCATCCGGGTAGATCGTGTAGATCGATCCGTGGAGCTTCGGCGCGAGCGCCGTGTAGCTGTTGATGTAACCGCCGACCGCCCCGCCGGAACTGACCGCGTACAGCGGGTTCTCAATGCGCCAGATCGCGCCCTGAACCCCGGCCAGGCGGTTGGATAGATCAGCGTCGCCGACCCTGTAGAGATGGGTGCCCAGGTTCACCAAACCACTGATCTGCTGGATTTGAGCCGGCGACAACGGGTGGCCGCGGCCGTCCTGGGTCAGCACATCGGTATGGTACTGGTTGTTCACCGTTCCCAGGCCGATGTTGTCAAAGATGTCGATGCAGAACGCCACCAACTGAAAGGTCAGCGGCTGCGGCCCGAGGCCATCGTTGGCCTGGAAGATCATCAGGCTCGAATAGGCGTTCTCATTGATGGCGGGGTAACTCCCCCCGGGCGCGCCAGTGATGTTGACCACATGGGCCGTGTCCATCGACAGCGAGCGCAGGAAGATCTCGGCGGCCGAGGTCGGCCACGCAGCCGCCGCGGATATTGCCAGGATCGCCGCGGGCAGCGCCGCTTTCACAACGCCGGACAGCAGGCGCTTTCGGAAGTCAAAACTCGTCTGGGACACAACCTTCACTCCGAAGCCTTGCAAAAATTTCGCCGGTCGCAAAGTTAACACAATTGAATTCCCGATGTCACGCGTCAGCACGACATTGTGACAAGAAAGATAAGTCTTCTAATGGCTTAAGGTGACGCTTGTTGATCCCTTTCGAGCCGGGTGGCCCGCCGGTCGATCCCCTGACGCATCCGCCTGGAAAGGGTGCGCGGCTCCGCCCGCAGGAGCGGAGCCGTCGCGGTCCTCAAGGCGCCTAGAGGCCGTCGCCAGGCGTGGCCGGCCGGGCGGGGTCGATCGGCCGGACATCGGCGGTTCCTACCTGCGGGTTGCCCATGTTGTCGCGGGGCTGGTCGAAGGAGCGCGGCTCGGCAGACACCGCGTAGCGGCTGCGTTCCTGGGCGATATCGTCCACCGAGTAGGCCGGCGCCGCGGCGTCGTAGCCTACCCAACCAGTCTCGCGATACGCCGCGACGCGGGCGACGGCGTCGACGCCGGCGCGGCCGGCCAGGATGCGGTCGGCCTCGGTAGCGCGGGTCTCATAGGCGGTCTTGACGCTGACCAGGGAGCCACCGCGGCGAACGCCTTCGGCATAGACCTGGGCGTCGGCGTCCGTGTGGCCGGCGTCCTTCAGCGCGCCGAGGATTCCGCCGGTCGCGCCACCCGCCGCCGCGCCAATCGCCGCGCCGACCGCGGTCGATACCAGCCAGCCGGCCGCGACGACCGGACCAAGGCCGGGAATGGCCAGCATGCCGAGGCCGGCCAGCAGGCCGCCCGCGCCGCCGATCAATCCGCCGGTCGTGGCGCCCTTGCCGGCGCCCTCCGCCGTTTCGCTCTCACCGGCCACGTGGCTGGTGTGATGGTGGTGGCCGTCGTGCCAGCCGTCGGCGTTGCTGGCGATCAGGCTGATGTCCTCATGCGGGATGCCGGCGGCCTCAAGGTCGGCGACAGCGTCCATGGCTTCGGTGTGGGTGTTGAAGAGACGGGTGACAGTGCGGGTCATGACGGGATTCCTTGCTGTTCAGAGATCACTTGGCGGAAACGGCGCCCTTGAAGTCGACGGAGACGGTGACGGGCTTGCCGTCCTTCTTGGCCTGGCCGACCCACAGGCCGTCGGGGGTCTTGGTCATGCCGGAAACGTCGGTGAAGCCGGCGTTCTCGATGTGGCCCTTGGCCTGGCTCTTGGTGAACGAGCTGGAGGCAGCGGCCTGTTGCGGCGCCGTGGTATTGGCGTCGGTGTTGATCGCGCCGTTGGCGGCGGGCGGGGAAACCACGCCGCCAGAGGACGGCGAGGCCTCGACGGGCGGGGCCGCGTCGCTGGCGACGGTCGTGGGCGCGGGGTCGGCGGGTTTCGAACAGGCGCCGAGCAGCGCCAGGGACAGGACCACCCCCGCGGGGATGGTAAGTGAGCTTCGCATGGTCGTCCTCCGGAGTAGGTTGAGCGCCAAAAGCGTTCAGCGCTGCGGGCGGTTCCCAAGGTGGAGCTTCGGGGCGCTGAAGACCGCGGAGCGGCGGCTCGGCCGGCTTTCGGGCTATGAGGGGCGACGGGGCGGATCTATTTCCCGACCATTGCCGCCGTTCGGCGAGTCCGATTAGCTGGGCCCGGTTGCACGCGATCCGCTGGGGGCGGCATGGACATCCACAAGCCGAAGCCGTGGCAGGGCTGGCGCGCGTTCGCCAAGGAATACGCCATCATTGTCGTGGGCGTGTTGACGGCGCTGGCAGCCGAGCAGGCGGTCGTGGGGTTGCATGATCGCCAGGCCGCCAGCGAGGCGCGCGCGACGATAGCCGCCGAGGTGGCCGCCGATATCACCCGCGTCAGGCAGCGCGGGTTCACCGAACCCTGCGTGGCGGCGCGGCTCGACGCGCTGGACCAGATCGTCGATGCGGCGAAGCCGGACGGGCGCATCCAGGCGCCGAGCTGGATCGGCCGGCCGCCGCGCTATGGCGTGGAATCGACGCGCTGGGACGCCGCGTCGCAGAGCGGGCGGATCAGCCTGCTGTCCCCGGATTGGCAGGCCAGCTTCGGCTTTCTCTACACGATGCTGCGCTACTACTACGGCATGAACAACGACGAGCAGGCGGTCTGGTCGCGGCTGGACGCCATCACCGGGGTCGACCGGTTGACGCCGGAGATGAAGCTTTCGCTCAAGGCCGATATCGCCCAGGCGCGGTTCTACGATGGCTCCATGGGTCAGGTGGAAGCGATCATCATGGATCGCGCCGCGCGGCAGGGCCTTCGTCCCACGAACCGCCACGACGCAGGGCACAGCATCTGCTGGCCCATCGACACGCCGCGCCAGGAAGCGCTGGCCAGGGTTCGAGCTTCGCTCGCAAGCCCGCCACGGCGCTGAGAGGCGCGGGCGGAGCCTAGTCTTCGGCCTCGTCGTCCCGCGCGCGGCGTTGGGCGCGCGATCGCAGGCCCCAGCGCGCCACGACGATGATCACCGGGGCTACGACGACGACCACCCAGGTCATCGGGTCGCTCAAGGAAATGTCCATGCCCCATCCTAGCCGCAGGCCGAGGGTGGCGCTATCCGGCCGGCTCAGCCCAGGCCGAGCGCCGCGATCAGGCCGGCCATGTCCGCGGGGATCGGGGCCTCGATGCGTTTCATCCCGCCGGAGGGGTGCGGGAAGCTCAGCGCGGCGGCGTGCAGCATCAGGCGCGGGACCGCGTGGCCGCCGACCACCAGCGCGCCGCCATAGCGGGCGTCGCCGGCGATGGGGCGGCCGATGTGGGCCAGGTGGACGCGCAGCTGGTGCATGCGGCCGGTCTCGGGGTCGAGTTCCACGAGCGCGCAGCCGGGGGCTTCGGCGAGGGTGCGGTAGCGGCTGGCGGCGGTCTCGGCGTCGGGGTGATCCGGCGCGCAGACCCGCATGAAGGCCTCGCGGCCCTGTTCGTCGCGGCGCAGGGGCTCTTCGATCGTCCCGCCCTTCGGTTGCGGCGCACCGGGAAGGACGATGGCGCGGTAGGTCTTGGCGAACCAGCGGCCCATCATCGCCTTGCCGAGGAAGCCGGCGGCGGGTTTGGTGCGGGCGGTGAGGATCACGCCGGAGGTGTCGCGGTCGAGGCGGTGGATCAGCCGCGGCCTGGCCTTGCCGGGCTTGGCGAAGGCCCAGAGCAGTTCGTCCAGCGTATGGACCTGCCCTCGCCCCCCCTGGCTGGAGAGGCCCGCGGGCTTGTTGAGCGCCAGGATGTCGGCGTCCTCATAGATCACCAGCGCGCGGACGAACGTCACCTCGGCAGGGGTGAGCTTGACCGCGACCTTCTTTTTGGGCGGGCTGAACACCGGCGCCTTGCCGGGTGCGAACTTCAAGACCGTTCCTTGCGCAGGGCCGCCCAGCGGTCGAGGCGTTCTTTGATGCGGGCTTCGGAGCCGTGGGCGGTGGGGACGTAGAAGGTCTGGCGGTCCATTTCCTCGGGGAAGTAGTTCTGGCCGGAGAAGCCTTCCGGCGCGTCGGGGTCATAGGCGTAGCCCTTGCCGTAGCCGAGGTCCTTCATCAGCTTGGTCGGCGCGTTGCGGATGTGGGCCGGCGGCATCAGCGAGCCGGTCTCCTTGGCGGCCTTCATCGCCGCCCCATAGGCCTTGTAGACCGCGTTGGACTTGGGCGCGGAGGCCAGGTGGATGACCAGCTGGGCGAGCGCGATCTCGCCTTCCGGGGAGCCCAGGAAGTCGTAGGTGTCCTTGGCGGCATTGGCGAGCACCAGGGACATGGGATCGGCCTCGCCGATGTCCTCGGCCGCGGCGCGGATCAGCCGCCGAGCCACGAACAGCGGGTCCTCGCCGCCGGTCAGCATGCGGGCCAACCAGTATAGCGCCGCGTCGGGGTCGGAGCCGCGGATCGACTTATGCAGGGCGGAGATGAGGTTGTAGTGCTCCTCGCGGTCCTTGTCGTAGGCCGGGCTGCGCTTCTGCAGGACCTGGCCGAGCTCCTTGGTGGAGAGCGGCCGGGCCGAGCCGATGTTGAACAGGGTCTCGCTCAAGGTGAGCAGATAGCGGCCGTCGCCGTCGGCGAGCGCGGTCAGGGCCTGGCGGGCCTCGGGCTCGAGCGGCAGCGGGCGACCCTCGAAGGCTTCGGCCTTGTCCAGCAGGCTCTCCAGCGCCTCGTCATCCAGGCGCTTGAGTACGAAGACCTGGCAACGTGAGAGCAGCGCGCCGTTCAGCTCGAAGGACGGGTTCTCGGTGGTGGCGCCGACCAGGGTGACGATCCCCTCCTCTACGAAGGGCAGGAAGCCGTCCTGCTGGGCGCGGTTGAAGCGGTGGATCTCGTCGACGAACAACAGCGTCGACTGGCCGGCCAGGCGCCGCACGCGGGCCTGCTCGAAGGCCTTCTTCAGGTCGGCGACGCCGGAGAACACCGCGGAGAGCTGCTGGAACTCGTAGCCGGCCTCCTTGGCCAGCAGGCGCGCGATGGTGGTCTTGCCGGTGCCGGGCGGACCCCAGAGGATCATCGAGGCGAGGCGCCTGGCCTCAGCCATGCGCCGGATCGGGCCTTGCGGGCCGAGCAGGTGGTCCTGGCCCACCACCTCGCTGAGCGCAGCCGGGCGCAGGCGGTCAGCCATCGGTGACGGGGCTTGCGGCGTAAGGCCGGCGGCTTCGAAGAGATCGGCCATGGGCGAGGTGTAGCAAACCTTCGGGGGAACCGTCAGGCGCAACGGGCCGGGGGCTTTATCTCCGCTCTTCCCCGCGAAAGCGGGGATGAGCGGTGTGGGTGCACCCTAGGCCCGGACGGTCGCGGTCACCTGCTGGCCGTTGCGCTCGATGGTCAGCTGCCAGACCGAGGCCGGGACAGCGGTCACGCCGGAGAGGTCGCGAACGGACCTGATGTCGCGTCCGTTGACCGCCCGGATGATGTCCCCGGGGCGCAAGCCCACCTGGGCGGCGGCGCCGTTCTCCAGCCTGAGCACCAGCACGCCCCCGTGGCCGAAGGGGTCGAGGCCGACCTCCTCGGCCACCGCCGGCGACAGGTTGACCACGGTTGCGCCCTGCAGGGGGTTGCGACCGGTGATCAGCCTCTCGTCACGGGCGGGCGTCGACGGCGCGGCCTCGGCGCGGGCCGAGACCACCTGGTCGCTGGCGCCCCGGCGCAGGCCGATGCGCACGGCCTCGCCGGGCCTGTGGGTGGCGACGGCGTAGTTGAGCGCCGCGGCGTCAACCACCGGGGCGCCGTCGACCGAGATGACCAGGTCGCCCTGCTTCAGGCCGGCGCGGGCCGCGGCGCTGTCGGGCCAGACGTCGGCGATCAGGGCGCCGGAGGGTCGCGCCAGGCCCATGGTCCTGGCGATCTCCGGGGTTACGCTCTGCAGTCGCGCGCCGAGCCAGGGCCGCACCACGGCGTGGCCGCCGCCCATGGCCGTCTCGACGACGCGGCGCACCACGGCGGCGGGAATGGCGAAGCCGACGCCGGACGAGGTGCCCGATTGCGACAGGATGAAGCTGTTCACCCCGATCAGGTCGCCGTTCATGTCGACCAGGGCGCCGCCGGAGTTGCCGGGATTGATCGCCGCGTCGGTCTGGATATAGGCGCCGGCGTCGCCATCGGGGTTGGCGGTGCGGTTTAGCGCCGAGATGATGCCGTTGGTCACCGTCTGGCCGACGCCGAAGGGGTCGCCGATGGCCAGCACCAGGTCGCCCACCTGGTTGTCGGCGCGATCGTCGATCGGCAGCACCGCCAGCTTGTCGCCGGGCGGCAGGTCGATCTTCAGGATGGCCAGGTCAGTCCGCGGATCGGCCAGCAACACCCTGGCGGGAAATTCGCGGCGATCGGATAGGGCGACGGTGATTTCCTGTGCGCCAGCGATCACGTGGTTGTTGGTGACGATGACGCCATCGGCGCGGACGATCACGCCAGAGCCCAAGGAGCCCTCGACGCGGCTGCGCGGGACGCCCGCGCCGAACATCTCGAAGAACGGGTCGACGCGCACGCGCACCGTACGCTTGGCCGAGATGTTGACCACCGCGGGCGCGGCGCGCCTCACGACCGGGGCGAAGGACTGCTTCATGGCCACCGCGCTCACCGGGGTCATGCGGGCGGGTTCAGGCAACGGCGGCTGGACCTGGGCCTGGCTCCGCGCGGAGGGCGAACAGGCGCTCAGCAGCGCAAAGGCGGGGATCAGGATGCGGTAGGCGCGCATTTCGTCTCCAGGGCTGGCGGCGGCCCAAGGTTAGCTAAGGTTTTCAGGCGCTTTAATGGCGGAGCCTATTCCGCGGCCGCTTCGGCGGCCTGGGTCATCACCCGGGCAGGCGCATGGCCGACCTTGAGCGCGAGCAGGAAGGCTGCCGCGAGCAGGCTGGACGCCATCAGGATCGGCAGGCCGGGCAGGTGCAGGGTGGCGTCGTTGCGCACCGCCCAGGCGAAGGTCAGGCCGAAGATCATCGGCCCGGTCACCGAGGCGATGCCTTGCAGGCTCTGGTTGGCGCCCTGAAGCTGGCCTTGCGCCTGCGGCCCGACGCGCCGCGTCATCAGGCCCTGCAGGCCAGGCTGCAGGAAGCTCATCACCGCGAACACAGGCGCCGAGGCGATATAGGCCCAGCCGTTCGGCGCGAGCCCGTAGAGGAAGAAGCCGGCCGCCCCGCCGACCGTCCCGAGCAGCAGCGCGCCGCGCTCGCCAATCCTGGCCACCACCGGCCCGACGAAGAAGGTCTGCACGACGACCCCCAGGATGCCGGTGAGCATCATGGTCAGGCCGACCATGTCCGAACCCCAGTGATAGCGGAACCCGGCGTAGAGCACGAAGATCGACGGCAGCACCGTGTGCGCGAGCTGAAACAGGAAGCCGACCGCCGCCAGGCCCAGCAATTCGCCGTGCGCCCGCAGGAAGGCCAGCGATCCCAGCGGATTGGCCCGCGCCCAGTTGAAGTGGGTGATGCGGCGCTCCGGGCTCAGCGATTCGGGGAGCACGAACAGGCCGTAGAGCCAGTTGACGGCGGTCAGGGCCGCGGCGACCAGGAACGGCAGACGCAGCGCGAAGTCGCCAAGATAGCCGTGCATGAACTCGCCGGCGAGGAACCCGCCGAGCGCCGGCCCGACCAGGAACCCGAAGCTGAACGCCGAGCCCATCCAGCCGAAGGCCTTGGCCCGGTCCTTGGGCTCGGTCACGTCGGCCACATAGGCGTTGGCGGTGGAGAAGCTGGCGGCGGTCATGCCGTTGATCACCCGCCCGACGAACAGCCAGGCCAGGTTCGGCGCGAAGGCCATGAACAGGAAGTCGATCGCCAGGCCGAACAGCGAGATGAGCAACACCGGCCGCCGGCCGATCCGGTCGGACAGCATGCCCAGGATCGGGCCGCAGAAGAGCTGCATCGTCCCCCAGGTCACCGCGAACAGCACGTTCCACGTCGAAGCCGTCGCCGTGTCCCCGCCCACCATATGTTTGATCAGATTGGGCAGCACCGGGATCATGATGCCGAACGACACCGCGTTCATCAGCGCCACGGCGAAGACGAAGCGAAAGGCGGCCTGGCGGCTGGCCTTGATCGTCGGAGCCGCCTTGAGGTGTTCGTCGCTCATCGCATATCCCCTGGTCTAACCTTGAAACAAAACAGGAACTCGCGCAACGGGGGTTAGCCCAGGTTCCCGGCGACGCCGGCCAGTTGGTCGCGCCAGTACTCGGCCAGCCGCATCAGCAGCACCTGGTCGGGGAAGCGGTGGCGCGCGGCGCTTGCGGCCGGCACCTGATCGAAGCCGCGATGCTCGACGCTGACCCGGGTCTCCGGCCCCACCGCCTCGAACCGCACTTCAACTTCTGCGTAAAGATTCAGCGGGAAGCTCGCCTGTCGCCAGGTGAAAACCAGGACGTGAGGCGGCTCCCATGTACGGATCCTGCCGATCTGGAAGACCTTGCCGCCGTCCCGCGTCTCGATCAGCCGGCCGTTTGCCCCGGGCTCGAACGACAGCCGGCCGGGCCGTGGCGTGGTCTGGAACAGCATGTTCGGCCGCCACCACGCACCGATCTCGCCGACGAAAGCCGCCCATGCGCGCTCGGGTGTCGCGGCCACGCGCAGGGCGACATAGACCTTGGAGGTCATGCATCCTTCTCGGGCTTGGGCGCGGGCTCCGGCTCGGTCTGGCGTTCCAGATGGGCCTTGAAGGCCGCGAGTTGCTCGCTCCACAGCCGCTCGGCCTCCTCCAGCCAGCGCTTCAGGTTTGCCATGGGTTCGCGCCTCAGGGCGTAGATGCGCACCCGCGCATCGAATTCAGGGTGGGATTCCTCGATCAGGCCGCTCTGGCGCAGGGTCCGCAGGTGGCGGCTCATGGCCGGCGGCGACAGCTCGAGCGCGCGGGCCAGGTCGCCGGCGGCCCGGGGGCCCTGGGCCAGCAGGTCGACGACGCGGCGGCGATGGGGATCGGCCAGCGCGGCCAGGGTGCGGTCGACGTCTGAGTCCCGCCTAGGCGCGCGCGCGGCGGTCGGGCCGCTCACGTTTTGGGCCCGACCTTGAGGCTGTGGCCGGTGGCCTGGGCGACCGCCGCGTCGGAGAGCACTTCAACGGTCTGGCCGAAAGACCAGGGATGATCCTCCAGGTCCGTACAGATATAGACCCGGTCGCCGTAGGGCTGGGTGGCGATCGCCCGGGTGACCTGGGCGCCGGCCGCCTGGGCCCGGGCGTAATGCTCATCGATGCCTTGGGTGAGCTGGACGTGCACCGACTGGGTGGCGCGGCCGCCAAACTGCAGCGGGCTCACCGCCTTCTCGCGCGGTGGGCCGACCACCATGATGTAGCCGTCGCCCAGGGTCAGTTCCGAGTGGACGACCATGCCGGGCTCGCCCTCGACGACCAGGCGGCGCTCGAAGCCGAAGGCCTTTTCCAGCCAGGCGATGGCCGCCTGCGGGTCGCGATACCAGATCACCGGGCCGATGGTCGGCAGCTTGGCGCGATCGTCCATCTCACACGCCCTCAAGCGACGTGCGGATCTTCAGGCCGCTGGCCTTCTCCATCTCCTCGCCGGAGACGACCGCGACGGTCTGGTTGAAGTTCCAGACGTGGCCTTCGAGATCGAGGGCGCGGTAGGTGCGCGCGCCGTAGAACTGGGTCTCCGGCTCGGCGGCGATCCGCGCGCCGGCGGCGCGGGCGCGTTCGCAGTGCTCGTCGATGCCCTCGGCGAGCTCGACGCGCAGGAACTGGCTGCCGCTGCCGCCGAGGTTCTGCGGGCTCTTCATCTGCACGCCGCCCAGCAGCGGTCCGCCGAACTCGCCGCCGATGCTCACCGAACAGCCGCGGAATTCCATCTCGGCATGGCCGACATTTCCCTGAGCGTCGGTCAGCAGGGTGGTGGTCTCCAAGCCGAAGGCCCGCTCCAGCCACTTCATGGCGGCGATGGGGTCCTTGTAGAAGACGGCGGAAACGATGGCGGGACGGTCGGCCATGGCGCTAGTCCTTCTCGCATGCGCGAATATTTAACGCATATCGCAACTAAATCGTCAAGCCGTCAGGGCGCCAACGCCGGCGCGAGGTTGGCCAGGTTTCCGTCGTTGGGCTGGGGGGCGACGCCGATCAGCCTGGCCAGCAGCGGATAGATGTCGACGTTGACGAAGGGTTTGACGACCACGCCGTGGCGGAATGCCGGGCCGCTGGCCACGAAGATCGCCGCCATCTCCGGGCTCATGTTGTCGTAGCCGTGGTCGCCGGCCTCCTGGCCATGGAAGTCGCGGGTGGTTAGCAGCCAGCCGGTCTGCGGCAGGCAGAAGATCGGCGCCACGCGGGGGTTCTGGCCATAGTGGAACCGCGCGGGGATGTCCTTCTTCAGCCAGCACTGCAGATGCGGATGGGCGCCGACCAGCGCCGTCTCGACCTGTGCCTCGTGGCCGGGGGTGGGATAGATCGTGCCGATCGGACCCATGTCCAGCGACCGGTAGGCCTCCTTGGGCAGCAGGTCGTCCATATAGAGGCTGCGCGCCGGCGAGGTGGCCGCCATGCCGTGGTCGGAGACGACGATCAGGTTGGCGGCGATGCCACGCGCCTTTAGGCCCGCTTCCAGCCGGCCGATGGCGGCGTCGACCGTGGATGCGGCGTTGTTCACCTGCGGCGAGTCCGGCCCGTAGCTGTGGCCGGCCCCATCGACGATGTCGAAATAGAGGGTGGCGAACTTCGGCCGGTCGGCCGGCGGCGCATCGAGCAGGGCCAGCAGCATGTCGACCCGCAGGTTGGACGGCAGCGCCTGCTCGAAGTGCGCCCAGTGGCGCGGCCAGATGCCGTGGATCGCCGCCTCGGAACCTGGCCAGAAGAGCGTGGCGGTGATGATCCTGGCGCGTTCGGCGGTGACCCAGATGGGCTCGGCCCCGTCCCACCAGCGCCGGTCGAGGACGGCGGCGGTATTGCCCATGGAGAACCGCACGCCGGGGATCGCCTCGTCGGTCATGTTGTTGGCGACGACGCCGTGGTGGTCCGGGTAGAGGCCGGTGACCAGGGTGTAGTGGTTGGGGAAGGTCTTGGACGGAAAGGACGGGCGCATCACCCCCCTCGCCCCGCCCGCGGCCAGGGCCGACAGGTTTGGTGTCACGCCGCGGTCCAGATAGTCGGCGCGGAAGGCGTCGATGGAGATCAGGATGGTCAGTGGCGCGGGCGTCTGGGCGACCGCGGGATGGGCGGCGAGCGCCAGACCGAGAGCGAGGACGGCTGCGATCTTGCTGAGGATTAGGCGCATGGGGCCAACCTAGCCCCGCCGCACGACAGTTCCAGCCACTCGCGCAAACAATTGGGGCCGCGCAAACAATTGGGGCCGCGCAAACAAAAACCCCGGAGGGTCGCTCCGGGGTTTTCGAAATCAGCGATGAGGCTGGAATCTAGTCGGCGAAGGACTCGGCCACCGGACCGCTATCCTTGCCCTTTTCGGACGGATCGCGGTCGACGAACTCGATGACGGCCATGGCCGCGTTGTCGCCGTGACGGAAGCCCGCCTTCAGCACGCGGATGTAGCCGCCCGAACGCTCGGCATAGCGGGGGCCGAGGACGGCGAACAGCTTGCCGACCTGCTCCACGTCACGCACCTGGCTGATCGCCTGGCGGCGCGCATGCAGGTCGCCGCGCTTGGCCAAGGTCACCAGCTTCTCGACGAAGGGGCGGAGCTCCTTGGCCTTCGGCAAGGTGGTCACGATCTGCTCGTGCTTGATCAGGCTCGCCGACATATTGGCGAACATGGCGGTGCGGTGGGCGGACGTACGACCCAGTTTGCGGCGTGCCATACCATGGCGCATTTCAATTCTCCTGGGCCACCTGGACCCGCCTAACCAAGTCCCAGCCTGCTCCCGGCGGGGTCAACACGAAGCGCCGGGGCTCTCCACCGCTATTGCGGCTTCATCGGGCCCTGACCGGCCCTCCTCACAAAAAGGGGGGCGATCCGGAGTCGGCGCTGAAACAGTCCTACATCTGGTCTTCGAACTTCTTCGCCAGCTCTTCGATGTTTTCGGGCGGCCAGTTGGGCACGTCCATGCCCAGGTGCAGACCCATGCCGGCGAGCACTTCCTTGATTTCGTTCAAGGACTTGCGGCCGAAGTTGGGGGTCCGGAGCATCTCGGCTTCGGTCTTCTGGATCAGGTCGCCGATGTAGACGATGTTGTCGTTCTTCAGGCAGTTGGCCGAACGGACCGAGAGCTCGAGCTCGTCGACCTTCTTCAGCAGCGCCGGGTTGAACGGCAGT
>JANXXK010000300.1 GCA_025350685.1 Alphaproteobacteria bacterium | reverse complement strand
TCCTTGAGCCCGGCGGCCAGCTTGCCGATGTCAGGTCCCTCACCGTGGAAGGTGACGAGGTGCGAGCCCTTCACCACCGCCTCAGCCGTGCCGCGCGCCATCAGCTTGCCGTAGCTGATGTAGGCGATCTCGTGGCAGCGCTCGGCCTCGTCCATGTAGTGGGTGGAAACCAGCACGGTCAGGCCGCGGCTGGCGAGGTCGTGGATCTCGTCCCAGAAGTCGCGCCGGGCCTTGGGATCGACGCCGGCGGTTGGCTCATCCAGCAGCAAGAGCTTGGGCTCGTGCAGGGTGGCCGAGGCCAGCGCGAGGCGCTGCTTCCAGCCGCCGGACAGCGCGCCGGCCAGCTGGCCGCGCCGGCTGGACAGGCCGAGGCGCTCCAGCGCGGCATCGACCTTCGCCGCGCGGCGGTCGAGGCCGTAGACGCGGGCGGTGAACTCCAGGTTCTCGGCGATGGTCAGGTCCTCGTAGAGCGAGAACCGCTGGGTCATGTAGCCCGTCTCAAGCTTGATCTGCTCGGACTGTTTGATGATGTCGAAGCCGAGGCAGGTCCCCGCGCCGCTATCCGGCGTCAACAGGCCGCAGAGCATGCGCAGGGTGGTGGTCTTGCCCGAGCCGTTGGGGCCCAGGAAGCCGCAGATCCGGCCTTCGCCAAGCCGCAGGTCGAGGTCCTGGACGACGTGCTTGGATCCGAAGCTCTTGTTCAGGCCCTTCACGTCGATCGCGAGATGGGCCGTCTCGCTCACTTGAGCGGCTCCACGTCCACCGGCTGGCCGGGGTTCAGGCGCGCCGAAGGCATGGCCTCGATCAGATAGACCAGCCGGTCGCGGGCCTCGCGGCTGTAGATCACCGGCGGGGTGAACTCCGGGCGCGGCGAGACATAGGCGATCTTCGCGGTCAGGCCCTTGGCGCAGCCGTCGCAGGCGAAGCGCACAACGCGGCCGATCTGGTAGGCGGCGAGCTGGGCCTCAGGGACAAAGAACCGCACCTTGATCCGCTCGTCCGGCAGCAGCGACAGGATCGGCTGGTTGGCCGGCGCCCATTCGCCCTGCTGGAAAAAGACGTCCTCGACGCGGGCCCTGCCCGGCGCCGTTGGAGCCACATCGCTGAGGCGCGCGGCGGCGCCGGCGAGTCCGGCCTGGGCCTGGCTCACCTGGGCGTCGGCGGCGTGGATCTGCTCTTCGCGAGCGCCCAGGGTCGCCACGTCGCGCTGCTTCCGCGCGGCCTTGACCGTGGCGTCGGCGGACTGGGCGTTGGCCTGGGCGTCGTCGAGGGCGGCCTTGGACTCATAGCCCTTGGCGGCCAGCGCCGAGACCCGGCGCAGCATGGCATTAGCGTCGCGGGCCTTGGCCTCGGCGGCGGCGATGTTGGCGTCGAGCACCGCCAGCTCTAGCGGGCGCTGACCCTTGCGCGCGTCGAGCGCCTGGAACTGGGCGGCGGCGACTTGCGCCGTGGCTTGGTCGCGGGCAGAGATCACCTGCTGCGGATCGACGACGAACAGCCTGCCGCCGGCGGCGACATCTTGGCCGCGCACCACGTACATGGCCTTCACCGTGCCGGCGACCGGGGCGGCGAGGTAGAGCGGCTCGCCCTCGATGTAGCCGGAGAGCACGGTGTGGCGGTTGATCTGCGGGATCAGCAGCAGGCCGGCGACCACCGCAACGGCGATCAGCAGCAGGACCGCGACCAGGGCGCGTTGACGGCTCATGGCGCGATCTCCCCGTCCTTGCTTGTCTTGGGGGGCTTGAGGCCCTCAATCATCGTCTCGACATGTTGGCGGGCGACGGCGCGGAGGTCGAAGGGCTGGGCGCCGGACGGCACGAAGGTCTCGCGCCAGATCAGGGCCACCAGCATCGGGGCGATGATTTCCAGCGCATAGATGCGTGGATCGCCGGGGCGGACCTCACCGCGGCCCTGCGCGGCGGCGATGGCGTCGGTCATCGCGCCCAGGATCTGGGCCACCAGGTCGTCGTGCCAGACGCGGGCGAGCTCGGGGAAGTTGCCGGCCTCGGCGATGACCATCTTGACGACGCCGCCGACGGGCAGGGTCTCCATGAGCCCGCCGACCCGCTCGGCCACCAGTCGCAACAGGTCCGACAGCGGGCCCGGATGCGCCGCGACCATGGCGCGGACGACCTGCATGTTGGGCGCGATGGCCTGGTCCACGACGGCGCGGAAGATCTCTTCCTTGGTCTCGAAGTAGAGGTAGAGCGCGCCCTTCGAAACGCCCGCTCGCCGGGCGATGTCGTCGAGTTTCGCGGCCGCAAAGCCCTTCTCGGCGAACACACGCAGGGCGGCGTCGACGATCTCGCCGGGGCGGTCGGCTTTGCGGCGGCGGAACTTCGGCTCGCCGGGTTCGAGGGTCATCTACAGCTCTCTTAAAAACTGACCAGTTAGTAATTAGTACAGAAGGCAAGGCTCGGCAAGGGCGGCGGGTTCCCAGGTCGTGGGGAACTCGGACTCTGGGTTGGGGATTGCAGGGGCGATGGGAGGGTGAACAACGACCGCGAACCTAGAACGCGGCCGCAACGAATCGTGACCGAATCAGCGACCTCGCCAGATTCAGTGTTTGTTCACCGCAACATATTGTATCTCAACGGCCTTCGGACACAAGAGCCATGCTCAAGTTCGCAGGCCTTGGGCCAGGGTCTGGTACTCAGCGGCCTCCTGGGCCTTGCCGAGGGTCTCGTAGAAGGCCGCCAGGTTATGGGCCGCCATGTAGCCGCCGCGTCCGGCGACTGCGCCGTCGAGGTCCGGCCGCTCGCCGATCTCCAGGCACCGCTTCCAGGCCAGTTCCACCACCGGCAGATATTCGCTGAGCGCCCGGTCTGGCTCCCGGCTGGCGGCTTCGAGGTAGAGGTCGCCAATGGTGAAATAGAAGTCCGGCGAGTCCAGCCAGTTGGGAACTTCCGCGTCGGCGAGCGCCAGGGCCTCGGCGATCTGACCGTCGGCCTTGAGCGCGATCAGGGCGCGCACCACCAGGGCGTGGCGATAGCCGGCGTCGGCGGGGGCCAGGCGCAGCGCCTCGGTGAAGCAGAGCGCCGCCTGGGCCGCGCGACCGCGGGCCTGATGCTCCTTGGCGAGCTGGAACCACAGGTAGGCGTCCTCGGGGGCCGCCTGCAGTTCGGCCATCAGCAGGGTTTCGTTGCGGTCGCCCTTCCGCGCCAGGTTTTCCGAGGTGTAGCCGTCGTGGCCGACGGTCAACGCCAGGCGCCGGCGCGGCAGGCCGCCCGCCGGCTGCTCGTGGATGCGGCCCTCATAGCGGACGCCGCGGGGCAGAACGCGCGGGATCCAGGACTGGCCGAGCCCCTCGGCGCCCGGCTGGTCCATCTGGCTGGTGATCCGCACTTCGCCCAGGAAGCCGCCGCCGCCCGGGGGGAGGCTGTCAGCGCCCAGCGCCTCGGCGCCGGCCTCGATCCACTCATCGGCGTCCAGCACCAGGTTCCAGTCGGCCTGGGAGAGCGCCAGAGCGGCGTTCCGCGCGGCGGCGAAATCGTCGCACCAGGCGAAGCTGTGAACCTCTGCGCCCGCATCGGTGGCGATCTCGCGGGTGGCGTCGGTCGAGCCGGTGTCCAGCACGATCATCTTCTCGACGCAGGGCCGGGCGCTCGCCAGGGCGCGGCCGATGGCGCGGGCCTCGTCCTTCGCGATTATCACCAGGGCCAGCCGCGTCACCCGAAACTCCTTCGCAGACCCTGTCCCGGCTGATAGCCGGGATGAACAGGGCTCGCGGGCCCGAGTCGGGCCTCGCGGCGCAAGATATTGTATATCGCCGGCCTTGGCCCCGCTGATGGGGCCGCCGAACCTTGACGTGGAGCCCGTCGTTCCTCTATATCGCCCGCTCTCGCGCGGGCCCCCGGTTCGTCGCGTCCTATTCTCGTGAAGGTCTCTCCCATGTCGCGTCGCTGCGAACTCACCGGTGTCGGCCCGATGGTCGGCCACAATGTGAGCCACTCGAACATCAAGACGAAGCGCCGCTTCCTGCCGGCCCTGTCGCCCGCCACCCTGCAATCCGACCTGCTTGGCCAGTCCTATCGGCTGCGGATCACCAATGCGGCGCTGCGCACGCTGGATCACCGCGGTGGCCTCGACCCCTTCCTGCTGAAGGCGGCGGACGACGCGCTGTCCCCCAAGGCGCTGAAGATCAAGCGTCAGCTGAAAGCCAAGCTGGCCGAGCAGCCCGCCGCCTGATCGGCTCTGGCCACACTGTTCCGGAGGGGCCGCTCGTGAGGGCGGCCTCTTTTCTTTTGCGCGCAGCCTTAGCGGGCGCATCATGGCCCCCGGACCTGAAACCGGACGACCGCCATGGCCTTCTCCATTGAACGCTTCGTCGAGGACTGCCGCGCGGCCCGCACGCGTCCGGACTGGCCACAGGCCATCGCCGAGCTGTTGCGTGAGGCGGTCCGCGAGCCGGCCGCCATCGACGCATTGACCGCCGAGCGCGGCGCCTCGGCCCGCAAGGGCTTCGACGTCTGGGTGCAGTCGGACGACCTGACCGTCTATCAGGTGGAGGGCCGGCGCGGACTGGTCAGCCCGCCGCATGACCACGCCTGTGTCGCCGTGGTCGGCATCTATCGGGGCTCCGAAGGCTACAAGACCTTCAAGGTGGTCGATGGGCAACTGACCCCGGCCGGCGAGGTCACGGTCCACGCGCCCGACGTCTCGGTGCTGGCGGAAGACCTGATCCACGCCCTGGACAACAGCGCTACCGAGGGCTCGGGCAGCATCCACGTCTACGGTAACATCCACTTCGACCTGGCCGAGCGGCGGCTGTGGCATCCGGACACGCTGGAGGAGGCGCCCTTCTCGACCAGCCAGCAGTTCAAATGGACCAAGGGCGCGCGCGCCGCGGCCGAAGCCTAAGCCGGCTGTTTCAGCACGCTGTCGAACAGCCTGACCAGCTCGTCCCAGTGCCGTTCGGCGGCGGTGTGGTTGTAGACCGGCATGTCGGTGGGCACCCAGCCGTGGCGGGCGCCCTTCCAGATCGAGACCTCCGCGTCGAGGCCGGCGGCCTGCAGCGCCGCGTCGAGCCGCTGGCACTGCGCCGCGTCGAAGCTCTTGTCCTCGTCGGCGCCGGCCACCAGTATCTTGGCGGTCATCTTCGGCGCCAGCAGGTGCGGGCTGTCCTCCGAGTCGGTGGCCTGGTTGCCGCCGTGGAATGAGGCGGCCGCAGCGATCCGGTCGGGGAAGGTGCCCGCGGCCCGCAGCGCGATGCCGCCGCCCATGCAATAGCCGGTGATCCCGACCTTGCCGGGTCTGGCCTGCGGCTGCTTGGCGATCCAGTCGAGGCAACCCTTGATGTCGACCATCTGCTTGGCGAGGTCCGTCGAAGCGCGCAGCTTGGCGAACAACGCGCCCATCTCCGGGTCGCCGGCGCGGGCCTTGACGATGTCCAGCGGCGGATAGGGCCCGGCGCGCCAGAACATGTCGGGCAGGACGACGTAGTAGCCGGCCTGGGCCAGCCGCTCGCCCATTTCGAACATCGCCGGGCGGATCGCCGGCGCGTCCATCACCAGGATCGCCGCGGGCCAGGGGCCGGCGCCGGCGTCCGGCGTGAAGACGAAGGCGCGCGCGGCCCCGCCATTGCCGCCGTCATCTGGCATCGGAATCGTCACGTCGATCTTCATCAGGTCCCCCTCACCGGCCGGTGGCTCAAGCCACCGCCCTCCGCACTTCCTTGAACGTCGAGCGGCGCGGCGGGCCGGAGGGGCCCTCGGTGTTGGGCGGCGGCTGCAGGATGCCGGCGTTCTTGCGGGTCATCCGGCGCGGCTCCTCCTCGAACAGCTCGGCCAGCTGGTCGGTGATGGCGCCGGCCAGCTGCTCGACGTCGACAATGGTTACGGCCCGGCGATAGTAACGGGTGACGTCGTGGCCGATGCCGATGGCGATCAGCTGCACCGGGCTCTTGGCCTGGATCTCTTCGATCACCTCGCGCAGGTGGCGCTCCAGGTAGTGGCCGGAGTTCACGCTGAGCGTGGAGTCGTCGACTGGGGCGCCGTCGGAAATGACCATCAAGATGCGCCTGGCCTCCGGGCGGCCGATCAGCCGCTGGTGGGCCCACATCAGGGCCTCGCCGTCGATATTCTCCTTGAGCAGCCCCTCGCGCATCATCAGGCCGAGGTTGCGGCGCGCGCGGCGCCACGGACTGTCGGCGGCCTTGTAGATGATATGGCGCAGGTCGTTGAGCCGGCCGGGCTGCGGCGGCTTGCCGGCTTTCAGCCAGTCCTCCCGCGCCGAACCCCCCTTCCAGGCCCGGGTGGTGAAGCCGAGGATCTCGGTCTTCACGCCGCAACGTTCCAGCGTCCGCGCCAGGATGTCGGCGCAGACCGCGGCGACCATGATCGGGCGGCCGCGCATGGAGCCGGAGTTGTCGATCAGGATCGAGACCACGGTGTCGCGGAACTCGGTGTCCTGCTCTTCCTTGAAGCTGAGCGGGGCTGTGGGGTCGACGATCACCCGGGTCAGGCGCGCCACGTCGAGGATGCCTTCCTCCAGGTCGAAGCTCCACGAGCGGTTCTGCTGGGCGAGCAGCTTGCGCTGCAGGCGGTTGGCCAGGCGCGAGACCACGTTCGACAGGCTCGCCAGCTGCTGGTCGAGGTAGGCGCGCAGGCGGGTCAACTCCTCGGCGTCGCACAGTTCCTCGGCGGCGACGATCTCGTCGTGGGCGGTGGTGAACACCTTGTAGGTGATGACCTTGCCTTCGCCCTTCAAGTCGGGCCGCGCCGGCTGCTCGCCGTCGCCCATCTCAGGGGGCTCGTCGCTATCCTCGGCGTTGGGATCGTCCTCGGCCTGCATCATCTGCGAGTCGGCGTCCTCGCTCTCGCGGTGGCTCGCCTCGCTGTCGTCCATCGACGACTGCTGCGGCGACTGGCCCTCGCCGTCGCCTTCGTCGTTGTCGTCGCTCGACTCGGGCTCGCCCTCTTCGCCGCCATCCTGATCGTCCGGCTGGTCGGGCGCGTCGGAGAGGTCGTCGCCCATCTTCAGGTCGCGCAGGATGGCGCGCGCGATGCGGGCAAAGGCCTTCTGGTCCTGCACGGCCTCGGTCAGCCGGTCGAGGTCGGCGCCGGCCTTGGCCTCGATCTCGTCGCGGAAAAGGTTGACCAGGGGCTGGGCCATGGCCGGCGGCGGCTCGCCGGTCAGCCGCTCGCGGACCATCAGCGAGACCACGTCGGCGTAGGGCGGATTGGCCAGCGCTTCGATCTGGTTGAAGGCGCGCTTGGCCCAGGTCTGCTCGTGCACGGCCTTCAGGTTCTGGCGCACCCCGCCCAGCGCATTGGCGCCGATCGCCTCGAGCCGGGCCTGTTCGATGCCGTCATAGATCGGCTGGCCCTGGGCTGAGGCCGGCCGGGCCTTGGCGTGGGCGGCGGCGTCATGGTGGGCGATGCGCAGGGCCATCTGGTCGGCGAGGCCACGGATCCGGGCGGCATCGACACTGGTCAGGTCCCTGGGCGGATGCGGCAGGACGGCGCGATTGCCCGAGAGCTGCGGGCCCTCGCCGGAATAGACGATCTCCAGGTCGGCCGACTCGGCCAGCGAGCGCGTCGCGTTGACCAGCGCGCGCTTGAAGGGCTCCAGCGGACTTTCCGGATTCTTGGCCATTGGCGTCGTCTTAGATCAGGGCGGGGCAGGGGTGAAACAAGGATTTGGGGCGGACGATGCCGGAACGCCACGGCCAAGCCTGCGTTTCTGTCTGCAAGTTCGCGGCGGGCGAACATTTTATGGAGGCGGCACGATGCTCAAGTGGGCTCTGATATTCGCGGTTGTTGCGCTGATCGCCGGCGCCCTGGGCTTCGGCGGCATGGCCGGCGCCGCGGCCGGGATCGCCAAGATCCTGTTCGCATTGTTCGTAATCGGCTTCGTGGTGTTCCTGGCGCTGGGCCTCATGGCCGGCAAGAAGCTCAGCGGCAACTAGCCGGCTGGCCTGAGGCGATTTGATCAGGGCCGGGAGCAATCCCGGCCCTTTTCATCTGCGTCTATTTGCGCGCCAGCCACGCCTTGGTCTGCGCGCCAACGATATCCACCAGGTTGCCCATGGCCAAGTTCGCGTCGATCAAGTGCAGGCCCCAGGCGGCGTTGACCTGGCCGCCCTGCACCACATCGCCGGCGATGTCGTCGGCCCGCGGGTCGGCGGCGACGGCGTTCACATGCACCTCCAGGTAGGAGAAGCCGTTCTTTTCCACGCACTGGCCGGTCAGCAGGCCGGGGACCGAGACGAACGGCGTCGGCGGGTTGGGCTTGCCCTTCACCCAGGTGACCGGCGGCGCGCCGGAGCTAGAGATCTGGGCCGCGGCGTTCGACAGATAGGCGTGAAACTCGCCCTTGCCGCCGGCGAGCGCGGCCGGGTTGGCGCAGGCCGCGATCTGGTTGTCGCTGGGGACCTTGCCGAACAGGCTGTTGGCCGGCGGCGGAATGGTGTCGCGGAAGCTCGCATAGGCGATCACGCAGCCGGTCTGGCTGGCCGACTTGCAGAGCGGGATGTGCTGGAAGAAGCCGGTGTCCTTGCCCCTGTCGATCGGCAGGCGCGTGCCCATCAGGATCGCCGAAATCAGCTTGGCCTGCACCGGCTTGCCGTCGATCTCCTTGGCGATCACCTGGGTCAGCACGCCCGAGCCCTGGGAGTGGCCGATCAGCACCACGCCGCGGCCCTTGTTCTCGTGGGCCAGGTAGTAGTTCCAGGCATCGACCACGTCGTCATAGGAGGTGGTCCCGGCAGCCGGCCCGGGGGGCAGCGGCTTGCCGCTCATCCGCGCACGGAGCGCGGTCAGCGTGAACTGGCGGTACATCGGCGCATAGATCCGGCACTTGGACCCGAAGCGGGCGAGCTGGGCCTTCACGACGTTGAGCTCCTCGGCGTCGGCGTGCATGTCGGAGAGCACGCCCGGGTCGTTGGAGACGGTCGGATAGACGTAGAAGCAGTCGATGGGCGCCTTGGGATCGGCCTTGAAGGTCTCGACCGTGGAAGACCCGTCGCCCCTGATCACCGTGGTGGTCAGGTCGATGGCGCAGGCGTCGCCCGGCTTGCCGGTCCAGCAGAGCCAGGCGCCCTTGTCGCCGTAGTCGTTCTTCGGCAGCGCCTGGGCGATCTGGGCATGGGCCGCGAACCCGACGGTGATCATAGCGGCGCTCAGGACGAGCGCGCTCAACAGCTTCCTGGACATATCTTCCCCGCAGCAATGCTTGTTGGTCAGCAATGCCTACAGGATCGCGCGCCGGGAAGGTGCGGTCCAGCTTTCAATCCGCGGCATGGAAACCCTGTTCCTCGCTGTCGTATCCGCCGCTAACCTCCGTCCGGGAATATCCCGCCGGGGGGCATGGGCTTGTATTCGGTCAATCTCGAGCATTCGTATTTTCCGGCCCAGGCCGATGATGAGGTCCTGGAGACCACGGTGGGCGGCGTCCTGCGGGCTCAGGCGGAGGCGACGCCGGACGCCGAGGCGCTGGTTGAGGCCGACATGGCGGGGCAGCTCCAGCGCCGATGGACCTATGCCGAACTGCTGGCCAACGCCGAGAGGATGGCGCGCGCGCTCCTCTCCCGCTATCGGCCCGGCGAGCGTATCTGCGTCTGGGCGCCCAACATCCCTGAGTGGGTAATCCTGGAATACGCGGCGGGCCTGGCCGGGCTGGTGCTGGTGACAGCCAACCCTGCCTACCGGCCGCGCGAGTTGAGGTTCGTGCTGGAGCAGTCGCGCTCGGCCGGTCTGTTGATGGTCGGCGAATACCGCGGCAACCCGATGGCGGCGATCGCCGCGGAAGTGGCGGCCCAGATCCCCGGCATACGAGAAGTGGTCGATTTGGAGGACACCGCGGCCCTCTACGCCGGCGACGACGCGTTGATCGCGCTGCCCGACGTGAAGCCGTCCGATCCGGTGCAGGTCCAGTACACGTCCGGCACCACCGGTTTTCCAAAGGGGGCGGTGCTGCACCATCGCGGGATCACCAACAACGCGCGGCTCAGCTACGCGCGGATGGGCGTCCCGGCGGGGGCCGTCACGCTGAACTTCATGCCGCTGTTCCACACCGCGGGCTGCGGGATGTCGACCCTGGGCGCGGCGCAACTGGGCTGCCGGATGATCCTGGCCCAGCTGTTCGACCCCGCAAAGATGCTGGCGATCATCGCCGCGGAGCGGGTCGCGACCATGACCGGCGTGCCGACCATGTACGTCGCGCTACTGGAGGCCCACGCCGCGCGGCCGGTGGACGTGTCATCCGTCCAGGTCGCCGCGGCCGGCGGCGCGATGGTGTCGCCGGAGCTGGTGCGTCGCATGCGCGCGGTGTTCGGCTGCGACTTCCAGACGGTCTACGGCCAGACCGAGAACTCGCCGCTGATGACCCAGGTGCGCAGCAGCGATTCGGTCGAGGACCTGTGCGAGACGATCGGCCAGGCGCTGCCGTGCACCGAGCTCTCTATCCGCGACCCGCAGACCCATGCGGTGGCGCCGGTGGGGGCGGTCGGCGAGATCTGCGTGCGGGGCTACAGTGTCATGCTGGGCTACAACGACGACCCCAAGGCCACCGCCGCGGCCATCGATGCCGCCGGCTGGCTGCACACCGGCGACCTCGGGACCATGGACGCCCGCGGCTACCTGAGGATCACCGGGCGGGTGAAGGAGATGATCATCCGCGGCGGCGAGAACCTGTTCCCCGCCGAGATCGAGAACGTGCTGCTTGAACACGCCTCGGTGGCCGAGGCCGCCGTGGTCGGCGCGCCCGATGAGCGCTGGGGCGAGATCGTCGTGGGCTTCGTGCGGCTGGCGACGGGCGCCGAGCTCGACCGGCCGGCGCTGGTCACCCATTGCCGCGAACGCATCTCGCCGCAGAAGACCCCGGCCCACTGGATCGCGGTCACCGAGTGGCCGCTCACCGGCTCCGGCAAGATCCAGAAGTTCGTGCTGCGCGACCGCTTCGTGGCGGGCGAGTTCGAACGGGCCTAGGTCAACCGGATCGTGCTCAGAGCCGCGCCAGGCTCAAACGTGTAGCTGCACAGGAAGGTCCGAGTACCCCTGCACGAAGTTCGACAGCACGCAGACGGGCGGGCCGACGACCTCGACGTGGGAGAAGCGCCGCAGGATTTCCTCCCACACGATTCGCAGCTGCAGCTCGGCCACGCGATTGCCCATGCAGCGGTGGATACCGAAGCCGAACGACATGTGGTGACGCGGTCGCTGGCGGTCGATGATGAAGCGGTCCGGCTCGTCGATCACGCTGTCGTCGCGGTTGCCCGAGACGTACCACATGACCACGCGGTCGCCCTTCCGGATGGATTTCCCCTGGAATTCCACGTCGCGCGTCGCGGTGCGGCGCATGTGGGCCAGCGGGGTCTGCCACCGGATGATCTCCGGCACCATCGAGGGGATCAGCGACGGGTCGGCCTTCAGCTTCTCGTACTCGGCGGGGAACTGGTTCAGCGCCACGACGCCGCCGGTAATGGAGTTGCGGGTGGTGTCGTTGCCGCCCACGATCAGCAGCATCAGGTTGCCCAGAAACTCCATGGGATCATCGACCATGCCGCGGGTCTCGGGTGCATGGGCCAGCAGCGAGATGAAGTCGAATTTGGGCGGGGCGGCCGCGCGCTCATGCCAGAGCCGCGTGAAGTAGGTCAGGCACTCGCCCAGCACCCGCTCGCGCTCGGCCATGTCGACCGCGATGCCCACCGTTTCTGACGTCGTGGTGACGTCCGACCAATACGGCAGCAGGCGCCGGTCTTCCCAGGGGAAGTCGAACAATGTCGCCCGCATCTGGGTGGTGAGTTCGATGGAGACCAGGTCGACCCAGTTGAACGTCTCGCCGACCGGCAGCTTGTCGAGAATGACGCCGACGCGTTCGCGGATAAGGCGTTCCAGGTCGGCCAGATGGTTCGGCGCCACGGCAGGCGAGACCACCTTGCGCTGCACGTCGTGCCGGGGCGGGTCCATGGCGATGAACATCGGCGGAGCGAACCCCTCCGGGTTGTCGCCAATGACGATGTCCCGGTTCGATGAGAACACTTCGTGGTTGGAGTCGACCGCCATGATGTCGTCGAAGCGCGTGATCGACCAGTACGGCCCGAACATGCTCGCGGGTGTGTAGTGGACGGGCGACTCCTGGCGCAGCCGGCGGAACCACTCGTGCTGAGCGCCGGACTGGAACAGTTCCGCTTGGCTGGGGTCCAGTGTCTCCAGCGGGAGTGTCCAGACGTCGGCTCCCGGCTTCGGCTGTGAATTGCCGTCCATCGCACGCTCCCAGATTTTGTTCTTGTCGGGAGGAATCCTAGGCCCACGGCGAACGGATGCAAGCGGCGGCGTGCGCGCGGGCTTCGGCCTTGCCAACCCGGCCGCGAAGGCGAGGGGCCGGGTAGAGGGTCCCTAGGCCACCCGCACCCGCGCCGTGCTCTCCGGCAGGTCCGTGCCAAACGCCCGCTGGAAGAACTCGGCCACCGTGCCGCGCTCCAGTTCGTCGCATTTGTTGAGGAAGGTCATCCGGAACGCCAGCGCGATGTCGCCGACGAAGATGTCGGCGTTCTGGGCCCAGGTGATCACGGTCCTGGGGCTCATGACGGTGGAGATGTCGCCGTTCATGAAGGCGTTGCGGGTCATGTCGGCGACCCGGACCATGGCATTGATCGTCCGCTTGCCGTCGGCGGTGTTGTAGCTGGGCGCCTTGGCCAGAACGATCTCGGCCTCCACGTCGTGGGCCAGATAGTTCAGCGTGGTGACGATCGACCAGCGGTCCATCTGGCCTTGGTTGATCTGCTGGGTGCCGTGGTAGAGCCCGGTGGTGTCGCCCAGGCCGATGGTGTTGGTGGTGGCGAACAGGCGGAAATAGGGGTTCGGCCGGATCACCCGGTTCTGGTCGAGCAGGGTCAGCTTGCCGGCGGCTTCCAGCACCCGCTGGATCACGAACATCACGTCGGGGCGGCCGGCGTCGTATTCGTCGAACACCAGCGCGATCGGCCGCTGGATCGCCCAGGGCAGCATGCCCTCGCGGAATTCGGTGATCTGCTTGCCGTCTTTCAGGACGATGGCGTCCTTGCCGACCAGGTCGATCCGGCTGACGTGGCTGTCCAGGTTCACCCGGATCAGCGGCCAGTGCAGGCGCGCGGCGACCTGCTCGATGTGGGTCGACTTGCCGGTGCCGTGATAGCCCTGGACCATCACGCGGCGGTTGTGCGCGAAGCCGGCGATCAGCGCCCGCGTGGTCTCCGGGTCGAACTTGTAGGCCTCGTCGAGGTCCGGCACGTGCGGGTCACGGGTGG
>JANXXK010000267.1 GCA_025350685.1 Alphaproteobacteria bacterium | reverse complement strand
CAATCCCGGCTACGCTGCCTTCGACGACTTCCTCGCCTCGCTGTCGTCAAACCGCCGAAAGACGATCCGGCGCGAACGGCGCGATGCGGTGAAGGGGCTGGAGATTGTGCGCTTGACCGGCGCCGACCTGACCGAAGACGCGTGGGACGCCTTCTTCGAATTCTACATGGACACCGGCTCGCGCAAATGGGGCAGCCCCTATCTCAACCGGCCGTTCTTCTCGCTGCTCGGCGAGCGGATGGCCGACAGGGTGCTGCTGATCATGGCCAAGCGCGATGGCCGCTGGATCGCCGGCGCGCTCAACCTGCTGGGCGCGGATTGCGTGTACGGACGAAACTGGGGCTGCGTCGAGGACGTGCCCTTCCTGCATTTCGAGCTCTGCTACTACCAGGCCATCGTATGGGCCATCGACCACGGCCTGGCCCGGGTCGAGGCCGGCGCCCAGGGCCAGCACAAGATCGCCCGCGGCTATCTGCCCAGGCCGGTCTATTCGGCCCACTACATCGCCGACCCGGCGCTGCGCGGCCCCGTCGAACGCTTTGTCGCCCAGGAACGAGCCGGGGTGGAGCAGGAGATGGAATGGCTGGCCGAGGAGTATTCGCCGTTCCGCGAGGAGCGCTAGGACCGCTCCCAAGACGCTTTCAGCAGCCTCTTGACCGAGGCGTCGACCGCCGAGGGGTTCTCCAGCAGCAGCTTCGATTTCAGCCGCTCGGACCAACTCTCGTTCTTCGCAACCTCCAGCCGCGGGTCAGCGTCGGTCGCGACCGCCAGGCCGAGCCAGGCCTTGCCACCCTTGATCGGCTTGACCGACGCGAACTGGAATTCGCGCGAGAAGGCGGTGAACTGCTTGCGCTGGCCCATAACCACCTCGGGCAGCGTCGTGGCCGCGGCCTGGACGGCGTCGAGGATCGCGCGTGACTGCGGGTCGGTCCAAAGGGCGTCGCGCAGGGTGTCGCCCTCAGCCCAGTTTTCCGCCGACGGAAAGGCGACCGACAGCACGTGCATCGCCCGGTTCTGCAGCAGGCCGTAGTTTGCCTTGAACCAGGCGGCCTGCGCCCGCGGCTTGGTCTCCGGACAGGTCTTGGCGATCGCCACCCACTCGTCCAGCGTCTTGCCGGTGTCTCGCTCAAGGCTGGCCTGGACGGAGGCGAACCACTTCTGCTGGCGCGGCGACAGGCCGGACGACGGGGCGGCTGGCTTGTTCTCGGCGGGCATGGTTTCCCCCCTGCAGGTCGATTTGCTACCAAGGACGAGGCTTCAGGAGCACGGCCCATGAGCTTGGACGGGACCTACGACGACGGCAACATCTTCGCCAAGATCCTGCGCGGCGACATGCCGGCGGCGCGCGTATTCGAGGACGAGCATGTGCTCGCCTTCATGGATGTCTTCCCGCAGGCGCGCGGCCACACCCTGGTGATCCCCAAGCACTCGACCGCCCGCAACCTGCTGGACGAGGACCCCGCGGTGCTCGCGGAGCTGATCAAGGACGTCCAACGCGTGGCTCGCGCCGTCCGCGCCGCGCTCAAGCCTGACGGCCTAGTGGTCACCCAGTTCAACGGCGCCTTGGCCGGCCAGACCGTCTACCACCTGCATTTCCACATCATACCGCGCTGGGAGGGCGTCCCCGTCGGCCGCCACGCCTCGGGGGGCATGGCCGACCCGGCGGAACTCAAGGTCCTGGCCGCCCAGATCGCCGCCCAGATCAGTTGATTGACAAGCCACGCCCGCAGGCCTGATACTTTTCCAATTGGTGAAGTATGGGGTAAGCCATGACGAATTGGGTTTGGGCTGGCGCGGCGGTGGTCGCTGGACTGGCTTTTGGCGGCGCGGCCCAGGGGGCCCAAGGCCTCTATCCGGCCATGGCCCCGATCGAGCAGTACGCCTCGCCCGACGAGGCCGCCCTGGCCCGCAGCGCCGCGCCCCCGTCGATCTCGAATGACGCCGAGGTGCTGGTGCTGGGCGCCCACGGCTACGAGACCGCCGCCAAGGGCAAGAACGGTTTCGTCTGCATCGTCGAACGCAGCTGGGCCGACGACTTCGCCAGTCCCGATTTCTGGAACCCGAAGACCCGCGGACCGATCTGCTTCAATGCCGTATCGGCCCGTTCCGTCCTGCCCACCTACCTCATGCGCACCGAATGGGTGCTGGCCGGCGCCAACAAGGCGCAACTGCTGGCGCGCACCAAGGCCGCCGTCGCCTCGGGCAAGGTAAAGGCGCCGGAGGCCGGGGCCATGTGCTTCATGCTGTCGAAAGGCGGTTATCTTGGGGACGACGCCGGCGGCCACTGGCGTCCGCACTTGATGTTCTTCACGCCACGCATGCCGGCGGCCGCCTGGGGCGCGAACCTGCCGGGCGCGCCAGTGATGGGCGGCGCCGACAGCGGGGTCGATCCGGCGACGGTGTTTTACGTGCCGGTGGGCGCCTGGTCTGACGGCACGGCCGCCGAGCCGATGAAGATGTAGCCGCAAACGAAAAGCCCCGGGCGCGAACCCGGGGCTTTCCCGGTTGGTCGGCGCCCGTGGCTAGTCGACCGTGAGCGGTGTCGCCTCTGCGGCGTCCTCGGCCGGGTTCTCGATCACCGGCGCGCCGGGCTCGCGGTCCTCGCCTTCGATGTCAAAGGCCAGCTTGCCGTCTCTCAGTACGACCTTGACGTGGCCACCCTTCACCAGCTTGCCGAAGAGGATCTCGTCGGCGAGTGGCTTCTTGATGTGCTCCTGGATCACTCGGGCCAGGGGCCGCGCGCCATAGAGCTCGTCGAAGCCGTTCTTAGCCAGCCAGTCGGCCGCCTCGTCGGTGGTCTCGATGGTCACGTGGCGGTCGGCCAGCTGGGCTTCCAGCTGGATGACGAACTTCTGCACCACCTGGCGAATGATTTCCGGCGTCAGCGGCTTGAAGGCCACCACCGCGTCGAGGCGGTTGCGGAACTCCGGCGTGAACACCCGCTTGATCGCTGCCTCGGCTTCGTCGTCCTGCTTCCCGCGGCCGAAGCCGATGGAGTTGCGCTGGGCGTCGGAGGCGCCGGCGTTGGTGGTCATGATCAGTATGACATTGCGAAAATCCACCTTCTTGCCGTTCGCGTCGGTCAAGGTCCCGTGGTCCATGACCTGCAGCAAGATGTTGAACACATCCGGGTGGGCTTTTTCGATCTCGTCGAGGAGAACCACCGAGTGGGGGTGCTGATCCACCGCGTCGGTCAACAGGCCCCCCTGGTCGAAACCGACATAGCCCGGAGGCGCG
>JANXXK010000253.1 GCA_025350685.1 Alphaproteobacteria bacterium | reverse complement strand
CCGGCCAGGACGACGACCAGGCCGGTGGCGAAGATGCTCGCCGAGCGCCGGCCGAGCACGGCCTCCAGCGTCGCATGATAGGAGTTGCGCAGCGCGCGCATGCCGGCGTCGACGCGGCGGGCGATGAAGCCCTCGCCCTGGGCCGGCCGCAGCAGCTTCGACGCCAGCATCGGCGACAGGCTGAGCGCCAGCAGCGCCGAGAAGCCCACGGCCGCGGCCACCGCCACCGCCAGCTCGACGAACAGCCGGCCGATGTATCCAGGCATGAACATCAGAGGCGCGAACACGCTGATCAGCACGATGGTGGTGGCGACCACGGCGAAGAACACCTGCCGCGCCCCGCGCTGGGCGGCGACGATCGGCGGCTCGCCCTCATCCACCCGCCGCTGGATGTTCTCGACCACGACGATGGCGTCATCGACCACCAGTCCGATGGCCAGCACCAGGGCCAGCAGGGTCAACAGATTGATCGAGAAGCCCAGCGGGGCCAGCACGATGAAGGTCGACAGGATGCAGATCGGCGCCACGATCGTCGGGATCACGGCCGCGCGCCAGGTCCCCAGGAACAGGAAATTCACCAGCGCCACCAGGCCCAGCGAAATGGCCATGGTGACCCAGACTTCCTGGATCGCGTGGCGGGTGAAGGCGGTGTAGTCGACGCCCACCACGATCCGGGTGCCTTTGGGCAGGGTCCGATTGAGGTCGGCGACCGTCTTGGTCACGGCGTCGGAGATCTGCAGGTCGTTGGCCTGCGACTGACGGATGACCGCCAGGCCGATCTGGTCGCGTCCGTTGGCGCGGAACATGCGCCGTCGCTCGTCCGGGCCTTCCTCGATGCGGGCGATATCGCCGAGGCGGGTGACATAGGAACCCGAGGTCGCGGCGCTGGACATGGCGCCGAGCGTTCCTTGCGCCGCGCCGGCGGTGGCCGAGGCCCCGCCGACGGACGCCGTCGATCCGGCCGTCGCTGTCGCGATGCGCGACGGGGTGATCGGCATCTGGGCGAACTGCGCCGGAGTCGAATAGGCCCGGGCGACGCGAATGGTGAAGTCCTTGGACCTCGCCTCCAGGGCGCCGGCGGGCAGCTCGATGTTCTGGGTGTTCAGAGCCGCCGACACGTCATCGACGGTGATCCCGCGCGCCGCCATGGCGGTGGGATCGAGCCAGATGCGCATGGCGTAGAGCTGCTGGCCGAACTCCAGGACCTGCGCCACGCCGGGAACCGTCGCGAACCGCTGGATCAGATAGCGGGCCGCGTAGTCCGACAGCTGCATCTTGTTCATTTTCGTCGACGTCAGGCTGATCAGCATGATCGGCGAGGAGTCGGCGTTGGCCTTGGCAATCTGCGGCGGATCCACCTGCAGAGGCAGGTTGGCCGTCACCCGGCTGACGGCGTCGCGCACGTCGTTGGCTGCCTCGTCGAGCTTGCGGTCGAGGGTGAAGGAGATGCTGATCCGCGACTGGCCGTCGCGGGAGGACGACTGGATGCGGTCGATGCCCTGGATGCCGGCCACTTGGCTTTCGATCACCTGGGTGATTCGCTCCTCGACCACCTCGGCCGAGGCGCCGCGGTAGACGGTGGAGATCGACACCACCGGCGGATCGACGCTCGGCAGCTCGCGCACCGGCAGCGCGGTGAAGGAGGCGAGGCCGACGACGCAGAGGATGATCGCCGCGACCGCCGCAAATACCGGGCGCCGGACTGCGAGGTCGGAAAGGGTCATGCCCCGGGCCGCCGATGTTCAGCTCCTGGCGGGCTCGCGTGGGTCGCGGCGCCCGGAGCGCTGATCCCGCCTGGGCCGACGGGCCCACCGGCTGCGCCGGAGCGGCCGATACGCACGGGCTGACCGGGCTGAATCTTGTTCAGGCCGTCGGCGACGATCCGCTCGCCCGGCTCGGCGCCCTCGGTGAGCTCGACGAAATTGTCTTGCCGCAGCCCGGTGACCACCGGCCGCTGCTCGGTGACGGCCCGTTGGCCCTGGGGGTGCAGCACATAGATGAAGGCGTTGTCGCCCTGCATCGATACCGCCGTCTCCGGCGCCGCCAGCCCCTGGCGCACACCGCGCGAGATGCCCACGCGGATCAGCATGCCGGGCTTCAGCTTGCGGCCCAGGTTGGGGAATTCCGCCCGCGCCGTGATCGCCCGCGTGCGCTCGTCGACGCGGCTGTCGAGCATGGCGATGCGGCCGTGGAAGGTCTCACCTGCATAGGCGTCCACCCGCGCCGAGATCATCTGCCCCGGGTGCAGCTGGGGGATGAAGCGTTCCGGCACCGGAAAGTCGACGCGCATGGCCGAGACGTCGTCCAGAGTGACGATCGGCGAGCCGGGGTTTACCAGGGCGCCGGGCGCCACGTCGGAGAGGCCGACCACGCCGGCGAACGGCGCGCGAATGGTGCGGTCGGCCTGCCGCGCCTGGGCGGCGGCGACGTCAGCCTGGGCCGAAAGCCAGGCCGTCTTGTACTGGTCGACAGCCGTCTGGGCCGCAAAGCCCTTCTGGCTGAGCGTCAGCCAGCGGTCGTATTCCTGCCGGGCCTGGGCTAGTTTGGCCTGGGATTGGGTCAGGGCCGCGTCCTGCTCGGTGCTCTTCAGCTCGATCAGCACGGTGCCCTTGGCCACCGACTGGCCATCGGTGAAGCGTACGCGCTGCACCAACTGGCTGGTGGCCGCGGTCAGGGTCACCGACTGCTTGCCCTTGGCCACGCCCAGCACCTCGATGGCGTCCTGGAAGGTGTGCGACTGGACCGCGGTCACCGAGACCATGGTCGGGCCGCCGCCGAAGCCACCGCGCCCGCCGGCGCCGCCCGGCCCGCCTGGACGCCGCGCGCCCCCGGGGCCGCCGCCGCCCTGGGAGGCCTGAGCCCCGCCTGCGCCGGCGGGACCGCCCGCCGCGTTGGATGCGAGTTTCAGCCCCCCGGCCACGATCATGACGATCAGGACCACCAGGGCGCCGACGATAAAGAAATGGCGTCGCAACAAGACGAAATGCTCCGTCGCCCAGGCCCGGCCCAGGCGATTAAGACCCAACAGGGCGCTCTTAAGAGGCTGGCATACACGCCGTCCAGCACAGAAGAATGGCTGCGCGTTTCGCTACTGAAACAGCATACCCAACGTACTAGGCGCGCCCGAAAGCGAGGCGCCCAAGGCGGCCTAATCGATGATTGTTACCGTCAGGCGTCGTAGCCGGGCAGCTCACGGTCGAGCTTGCGCAGGCAGGCCGGCCAGGCGAGCGCGCCGCCGACGCCGCGCGTGGTCTGGTTGCGCACCTCGTCCTGCGAGGCGTCCGGGGCGATCAAGACCCGGTCCCGGCCGGCCGTCAGCGCAGCGACCTGCATGGTGCAGGAGCGCTCCAGATAATACATCCCGACCCAGCAGTCGGCGGCGGACTCACCCACCGCCAGCGTGCCGTGATTGCGCAGCAGCATCAGCGTCTTCTCGCCGAGCGAGGCCACCAGGCGCTCGCGCTCGTCGAGGTTCAGCGCGATCCCCTCGTAGTCGTGGTAGGCGAGCTTCGGCAGCACGATCAGCGAATGCTGGGTCAGCGGCATCAGGCCCTCGGCCTGGGCGGCCACCGCCACCCCGTGGTCGGAGTGCAGGTGCATCACATAGTGGGCGTCTTCGCGCGCGGCGTGGATCGCCGAGTGGATCGTGAAGCCCGCCGGATTGATGAAGTAGGGTGTCTCCTGCAGGACATTACCCTCCAGGTCGATCTTCACCAGCGACGAGGCGGTGATCTCCTCGAACAGCAGGCCGTAGGGATTGATCAGGAAATGGTGCTCCGACCAGGGGATGCGGGCGGAAATGTGGGTGTAGATCAGGTCGTCCCAGCCATAGAGCGCCACCAGCCGGTAGAGCGCCGCCAGGTCCACGCGGGCCTGCCACTCCTCGGCGCTTACCTTGCCCTTGAGCGACGCAACGCCGCCAACCGATCCGTCCGCCATGGTCGTTTCCCGTGCTGGATTGTCCGCCCCCGCAGGGACTGCCCCAGAGTCGCCCCCTGAATGAACGGCGTCAAGTTCAGCTGCGGACCCGGCCCACAGCGTCCAGCCAGCGGACGTAGGCCGCATCGCGGCGATCCGCCTTCATGGCCGGCCTGAAGGCCTCGGTCGCGGGCCGCGCCCCGGCCGCCTCCGCCACATCGCGGAACACCCCGGACCCGACGCCGGCGAACAGCGCCGCGCCCAGCGCCGTGGTCTCCAGGTAGGTGGCGCGGCAGACGCCGATCCCGGTGAGGTCCGCCAGCCGCTGGCTGAACCAGGCCGAGCGCGACATGCCGCCGTCGATGCGCAGCTCGGGCGCGCCGGCGAAGGCTTTGGGCGCGTCGGCGCGCATGGCCTCGATTAGGTCGCGGGTCTGTAGCGCGCAGGCGTCGAAGGCGGCGCGGGCGATTTCGGCCAGGCCGGCATCTCGCGTCAGACCCAGGATCGCACCACGGGCATTGGCGTCCCACCAGGGCGCGCCGAGACCGGTGAACGCCGGGACCAGAACCACGGGCAGGTCGTCGCGCGCGCCCGCCGCCAGCCGCTCGGCCGCCTGCGGACCGCCGGCGATGTTCAGCCCCTCGCCCAGCCACTGGATCGCCGCGCCGGCGATGAAGATCGACCCCTCGAGAGCATAACTGGTCCTGCCGTTCACCCGCGCCGCCACCGTGGTCAGCAGCCGCGCGCCGGACACCGGGGCCGCCTCGCCGGTGTTGAGCAGCATGAAGCAGCCGGTGCCGTAGGTGGCCTTCATCTCGCCCGGGTGGATGCAACCCTGGCCCATCAGCGCGGCCTGCTGGTCGCCGGCCACGCCGCGGATCGGGATCGCCCGGCCGAGCAGCCCGGCCTCCGTCTCGCCGTAGTCGCCGGCGCAGTCGCG
>JANXXK010000174.1 GCA_025350685.1 Alphaproteobacteria bacterium | reverse complement strand
CCCAATGAGGACCGCAGCCGCGTCGACATGAGTATCCAGGGGCCGGAGGGCGCGGGCTTCGACTACACCTATGCCGTCAGCAAGCAGGTCGAGACCCGGCTCCTCAAGCTGATCAAGGACGGCCAGGCCGAGCGCTACACCCTGTCGGTCCCCGGCTTCGGCGGCACGTCCTATAACAGCGGCAACGCCAACATCGCGCTGCCTGACAAGACGGTGCTGCCCACCGCGGCCAGCAAGAACCGGATCAGCTCGCAAGACCTGGCCGCGCAGCTGAATCGCGAGCTCTCCACGATCACCGGCGCGCGGGTCATCGCCTCTGTGCGCCCCTCGATCCAGCGCGGCGGCGGACCCGGCGGTGGGGGCGGCGGCAACGTCGACCTGATCCTGCTGGGCGATGAGTATCCGCAGATCAATGCGGTCATCCAGCCGCTGCTGATCGCCGCCCAGAACAACCCCGGCATGGCCCGGCCGCGCATCGAATACGAGCCCACCAGCCCGCGCCTGCTGGTCAACATCGACCAGCAGAAGGCCGCCGCCCTCGGCGTCTCGGCCCAGGCCGTCGGCTCGGCGCTGCAAGCCCTGTTCGGCTCGGAGAAGGTCACCACCTACGTCAAGTCCGGCCAGGAATATGACGTGATCCTGCAGACCGACCGCGCGCAGCGGCAGAGCGAGAAGGACCTGGCCAACGTCTATGTGCGGACTGCCTCGGGGTCCACGGTGCCGCTGTCGGCGGTGACGACCAGCAAGGTCTCGGGCGACACCCCCAACCGCAACCGCATCGACCGCCTGCGCTCGATCACGCTGTCGATCCAGCTCAACCCCGGTTACACGGTCGGCCAGGCGGTGAAGTTCCTCGAGGACGAGATGGCCCGCGAGCACACGGCCCTGGCCTACAAGTGGGGGGGCACGGCGCGTGATTACCTGGAGGCCGGCGGTTCGGTGGGCCTGGCCTTCGGCCTGGCGCTGTTGCTGGTGTTCCTGGTGCTGGCCGCGCAGTTCGAGAGCTGGATCCACCCGGCGGTGATCATGCTGACCGTGCCGATCGCAGCCCTGGGCGGCCTCTTCGGCCTGCTGATCGCCGGCTCGACCATGAACACCTACAGCCAGATCGGGCTGATCATCCTGGTCGGCATCGCCGCCAAGAACGGTATCCTGATCGTCGAGTTCGCCAACCAGCTGCGCGACGATGGCCTCAGTATCCGCGAGGCGGTGATCGAGAGCGCCTCGCTGCGTCTGCGCCCGATCATCATGACCTCGATCTCGGCGGCGGCGGGCTCGATCCCGCTGATCGTCTGGGGCGGCGCCGGCGGCGAGAGCCGCAAGACCATCGGCGTAACCATCTTCTTCGGGGCGATCTTCGCCACCATGGTCACGCTGTTCGTGGTGCCGGTGTTCTACAACCTGCTGGCCCGCTTCACGAAGTCGCCGCAGGCCACCGCGCGGCGGATCGAGACCTTCGAAGAGGCCGAGAAGGCCCGCGTCGCCAACGCCGCCGAATAGGCTGGAGCGCGTCAGGGTGAAATGGAAACCATTTCACCCCTCCAAGCGACCCTAGCTAAAGGGCGATGGGCGTTCGAATCCGCTGTTCCCCAAAGCCTCGGGGCCAGATATCTTATCACTGTCAACATAGAGGATGGGCGATGAGCGGCGAAACGGTTCTGGTGACCGGCGGGTCGGGCTATATCGGCGGCTGGTGCGTCGCGGGGCTGCTGCAGCAGGGCTATGTGGTGCGCACCACGGTCCGCGACCTGACGCGCGAGGATCAGGCGCGCAGGGCGATCGCCACGGTGACCGATCCGGGCAACCGGCTGAGCTTCCACGCCGCCAACCTGATGTCCGACGAGGGCTGGGACGCGGCGGTCGAAGGCTGCGACTACGTCCTGCACGTGGCCTCGCCGCTCGGCGTCGCCGAGCCCAAGGACCCCAACGAGTTGATCGTCCCGGCGCGCGAAGGCGCCAAGCGGGCGATCGGGGCGGCGATCAGGGCCGGCGTGAAGCGGGTGGTGCAGACCTCCTCGGTGGCGGCGACCAACTCCGGCGCACCCGGCGACTGGATCTGCGACGAGACCGTCTGGACCGATCCCAAGGCGCCCAAGGTCAGCGCCTACGCCCAGTCGAAGACGCTGGCCGAACGGGCGGCCTGGGAGCTGATCGGCGCGGCCGGCGGCAAGACCACCCTGGCCACCGTCAACCCGGCCCTGGTGCTGGGCCCGGTGATGGGCGGCGACTTCTCGGAGTCGGTGCAGGTGGTCGAGCGGCTGCTGACCGGCCGGGTGCCGGGCGTGCCGCGGCTGGGCTTCAACGTGGTCGACGTGCGCGACGTCGCCGACCTGCACATCCGCGCCATGACCGATCCGAAGGCCGCCGGCGAACGGTTCATCGCCGCGGGCCACTTCGCCTGGATGGGCGACATCGCCGACCTGCTGCGCGCGAAGCTGGGCGGCGCGGCGGCCGCCAAGGTGCCCACTCGCAAGGTCCCGGGCCTGGTGGTCCGCCTCGTGGGTCTGTTCGACAAGGACCTGGGCTCGGTGGTTCCCAGCCTCGGTCGCCGGCACGACTATTCCTCGGCCAAGGCCCAGTCTGTGCTCGGTTGGAAACCCCGGCCAACCGAGGAGACGATCCTCGATTGCGCCCGCAGCCTGATCGCCGCGGGCGCGGTCTAGTTAGGCGGTGGCGCGGGCGGCGTGGGCGCCCGGCGAAGGGCTCGGCGCCGAGGCCTGGACCTGGGCGGTCGTCTGCAGCCTGGCGGTCAGGTGGCGGTGGCCGATCGTGGCGATGGCGCCGGTCAGGAGACCCAAGGTGATCGACAGCATGGCCTCGGCGTAGCCGGGCGCGAGGATGCCCAGGGCCGGCGTCGGGCGCACGTTGGCGACGCCGATGAAGCTGTCCATCACGCCGTAGGCCGCGCCGAAGAACCCGACCAGCGGCCCGGCGCCGGCTAGCGCATGAAGAAAGGTCCGGCCGCCCCGACCCGCGGAGCGGCCGGCCAGTTCACCGATCCAGACCAGGCTCGCGATGACAACGGAAATCACCAGTCCGGCCATGACCAGCATCACCACCGGCTTGGCGTGGAGGACGAGGCCGGCGAAGGTGAGGCGTTCGGCGATGACCGACAGCTGGACGTCGGGCGGGGCGATGAGCATGGTCGTCTCTCCAGATGACATTTGTAAACTCACGTCAAACTTACACTCGTAGTTCACACTGTCAACTGGTCTGGAAGTTGCAACGCACCCCGCAGCAATGGGCCGGTTGGTCCGTTCTGGCGCCGAGCGGACAATGAATTTTCGTCCGAAACTGTCGGCGGCGAACCGGCTTTCGAGTTGGCGCGGCGCGTGGGCGCTCTGCTCTGAGGGGAATGGCGTTGCAGCGGACCAAACGGGCCTTTAGGCAGATAGAACATCAGTGGGGTATCAATGAACGCGTTGCATAAGGTTCTGGGTTTCGGCGCTATCGTGTCGGCGGCCCTTTCAATTTCCGCCCCGGCGTCAGCCGCCCTAGTCTTCGACGCCGTGAATGATTTTCATGGCGGCGCCAACACCGGCGTCTGGAGCTACGGCACCGGCGTCGCGGGCGTCTCGTTCACGCCGATGACCAACTACAGCCCGGTGTGTGAGGGCGCTGCGACGATCTCCTGCTGGCAGACGCCGACGCCGGTCGATCGCGTGCCGCTGGTGGCCAAGAACATCTCGGGCGTGACCCAGAATGTCTACACCACAGTGGTGCAGCCGGCGGACGTGCTGAATGTGCACCCGGGCCCGACCTCGGACGCCATCGTCCGCTTCACCGCCCCCGTCACCGCCCTCTACAGCCTGACCGGCTTCTTCGAGACGCTCGACACCAACCCCAACGGCGTGGTGATCGGCTTGTTCCTGAACGGCCTCGGCTTCCAGGGGCCCTTCAACGGAGGCGCCGCGGTTGCGCCCGGCACTCCCGGCGGCGCGGCGCCGTTCAACTTCGCTTTCAACATGAACGCCGGCGACAAGTTCGATTTCACGGTCAACAACGGCGGCTCCTACTACAACGACTCCACGGGCCTCGCCGCCACCTTCACCGCCGGCGTGCCTGAGCCGTCCATGTGGGCTCTGTCGATCGTGGGCTTCGGCGCGATGGGGGCGATGCTGCGTCGTCAACGCCGGCTTCAGCCGGTCGCCGTCCGGGCCTAGAGCCCTACTATCCCGTTCAGATGATTCCATCTGAACGGGTCAGGGTCTAGGCGGCCTTCGCTGTCGCGACCTTCAGCATGCTGAGGTAGCCCGGGGCGGTCAACATCTCCCCCATCACGCCCTTCCTCTTCAACAGGCGGTGGGCGCGGGGCAGGTTGTAGCAGGGCACATGCATGAACATGTGGTGCTCGCAGTGATAGTTCACGAAATAGGGCGCGATGATCGCGCGCTCGATGAAGTTGGCGCTGGTGGTGCGCGCGTGGCGCAGCGGGTCGGCCTCGTTCTTGGCCACGCAGGCGTGCTCGGCGATGTTGCGCAGCCGGGTGATCATCGGCAGCCAGGTCGCCTGCGGAACCAGCCACAGGACCGGCCACACCCACCAATAGCCGAGGGGCGCGGTCACCGCGACGGTGACCACCATGCCGGTGAGGAACCGGCGGCGGCCGTAGATCGCCGCCTTGATCAGCGGCCATAGCGGCTCGCCCGGCTTGCGCTCGACGATGCGTTTCACCAGCCCCGACCAACGCTGCTTCCAATAGGTCTGGCCGGTCAGGTCGCGCGCCAGTTTGCGGCGCAACGAGGTCCGGGTGATCGGGAACGGCGCCGACAGCACCAGGTCCGGGTCCTCCACCTGCTGGGCGTATTTATGATGCTGCAGATGGTAGTTCCGGTAGTCGACCAGGCCGCCGGTGGTCAGATGGTTTCCCACCCAGTCGTTGACCTTGAGGTTCGGGTGTAGGGCGGCGTGCGCGGCGTCATGCATCAGGATCGCCACCCCCAGCTGGCGGCCGCCGATGATGACGATGGCCAGCGGGATGGTGAGCGGCATAAGCCACCCGGGCGAGAGCGCCGCCGCCACCATGGCCAGGCCGATGACGATCCAGGCGTGGGCGAGCAGCGCCAGCCCCTTCCAGGACGAGCGGCGCGCCATCGGCGCCCATTCGTCGGGCGCGAAATAGCTCTTGGGATCGACACGGGCGGCAACGGACATGCGGCTATTGTAGCGCCGGGAGGCTTGCGAAAACAGCATGACGATGCGTCAGGCGCCGTTCAGAACGGCAGTGCGACCCAGCGCGTGCCGACGAAGATGGCGAAGACCAGGATCAGGCCGGCCCAGCTGTTGGACTTGAACAGGCGCA
>JANXXK010000130.1 GCA_025350685.1 Alphaproteobacteria bacterium | reverse complement strand
GGCGCAAGGCGCTGGTGGCCGGGTTGATGTCGACCTTCGCCGCGACGGAGCCCTGCGGCGTGAACTTGACGGCGTTGGACAGCAGGTTGCCGACGATCTGGCGCAGGCGGTCGGCGTCGCCGCGCCACCAGCCGCGGGCCTCGTCGCTGACCTCGAAGCTAAAGGCCAGCCCCTTGCCCTGGGCCAGCACCTGGAAGGTCTCTGCCGCAGCGTTCAGCGTCGGCTGCAGCTCGAAGTCCTCGCTCGCCAGGGCGAGCTTGCCCGCTTCGATCTTCGACAGGTCCAGCACGTCATTCAGCACGGCGAGCAGCAGGCTGCCGGACTGGCGGATGATCCCCAGGCGCTCGCGCTGGACATCGGCCAGATCGCCCATGGACATGACCTCGGCCATGGCCAGCACGCCGTTCAGCGGCGTGCGGATCTCGTGGCTCATGTTGGCCAGGAACTGGGTCTTCAGCACATTGGCCGCATTGGCCGCGTCGCGGGCGCCTTCCAGGTCGCGCATGGCGCGCTTGAGGTCTTCTTCGCGCTCGCCGAGCTTGCCCAGCAGGTGGTTGAAACTGTCGGTCAGGCTGCGGAACAGCTCGTCCTGCGCCTTGAACTTGATAGGCTCGAAGCTGCCGCCGGCAGCGACCTCGTGCATGGCGTCGGAGAGTTGCTGCACCGGCGCGATCACCCGGTGCGCCATGCCCCTGGCCAGGAACAGCGCCACGCCGATCCCGCCGAACAGCAGGGCGGCGGTGAGGGCGATGAACTGCGGCAGCAGCGCGGTCAGCAGCGGCCGGCGAACGACCAAGGTCAGCGCGCCCACGGGGCGGCCGTCGACGACCGCCTTGCTGGCGATCGCCTCGGTGGTGTCCGGCTTGGCTGTCTGGCTCCGGTCGAAGCTGGCGATCGTGCGGCCCTGGGCGTCGTTCAACCGGGCGGCGACCACGTTCTTGGATTTGGCCAGGGCGGTGATCGCGGCGCGGATGTCGTCGTCATCGTGGCTGACAATCAGGCCCGCCGCCGCCGTTGCGGTGACGTCCGCCAGCGCCTGAGAGGACTGGTGGGCCTGGGTGCGCGCCACCGCCCATTGCTGGAGCATGAAGGTCATGCAGGCGGCGACCAGCACGACCAGTGCGGTCACTAGGCCCACGCCCGCCACGCGAGCGTGGAAGGTGGCCGTCGGCGCTGGGGCAGGTGTGCCGGTAGGTTGAGTCATGACACTCGCGGAGGCCGCATGGACCTCCGATCTAGCGGAAGTTTCCTAACGCTTCGCTTCCCTGCGTCCCGAAGGGGGTGACGCCCCGGGGGCGTAGCCGCAACCGAGGGTTTCGCCGGGGAATCGTGGCTTTGGTGCCACACTACAACCGCCTGGGGTGGAAATTATGGTTAACAACCGATGAATCCGTTGCGCGAAGCTTAAGCTTTTGTTTACCGTAAATTGTGGTTGTTAACGCCAGTTTGGGGATCCGATATGGAAAAAGCATTTGTAGCTCAGCGCGTGGCGAACAAGCTCTTCGCGACCGAAGCCGCCGTTGACGGCGCGCTATCCGAAGCCGCCGCGCTGATGAGCGACCTCCTCGCCGCCCGCAAGGAAGTGAAAACCTCGCTGGTGTTCGCCGACGACGTGCAGGTGAAGCTGATGGACGCCATGAAGGCGCTCAGCGAAGCCCGCACCGCCATGGTCGCCGTTCACAACGAACTGCATGAGGCGCAACTGCGCCTCGGCGTCCGCACCAAGATGGTCTACGAGAAGCCAGTGCACTTGGCGACCGCGACCCCGGCCGTCATGCGGGAAGTCGGCTAAGCCCCACCTGTCTGCGGTTTAACTATTGCTGCACCTCTTGGGGAGCTAAGGGGTGCAGCATGCTGTTTGCTATCACGAATGCTATGTTGGTCTTCACCCTGGGGACCTGCGTGTTCGCCCTGGTGAAGGGCGGAACGGCTGAGCGGATCGGGGCGGCGGTCATCCTCGTTAACCTGCTCGCCGGCGTGGTGAATGAGAGCCGCCTGCATGACCAGCTTGTGAATCTCGCGCTCGATGGCTTGACGGCCATGGCCCTGCTGGCCGTGGCGGTTCGCTACGCCAGCTTCTGGCAGGGCGCCGTCATGTTGCTCTACGCCCTGCTGTTCGGCCTCGACGCCTATTACTTCGTCCTGGAGCGGCCCCGCGACAACCTGCATTTGATCGTCAACAACGCGATCTTCTTCGCCGTCAGCGCCTGCCTTGGCGCGGGTACGGCGCTGGCTTGGCGCCGCCGGCGACGTCTCGCGACGGCCTGAGGCTCCCGCCGCCTTTGGGGCCAGCGACGCTTAACGCCGCACCAGAAAAGTTTGTCTTGCACCGCGGCGGGAACGCTGGCTTTTGGCGCGCGGGCCACGCCCTCCCAACGGGGCGCAGTCCATCTGTAAGGATGGGAGACATCGATATGACGACCCTCGCCAAACCGGCGATGCGCCCTGCGCGCCCCGAATTTTCGTCCGGACCTTGTGCAAAGCGTCCTGGATGGAGCCCCGAAAATCTTCAGAATGCCGTGCTGGGACGCTCGCACCGTTCGAAGCCCGGCAAGGCGCGCCTCAAGGAGGCGATCGACCGCACGCGCGAGGTGCTGGAGGTCCCGGACGACCATCTGATCGGCATCGTCCCCGGCTCCGACACCGGCGCCGTGGAAATGGCCATGTGGTCGATGCTGGGCCCGCGTCCCGTGCAGCTGCTGGCCTTCGAAAGCTTCGGCAAGGACTGGGTGACCGACGTCACCAAGCAGCTGAAGCTGGACGCCGAAGTGCTCGACGCGCCTTACGGCGAACTGCCGGATCTGACCAAGGTGCGCAGCGACGCCGACCTCGTCTTCACCTGGAACGGCACCACGTCCGGCGTGCGCGTGCCGAACGGCGACTTCATCGCGGCGGATCGCGCGGGCATCACCATCTGCGACGCCACGAGCGCCGCCTTCGCCCAGGATCTCGCCTGGGACAAGCTCGATGTGGTGACCTTCTCCTGGCAGAAGGCGCTGGGCGGCGAGGCCGCGCACGGGGTGCTGATCCTGTCGCCGCGCGCCGTCGCGCGCCTGGAGAGCCACACGCCCGCCTGGCCGATGCCGAAGCTCTTCCGCATGACGAAAGGCGGCAAGGTCACCCTTGACCTCTTCGAAGGCGCGACCATCAACACGCCCTCGATGCTGGCGGTGGAAGATGCCGTCGACGCGCTCAAATGGGCCGCCTCGATCGGTGGCCTGGCCGAGATGAAGCGGCGCGCCGACGCCAACCTCGGCGTGCTGGAGGGCTGGGCGCAGAAGACCGGCTGGGTCTCGTTCCTCGCCGCCGATCCGGCCATCCGCTCCAACACCTCGGTGTGCCTGAAGGTGATCGATCCGAAGGTGACCTCGCTCTCCGAGGACGCCCAGGCCGATTTCGCCAGGAAGCTGGCCGCGGCGCTGGAAAAGGAAGGCGTGGCCCTCGACGTCGGCGGCTACCGTGACGCCCCGCCGGGCCTAAGGATCTGGTGCGGCGCGACGGTGGAGGCGTCCGACCTCGACGCGCTCACCCCCTGGCTCGACTGGGCCTACGCCACCGTCTCGGCCGAACTCCAAGCCGCCTGACCCTGAGCCCTCCCCCGCAGGGGGGAGGGGCTTCGCAGAAAAGACCAAGCCCATGCCCCGCGTGCTCATCGCCGACAGCCTCAGCCCCGCCGCCATCGAGATCTTCAAGCAGCGTGGCGTCGACGCCGATGTGAAGACCGGCCTTCCCAAGGAAGAGCTTATCAAGATCATCGGCGACTACGACGGCCTGGTCGTCCGCTCCGACACCAAGCCCAACAAGGAGGTCATCGCCGCGGCGACGAAGTTGAAGGTGATCGGCCGCGCCGGCATCGGCGTCGACAATATCGACATCCCCGCCGCCACCGCCGCCGGGATCGTGGTGATGAACACCCCGTTCGGCAATTCGATCACCACCGCCGAGCACGCCATCGCCATGATGTTCGCTCTGGCCCGCCAGATGCCCGCCGCCGACGCCTCCACCCAGGCCGGCAAGTGGGAGAAGAGCCGGTTCATGGGCGTCGAGCTCTACGGCAAGACGTTGGGCCTGGTCGGCGCCGGCAACATCGGCTCGATCGTCGCCGACCGGGCGCTGGGCCTGAAGATGAAGGTCGTCGCCTACGACCCCTTCCTGTCGCCGGACCGCGCCATCGAAATGGGCGTTGAGAAGGTCGAGCTCGAGGAGCTGCTTCCCCGCGCGGACTTCATCACCCTGCACACGCCCCTCACCGACAAGACCCGCAACATCCTGTCGGCCGAGAACCTGGCCAAGACCAAGAAGGGCGTGATGATCATCAACTGCGCCCGGGGTGGCTTGGTCGACGAAGCCGCTTTGCGCGCGGGCCTGGAGAGCGGTCACATCGGCGGCGCCGGCTTCGACGTGTTCGTGACTGAGCCGGCCAGGGAAAACGTGCTGTTCGGTGCCCCGAATTTCGTCGCCACCCCGCACCTGGGCGCCTCCACCAACGAGGCCCAGGAGAACGTCGCCCTGCAGGTGGCCGAACAGATCAGCGACTATCTGCTGACCGGGGCGGTGACCAACGCGTTGAACAGCCCCTCGGTCACGGCCGAAGAGGCGCCGCGCCTCAAGCCGTTCATCGCGCTGGCCGAAAAGCTCGGCGCCTTCGCCGGCCAGATGGTCGACTTCGGGATCAAGGCGATCGACATCGCCTACGAGGGCGACGTCGCGGCGCTGAACGCCAAGCCGATGACCGCGGCGGCGCTGGCCGGGGTCATGCGGCCGATGCTGGCGGAGATCAACATGGTCTCGGCGCCGGCGGTGGCCAAGGAGCGCGGCATCACCGTCTCGGAGAGCCGCCAGGACGACAGCCCGATCTACGAGAGCCTGATCCGCATCACGGTGACCACCGAGAAGGGCAGGCGCTCCTTCGCCGGCTCGGTGCTGGCCGGGACGCCCAGGGTGATCGAGGTCAAGGGCATGGACCTGGACAGCCCGTTCAGCCCGACCATGCTCTACGTCAACAACCTCGATAAGCCGGGCTTCATCGGCGCGTTGGGCATCGCGCTTGCCGAAGCCAACGTCAACATCGCCACCTTCAACCTCGGCCGCGTCTCAGCCGGCGACGACGCCATCGCCCTGGTCGGCATCGACCAGGCGCCCTCGGCGGCGTTGCTGGAAAAAATCCAGGGCCTGCCGCATGTGAAGGAAGCGCGGGCGCTGGTGTTCTAGGGCTCGGCCTTCCGCGAAACTGGCGACCGACGAGCGCGACGCCGGTCGATGATCCACAGGACGACGGCGAGGGTAACGACCAGCGTCGCCATCGCCAGGGCTGCATATATCGATTGCGCTTTCGTGCCGCGGAAGTAGGCGTCGACCATCGGCACAACCATGAAGGCCATGGCGCACCAAATTCCGACAACGGCTGGCGTTGACGACCTGCCCGTAGTTCTGAAGGTGCTGCCGACCGGGCGTATCAGACCCCAGAAATTTCTGCCCAGGTAGCGCCAGTAGACTAAGGCGACGGCCAGAACTCCAAATATCGCCCACCAAGCTCCGAGATAAACAAGCATCGCGCAGAAGGCGAACGCGATGGCGAAGGGGATAGAAAATACCACGCATACGATGAGAGCATAAGCGTAGTGGGCCCGAGTTACGCGCGCTGGCTTATGTCTTCGTGGGCGATCTTGTTCCGGAATTGGTTCCGGAGGAATTCTCCGAACAACTTCACGAAGCTGTTCATCACCGATTTCATCCTGCCCGGGCGGGCCGTCATCCTCTGATCGCCAGACTACACTGTGAAATCGTCGGTCGTGCTCTAGGGCGTCAGCAAATTTCCGCCAAATCTCCTCGTAAACCAGATTTCTTCGATGTGAACCTTTAAACAGCAGCCAGAATGCCGGATGAAGCGAGGTTATCTGGCAGAAGAAGGAATGGCCGCGGCCATAGTCGAGATTGAAAACCCAGCCGTTTTCACCGTCGTATCTCGGAGGTGAAACGTTTTCACACCCGATCTCCTTCAGGATATCACCGAGCGCGAATGCAACATTGCGTCCGCCGAAAACCGCGATGTCGCCTTCCTCTTCGACCTGGTCATCAGGGAATTCGGCGATAAATCCGGCCCACGGCAAAACGGTCACTGCGGTATCCCGGACTCATCCTGTGGAGGCTGGTGAAGACCGTCGCCCATGGACATGCCTACGGCGGCGTCCTTGTAGATGCTCGGAGTTCTTGCCCAATTCCTTCCGGGCCCGCTGTACCGCTCCAACCCCAGGCGCTTTCCGCTCCAGCCCTTCCCGCCGTTGAGGTCTTGCGGAAGCCGCGCGCCGGCGACGTCGCGGAGTGGCCGAACAGGTCCGATTTGATGCCCTGAAGACGCGGCGTCAGCACCTTGTCGTGCGTGTCTTGCCGCACGACGACGCCCATCAAGCAAAGATACCGGTCGATGCCGGTTTGCTTGAGGGTCTGTGTTCCCGTCTCGTCGATGTACAAGCGATATCGCTTGGAGGGATGGGGCAACATCGAGCTGTGATATCATGCGGCGGTAATGCACGCCCACGGTGACGCTATGACAGATACGGACGCACGTTCGCAGGCCGAGAAGTTCAAAGACCTCGCCCGCGAGCTTGAGTGCGACGACGACGAGGAAGCCTTTGACGAGCGGCTGAAGAAGCTGGCGGCGGCGCCAGCACCCAAGTCTAAGCCCAGGAACCCCGAGTAAGCATGGCCGCTTGGTGGGGTGCCGTCGCGTTTGCTGGAGCGGTCTTGGCGCTCGAACTCGCCACGGGAATCGTCCCGCTTCACATCTCGCCGTATATCGTCCGGCGACAGAAAGACCCCGTGCCCTACTGGCTAGGCATCTTTTGGACCGTCCTCGCATTGGCAATCGTCTTGATTCTGGCCGTCATCCACGCCTTCAGGCGATGAGTTTGCAAAGTATATAAACGCCAGAGCCAGGGCAGTTATATACGTGACAAAGCAAATCAGCTAGAATCACTTTTGACAGGCCGGCGTTTCCTAACTGTTTGAATCACTTAGGTGATTTTGATCTATCGTACAGAGATGGTACTATGTGCGTGGGCAGGCACGCGCCGGACCAACCCCGAGTCGCCGTCAGGCGGCAGCACCCTAGCGGTGTGAACCAGGGGCCGG
>JANXXK010000077.1 GCA_025350685.1 Alphaproteobacteria bacterium | reverse complement strand
ACTCGACCACCAACGAGAAGCTCGACAAGGACCGTTTCCGCCGCGACCTCGGCAACGTCATCGAGAGCTACACCGAAGTGGCGCGGCGGCTGGGGATCATGAAAGAGATGCCGACCGTGATCCAGGGGGGCCTACACTAGTGCCAATGGCCACCCAGCTTGCGATCAGCCCGGCTATCGCGGAAGAAGCTCGTCAACGGGGCGGCGAATGAAAGCGACTGTGCATGTGTTCCTGAAGCCCGGCGTCCTCGACGTGCAGGGCAAGGCCGTCGAGCAGGCCCTGCATGGCCTAGGCTGGCCCGACGTCGCCCATGTCCGCGTCGGCCGCACCATCGAGTTCGAACTCGCGGCGAAAGACGCCGCCACCGCCGAGGCCGAGGTCAAAGCCATGTGCGACAAGCTGCTCGCCAACACGGTGATCGAGAGTTATCGCGTGGAGGTGGCGTGAGAGGGCTGATCGCCCTGCTCATGCTTCCCACGCTCGCGGCCTGTTCGCCGAAGTCGCAGACCGCCGCGCCCGCCGCGCTGGCTCTCGACTGCCACGTGGATTTCGCCGCGCAGAGCGCCCGGATCGTCGCCCAGCCGAACCTCACCGCGGCCCAGCATGCGCCGGGCGAACCCTACACCTTCTATTCGACCACCGACGGCCACGCCTCCTACCTGATCACCCAGGTCGGCGCGCCCGGCCATCCGGCGATCATGATGCAGACGGCCGGTGGCGGCGCGAGCGTGAAGACCACCGGCTGCGCCTACGGCAACAAGCGCGGCTACCAGCAGCTCGCCAACTACCTGGACTCGCTCAAGACCTGGACGCGGCGATGAGCGGCTTCCACCTGGCCCAGTTCAACATCGCCCGCCTGGCCGCCCCGATCGATGCGCCGCAAAGCGCCGAGTTCCGCGAGGCGCTGGACCGCATCAACGCCATCGCCGAGGCCGCGCCGGGCTTCGTCTGGCGCGCGGTGGGGGCCGGTTTCGATTCCGAGACGCCGGCGCAAGACATCGACCCGATGATCCTCGCCAACCTTTCGGTCTGGGAGAGCGCCGAGACGCTGGCCGCCTTCGCCTACCGCACCGGCCACAGCCATTTCGTCAAACACCGCGAACACTGGTTCGAGCCGGCCGCGGCCCCATATCAGGCCCTGTGGTGGACGCCCGTCGGGACCATCCCCGACCGGGCGGAAGCTTTTGCCCGGCTGGACCACATGCGGGCGAACGGTCCCTCGCCGCACGCCTTCGACTTCGCCACCCGCGTCCCTGCCCCTGATATGGAGCCTGCCCCCATGGAGGCCAGAACGTGAGCCAGTTCCACCTCGCCCAGGTCAACATCGGCCGCCTGCGCGCGCCGGTTGACGATCCGATGATCGCCGACTTCGTGGCCAACCTGGAGCGCATCAATGCGCTGGCCGACGGCGCCCCCGGCTTCGTCTGGCGGCTCACCGGCGACGGCGACGACGCCACCGACATCAAGCCTGACGCGGGCGACCCGATGATGGCGCTCAACATTTCGGTCTGGACCGACCCGCAGTCGCTGGGCGCCTTCGTCTACCGCTCCGACCACATGTCCGTCATGAGCCGCCGCGCCGAGTGGTTCGAGAAGCTGGAGATCTACATGGCGCTGTGGTGGGTCCCGGTCGGCCATAGGCCCTCCGTCGCCGAGGGCTATGGCAAGGTGCAGACCCTGCGCCGCCTGGGCTCCACCGCCGAGGCCTTCACTTTCCGCGAGATCTTCCCCGCCCCCGGCGCCAACGAAGCCCCGCCGCCCGTCCTGGACGAGTGCGCCTAGCAGGAACCGAAATGAAAGCCCCCCTCCTATGAAGGCAGCCGTCATTGTCTTCCCCGGCTCCAACTGTGACCGCGACTGCAAGGTCGCCATCGAGCGCTCCACGGGCGCAGCGGTGGAGATGGTCTGGCATGCGGAAACGGAGCTGCCGAAGGGCCTCGACCTGATCGTCCTGCCGGGCGGCTTCTCCTATGGCGACTATCTGCGCTGCGGCGCCATGGCGGCGCTGTCGCCAATCATGGGCGAGGTAAAGGTCGCCGCCGGCCGCGGCGTCGCCACCATCGGCATCTGCAACGGCTTCCAGGTGCTCTGCGAAGCCCAGATGCTGCCCGGCGCCCTCTTGCGCAACGAGGCGCTCAAATACGTCTGCAAGACCGTCGAGCTGGAGATCACCAACGCCCAGACCCGCTTCACCGCGGGCTATGCCGGCCGCCGCCAAGTGGCCATGACCGTGGGCAACGGCGAGGGCAATTTCTTCACCGACCCGGCCACCCTGGCGCGCCTTGAGGGCGAGGGCCAGGTGGTCTTTCGCTATGTCGACAACCCCAACGGCTCGACCGCCGCCATCGCTGGCATCGTCAACGATGCGGGCAATGTGCTGGGCCTCATGCCCCACCCCGACCGCGCCTTCGAGGCCGAGCTGGGTTCAGCCGACGGCGCGATCCTGTTCCAGAGCGCGCTCGCCAGCGCCTGACGATCGGCCGCGCCGACCGTTTCGGCGACGGTCTCGCAACCGCGCCAGCCGAACCGCTTCAGCCTTCCTGGTCCTCGAACCCCACGAACACCGTGGCGTCCTCGACGGCTTTGCGCCGCGACACCACCGCATTGGCCGGGAAGCTGTCGTCCGGATAGCCCATGGCGATGCAGATCATGATCACCTGGTCCTCGGCGATCCCGGCATGCTCTCGCACCACCGGCGACTGCATGATCCCCTGGCTGTTGATCACGCACCCCAGGCCCCGCGACCACGCCGCGTTGACCAGCGCATTGGCCACCGCGCCGCAGTCGAACGGCGCGATATCCCCGCCGTGGATCGAGCGGTCGTAGGTCACCACCACGGCCACCGGCGCGTCGAACTGGCGAAACCCGCGCAGAACCCAGTCCTGGCGCGCGGCCTTGTCCTCGCGCGCGATGCCCATGGCGCCGAACAGCTGCTTGGCGATCTCGATCTGCCGCTCGCGGTGCGGCCCAGCGTATTCGCCATGGCCGCGGAACTCGCGGCTCGACGGCACCCCGGCCAGGTTGCGCTCGGTATTGCCGGCCCGAATCCGGTCCAGCACCTCGCCCGTCACCACATAGAAGTTCCACGGCTGGGTGTTCAGCGACGAGGGCGCGCGCATCGCCATCTCGATGACTTCCTTGATCACCGTCTTCGGCACCGGCTTGCGCAGGTATCCGCGGATGCTGCGCCGTCCGAAGACCACGTCATCGAACGTCATTGGCGAACTCATCGGCGCGGTCCTTAGAAGCCATCGGCGGCCCTCAGGCTGGGTACAGCAAACCCGGCCGCCGGGTAAATCACTCAGCCGCGCCCGCCGTTTCTCATCGCCGCGCCATAGGCTGGGCTCGATGCATGAAAGTTGCATTGCACCTCGCGTTCGCGCTCGCCGCGCTCGCGGCGAGAGGAGCCCGCCTTCCCCTTGGTCACGCTTGTCCCCGCCGCGCGCGGGACTAATCTCCCCAGCCAACGACCGACGGGAGAGATCGCCATGGCCGACTTCGGAGCCGATGTGGAGCTGGAAGACTTCCGCGCCGAGGCCGCCGCCTGGCTGAAAGCCAACTTCCCAGCGGCGCTGGCCGGCAAAGCCGCCATGTCCACCGACCGCGCGGGAACCGGCGACATCGCCAAATGGCGCAAGGCGATCGGCGAGAAGGGCTGGGCCACGCCCACCTGGCCGGCGGAATATGGCGGCGGCGGCCTCTCCCCCGCCCAGGCCCGCGTGCTGGCCCAGGAGATGGCCAAGATCGGCGCCTTCAACCCGCTGATGTTCGGCATGGGCGTCACCATGATCGGCCCGACGATCATGGACTACGGCACCGATGTGCAGAAAAAGACCCACCTGCCGCCGATCATCCGCGGCGAGGTGCAGTGGTGCGTCGGCTACTCCGAGCCGGGCGCCGGCTCAGACCTGGCCTCCCTGCAGACCAAGGCCGTCGACAACGGGAACGGCTGGACCATCAACGGCCAAAAGACCTGGACGAGCGGCGCCCAGTACTCCGACTGGTGCGGCTGCCTGGTGCGCACCGACCCCTCGGCCAAGAAGCACGACGGCATCTCCTTCATGCTGATCGACATGCACCAGAAGGAAATCGAGACCCGCCCGATCGCGCTGATCGCCGGCGCCTCGCCCTTTTGCGAGACCTTCTTCACCGACGCCAAGGCCCCCAAGGACGCCCTGCTCGGTCAGCTCAACGTCGGCTGGACCGTCGGCAAGCGGCTGCTGCAACACGAGCGCGCCAGCCAGACCGGCGCCTCGATGGGCGGCCGCGCCGTCTCCCTCGACCAGATCGCCAAGAATTACGTCGAGCTCGACGCCGGCGGCCGCATCGCCGACCTCGACCTGCGCACCCGCCTCACGCGCCACCTGATGGACGCCAAGGTCCACGGCCTGACGCTGGCCCGCGCCATGGCCGAGGCCAAGGGCAACGCCGACCCGGGCAACGCGCCGTCGGTGCTCAAGAACTCCGCCACCAACGTCGCCCAGACCCGCGCCGAGCTGACCCTGGAGATCTTCGGCCACCAGGGCCTGGGCTGGGAGGGCGCCGAATTCACCCGCGAGGAGCTGGAGACCGTCCGCGGCTGGCTCGGCGGCAAAGCGATGTCGATCTACGGCGGCTCCTCCGAGATCCAGAACAACATCATCTCCAAGCGCATCCTCGGCCTGCCCGACAACACCCAGTCGACCTGAGGCGGCGCGGCCGGCCTAGCCTCGGTCGGCCGATCGCATCACCGCCTCGACCTCCGGCAGGGTCGCCTGGAAATAGTGCTCCTGTGGCGCCAGGTAGAGGATCACGTAGAGCTTGCCGCCGGCATCGAGCACCGCCGCCGTTCCGGAGATTTCCAGCCCTTCGCGGGTCTTGCCCTTCAGGTCGAAGCGCAACCCATCTGCGCCGGCCAGCTTGGTCGGGCGCAGGCCGCTGGTCTCGACCTTCTGGTAGTCGAGCGCCGAGACGCTGTCGGCCACGAACTCCACAAGCTCGCTGGGCGACATGCCTTTCTGGTAGGTCGGCGTCGGCTTGTCCTTGGCCGCCGGCTTGACCAGGAAGTCGCCGGGCGCGAGGCCATCGGTCAGGTAGAGCCGGTTGAGCGAGGGGCCGTCCAGGCTCAGCAGGCGCACGTTCTTCGGCCGCGCCAGCATGATCTGGCTGATGTCCGACCACTCCTGGCCGAGCGTCACCTGATAGCTGGTCGTTCCGACCTTGAACGCCCCCGCCGGGGCGCTGGTCACCGAGACACAAGCCGCGAGCGACAGCATCAGGGCCGCGCCCATGGCGATGGCGGCGGCGTTGCGAAGGCGATGGGTCATGGGGTTCCTGCGGGTGAAAGGGATTTCAGGCTGGCTTCCACCAGCCAACGGTCCTGCGCCTCCGGCGCGTGGGTGAGGTAGTCCTGGAAGGCCTGGCGCGCGGCGGCGGTGTCGCCGACCTTCTTCGCCGCGTCGCCCAGCTCGCGCCAGGCCGCGGCCGGCGCGTCGGGTTGGCTGACCGAGGCCTTG
>JANXXK010000049.1 GCA_025350685.1 Alphaproteobacteria bacterium | reverse complement strand
GTCTCCAGCTGGCCGCGGTCGGCGCGCACCAGGGGCAGGTTGCGGCCATAGTCGGTGGTCAGCTTGACGTCCTCGTAGAGCACGCGGCGCAGCAGCACCTCGAACTCGCTGATCAGTTCGCCGAGGTCGAGGATCTCGCGCTGCACGGTCTGCTTGCGCGAGAAGGCGAGCAGCTTGCGGACCAGGTCGGCGGCGCGCGTCGAGGTCTGGCGGATCTCGTTGAGGCCTTCGTAGGAGGGATCGCCCACTGGGTGGCGCGAGGCCAGCACGTCGAGCTGCATGAAGATGGCGGTGAGCAGATTGTTGAAGTCGTGGGCGACGCCGCCGGCGAGCTGGCCGATAGCCTGCATCTTCTGGCTCTGCGCGAGCTGCAGCTCGATCTGCTTCTGCTCGGAGACGTCGACCAGGTAGGCGACCCAGCGGGCGCCCCCTTCAGACATGGCGCTCTTCGACAGGTAGAGGTGCGCGATACGGGCCGGATCGTGGGCCAGGCGCACCTCCATCGGCGCGCCGGAGCCGGCGCCGGTGGCCAGCCGCTGAGCCGCGTCGGCTCGGCTGGCGGGTTCAATCAGTTCGCCGAAGACCTGGCCCTTTTCGCCGCCGCCGGCCACCGCCTTCAGCGCGGGGTTGGCCTCGACGATCGTGCTTTCGAAGGGATCCTCGCCTTCCAGCAGGGCCGCGCCGAAGGGCGAAGCCGCGGCGAAGGCGTCGAGCACCTTGGGCGGCGGGTGGGTGGCGGTGGAGAACGCACTCAGCACCTCCATCGCCGCCGGCGGCAGGGCAAGCGCGCCGGCGCCCGGGCCGATCAGCCGCACCAGGAAGCGGCGGGGGCCGAGCTGGGAGACCAGGGCCTCGTGCTCGGCGCCGCCGGACTTGATGGCCGCATGCCCGGTCTCGCCGCGCCGTGCGGTGGTGAGCGCGGCGAACAGGCTGGCGGCCGAGGCGCCGGTCTTGGGCAGGCGGCCGGCCATGCCGATTGCGGATTTCCAGGCGGCGTTGGAGGCCTTCACCCGCCCGTCGGGGGCGGCGACGGCGGCCGGTTCGCTCAGCGCATCGATCAGCCGCTCGGCGCCGACGTCGCTCTCCACCGGGGTCTCGGTCGAGCCGCGCAGCACGAAGAGGCCGAGGCAGGCGACGCCGGCCAGGCCGATCAGCAGCAGCATGCCCGCCACGGTCGTCGGCCCCGCGTTCATCAACGGTGCGCCGGCGAAGACGACAGCCATGAGGAAGAACACCACCGCCGCGGCGGTCAGCGGTTCGAAGGGCCCCTTGCGGGCCTTGCGCGCCTTTGGCTCGGCCATGGCCGCCGCCGTCTCCGCCTGCCCTGGTGAGGGCGAATCGTTCAGGCGCATTCTGTCACAGGGCTCACGGGGTTACAGGCCGCCCATTTTCAGGCGCTGCGCCGCGACCTGGCGGCCGGCGCCCAGGATGAAGCCGATGATCTTGGCTACCGCCTCGTAGTGCGCCGGCGGGATCACCTCGTCCACATCGACGGATGCGTAGAGGGCGCGCGCCAGCGGCGCGTCCTCGACGACCGGCACGCCGTGCTCCTCGGCGACGGCGCGGATCTTCAGCGCCAGCGAGTCCATGCCCTTGGCCACGCACATGGGGGCCGGGGTCTCGCCCTGGTCGTATTTCAGCGCCACGGCGAAGTGGGTCGGGTTCATCACCACCACGGTGGCCTCGGGCACAGCCTGGATCATCCGGCGGCGCGCGCGCTCGTTGCGCATCTGCTTCTGGCGCGCCTTGATGTGGGGGTCGCCCTCGGATTGCTTGAAGTCGTCCTTCAGCTCCTCCTTGGTCATCCGCATCCGCTGCATGAAGCGCTGGCGCTGCCACAGCCAGTCGGCGCCCGCGATGGCCAGCAGGAAGGCGGTGACCGCGAACAGCAGGCGCTTCATGATGTCCAGCGCGAAGGCCAGCATGGCCAGCGGGTCCATGGCGGAGAGCTGCTCGAGGTCGCGCACGTGCGGATAGAGCACCCACCAGGCCAAGAGCGCGGTGAGCGACACCTTGAGCAGTGACTTGAGGAACTGCATCAGCCCGTCGAGGCCGAAGATCCGCTTGAAGCCGGCGATCGGCGAGAGTTTGGTGATGTCGATAGCCAGCTTATCGGGGCTGAACATCAGGCCGGTCTGCAACAGATTGCCGGCGACGCCCGCCGCGCAGGCCGCCAGCAGCACGGCGCCGATCGCCGGGGCCGCCGCCATCACCGCCATGCGTCCGATCTGCACCCCGCCGGCGCCGGCGAAGCTCATCGAGTCCGGCGAGGACAGGAACGGCGTCAGCTGAGCCATCAGGTTGCGGGAGAGCCAGCCGCCGGACAGCACCAGCACCGCCGCGGCGCCCGACAGCGAGGCGAGCGACGCTAGGTCCTGCGTCTTGACCACCTCGCCGCGCTCGCGCGCCTGCTGAAGTTTGCGTGGCGATGGTTCTTCTGTTTTCGACGCCGCGTCGTTCGTGTCGCTCATGAGGGGTTACGCAAACACGGCGAGCAGGTCGCGGTAGTGGTCGATCCAGACCACGCCGATGACGCCCAGGCTGAGCGCGAAAATCGACAGGGCGAGCAGCACCATAAGCGGCGAGGCGACGAAGAAGATCTGGAACTGCGGCATCACCCGGCCGACCAGGCCGGTGGCGATGTTGAAGATCAGCGAGAAGGCGACCACCGGGGCGGCCAGCTGGAAGCCGAGCGCGAAGGAGCCGCTGACGGTCTGGATGGCCAGGGTGGCGGCGTCAGGGACCGAGATCGCCCGGGTGAACGGGAAGAGCGTGTAGGAGCGCACGATCGCGCTGAGGAACAGATGGTGCAGGTTGGTGGCCATGATCAGCACCAGCCCCATCAGACCCAGGAAGGTGCCGAGCGTGGTCGAGGGCGCGGCCTGGGTCGGGTTGGCGGTTTGGGCGAAACCGAGGGTCGACTGGATCGAGATGATCTCGCCGGCGGCGGCGAGCGAGGACATGAAGAACCGCAGGATCACCCCGATCAGCAGGCCGATCAGCGTCTCCTTGATCACCGCGCCGGCGACGCCGCTGACCGACTGGGGTACGGCCGGGATAAGACTCCCGACAACTGGGAACAGCATCAGCGCCAGGGCCAGCGCGAAGGCCAGCCGGATGCGGATCGGTACGAAGATCTCGCCGATGGCCGGCATCAGCATGATCATCGAGGCCAGCCGGGCGAAGACCAGGCCGGCGGCGAACACCTGCTGGGCGGTGGCGTAGTGTTCCACGCGGCGTCGGCCTGCAGGGCCGCTACATCGCCGCGATGCGGGCGGCGATATGGCGCATGAAGCCGTTCATCAGCGCGCCCATCAGCGGCAGGAAGACGAGCAGGGTGACGAACACCGCCACAATCTTCGGCGCGAAAACCAGGGTGGCTTCCTGGACCTGGGTCAGCGCCTGGAGCAGGCCGATGCCGACGCCGACCAGCAGGCCGACGATGAGCGCCGGCGCGCACAGCTGGATGGTCAGCCAGATGGCGTCGCGCCCGACGTCCAGAACCTCGGCGCCGCTCATGAAGACCTCTTGGAAGCAGGAAGACTTGGGAATGCTTGACGAATTCGCTCGGCCGCGAACCCGGGCAACTTGGCCCGGTCATGGTTAATGAATGGCTACGGCGCCGGCAGTTTCTGCCTAGAGGCCGGCCTGCTTCTCCAGCGCCTTAGCCGCCTCGGCGGGCGAGGCTTTGGCCTGGTCTCGGTCGACGCTGTAGTTGGCCGCGCGCATGGCCTCGACCGTGAGCTTGCCGATCAGCGGCTGGAGCGCGCCGATCAGCTTCTTGTCGTCGGCGCGCCTGGGCGAGATCAGCACCACGGCGTCGTAGGGCGGGATGGCCCCCTTGGGATCGCTCAGCACCACCAGATGGTCGGCGGCGATGCGGCCGTCGGAGGAGAAGGCCGAGATCACGTCAGCCTCGCCGCCGCCGAGCGCGCGGTACATGAAGGTCGGTTGGTAGGAATGCTGGGCCTTGAAGTTGAGGTTGTAGGCCCCCTGCACCGCCTTCCATTCCGGCCGCGAGAGGAACTCCAGGTCCGAGCCCAGGGTGAGCTTGCCCGCCTCGCGGGTGAGGTCGGCGATAGTGGCGATGTGCAGCGCCTTGGCGCGGTCGGGGCGCATGGTCAGCGCGTACGCGTTCTCGAAGCCCAGTGAGCCCATGACGAGGACCCCGTCGCGTCTCTTCAGCTCGGCGGTCAGCTCGCGCAGCACCTCGGCGCGGCCGGGGTTGTCCTTGCGGCCCAGCGTGTTGGTCCACAGCGTGCCGGAATAGTCGACGTAGACGTCTAGCTCGCCGGCGGCCAGCGCGCGATAGGCCACCGCCGAGCCCAGATCCTCCTTGGGCGTGACCCTGGCGCCGGCGGCCTTCAGCCGGTCGGCCATCACCTCGGCCAGGATGTACTGCTCGGAGAAGTTCTTCGCGCCGACGACGTAGGGCACCTGTTTGCCGACGCCGATCAGAGGCGCGACCAGAGGCGCGACGGCGGCGGCGACACCGACGAGCAGGCCGACCGCGCCGACGATGACCAGGCGCAGGCTGCGCCTGCGGGTTCCGGCCTCGATTAGGCCGAGCAGTTGGTCGGCGACCAGGGCAAGGGCGGCGGAGGCCGCGCAGCCGAACAGGACATAGACCCAGTTCTCGGTCTGCAGGCCGGCGAAGATGTAGTTGCCGAGGCTGGTCTGGCCGACCGGGGTGGAGAGCGTCGCAGCACCAATGGTCCAGACCGCGGCGGTGCGCACGCCGGCCATGATCACCGGCGCGGCGAGCGGCAACTCGACCTTGAACAGCTTCTGGGCCGAGGTCATGCCGACCCCGTCGGCGGCCTCGCGGATCGCTGGGTCGACGCCGAGGATGGCCGCGGCGCCATTCCGCAGGATCGGCAGCATGGAATAGAGCGTCAGCGCCAGCAGCGACGGCAGGAAACCGAGCGCCGAGAAGCCGTGGCCAGTGGCCGATTTGCTGAGCGCCGAGATGGCCAGCAGCAGGGGGTAGAAGAGCGCCAGCAGGGCCAGGCTGGGGATGGTCTGGATCAGGCTAGCGCCGGCCAGCACCGGCCAGCGCAGGCGCGGGCTGCGGGCGGCGGCGATGGCCAGGGGCAGGCTGATCAGCACACCGAGCGTCAGGGCGCTGAAGCTCAGCAGCACATGCCAGCCGAGGTAGTCGGGCAAGAGCGCGAAGGCGGCGGCCAGGCGGGCGTTCATTCCGCCGCCCCGAACCTGGCGCGCAGCCGCTCGGCCTGGCGCTTGGGAGATTCCAGCAGGGCCCGGACGCCAGGGTCCTGCGTGCGCGCCAGGAGGTCGACGGGCGTTCCGTCGGCGACGATGGCGCCGTCGCGCAGCACGACGATGCGGTCGGCCAGCAGCACCGCCTCGGCCATATCGTGCGTGACCATCACCGTGGTCAGACCCAGGCGCTCATGCAGGGCGCGGTAGTCGGTTCCGAGCGCGTCGCGGGTGAGCGGGTCCAACGCGCCGAACGGCTCGTCCATCAGCATCAGGGTGGGCTCGGCTGCGAGCGCGCGGGCGACGCCCACCCGCTGGCGCTGACCGCCGGAAAGCTCGGCGGGCGCGCGGCCGGCGACCTCCAGCGGCAGGTCGACGAGGCCCAGCAGATTGGCGACGCGGGCGTCGACGCGTTTCTGGTCCCAGCCGAGCAGCTTCGGCGTGACGGCGATGTTCTCGGCCACCGACAGGTGCGGGAAAAGGC
>JANXXK010000002.1 GCA_025350685.1 Alphaproteobacteria bacterium | reverse complement strand
GACGGCGTCGCCAGCCTGAAAGCGCTGGGCCTGTTCTAGGCCCCGTCCCGGCTGGCCTGAGGCAAGCTGGCCTGCGCTCCAGACACGAAAACGCCGCCGGTCCTGAAACCGGCGGCGCCATTTCGTTCAGACGATCAGCTTAGGCCGTAGCGGTGGCCGAGCGCTGGCGACGCACCAGGGCGCCCATACCGAAGAAGCCCATGAGCATCATCGCCCAGGTGGCTGGCTCAGGAACGCCGAGCGAATTCGGGGCCACCTTTTCCTCGAGCGAGAAGTAGGTGCTGGCGCCGGGCGCGAGGCCGCCGATGAAGTTCACGGTCAGCGAGGTGCCGAGGTTGTTGGTGAAGAAGATGTCGGGACCGCCGTATTGGCTGGTGTCAAAGATGTTGCCGGGGGCGCCGTAGAAGGAGTTCGAGATGCCGTCACCGTCGAAGCCGCCGATGTTCTGGCTCGAGGTCAGGTTGAGGGTGAACTGCGTCTTCTTGGAGTTGTTCGTGACGCCGATATAGCTGTCTTCGATCCTGTCATAAGGACCCTGGCCCGTGGCGACGCTGCCGACCGACCCGTTTGCCGCATAGGTGATGATAGTGCCGGGTTGGCTGTCGGCGCCAATGGCCGGGAATAGCGCGGCCGAAGCCGAACCAGCATAAGCCAGCGCGGCGAGGGCGGCGCTAGCGATTAGAATCTTTTTCATGTCCGCGTTCCTAGTTACCGACGCCGCGTGGCATACTAGCCCCACCACCTCGCGCCTTCACCAAGAGTTAACCTCAGCCTTATTTGAAACGCAAACCCACTCGCCGAACAGGATAGGTCAATCGTGACCCAATCTGGCCTCTCGCCCAAATAGGCAATAGCCCCATATGTGGTGGCGCAGGGCGGCGCTGCGCTACATGTTGATCGGTCTCGCCCGTCACGCGAACCGCCGTTCACCTGATAGGCGAATAATTCAATCCGCAAGATATGCTTAAATTTTTTGTGTCACACCTGGATCGCTAACCAATATTCCCGTGTGAGGCGATTTTCCTAACCTTGGGACAAACAACCGGGGCCAATTGCGGTTCCATTGGGCGAACTTGTCGCCCCGCACGCGTTGCAGTTGAAGGCGGCGGATTCGCTCCGCGCCGGGCCCGCCGGGCGCGGGCCTCCGGCCTGACCCCCACGTAGCCGCAGCCACCGCGCGGGGCCGGTCTTGACGGCTAGATCACGTGATTGGCGTGCTGTCCCGGCCTGTCGCCGCCGCCCTTGTCGGAGCCCGGCTTGGGCGGCGCCACCGGGTTGGGCCGGTCCTGGCTGGCCTGGAGGCCGGGCGCGGGCTTCACCGGGGGCTTGGCGAATACGCCGGACAACACGACTGCCGGGCCGTGCGCGGAATCGCTTTTCGGCGTCGGCGCTGTGGGCGGGGTCTTGGTCTCGGGCGGGCCGGCGCGGTGAACCGGCGGCGGCGGCGGAGCGTGTGCGACCTTCAGGTCCGTCATGGTCTTTCAAACCTCTCCCTGTTCTCGGGGGTCAGCCATATCGCGGTTACGCTTAAGCTTGGGTTCGGCGACGTGATGAAGATCGGCTAACCCTGGCGTCCGCCGATCCCGGCTCCAGTCCCTGCCCCAATCCGGGCGGGAAGCTGCGGCCCCGCGACGCCGGTCATCGCACCTGTACGTTTGTTAATCCGACGCGCCTTGCTCGCGGGGCCGCGCGCACCCTACGGTCAGGCTCTCCCGTCACCGAAGGATCCGCCATGAGCCTCGATCGCCGTCATCTGCTGGTCGCCGGCACCGCCGCCGCGCTCACCGCCGGCGCGCCCAAGGCGAAGGTCGCCAACGCCGCGGCGACCCCCGGCGACGCGGCGCTCAATCGCTACCTTGACCGGGTCAGCGAGCACGTCCTGCGGGTGAACCCCGAGGTCGCCACCTCACTCGGCCTGGACACCGGCGCCCGCGCCGCTCTGAGGTCGAAACTCTCCGACGCCTCAATGACCCACATCGCCGACGACCGCGCCTGATGCCGGGCGGGCCTGACCAAGTTGGCGAGCTTCCCTGACGCGACGCTGTCGCCCGCCGCGCGGCTCAACAAGGCGGTGGTCAAGTACGCCTTCGAGCTCGGCCGCGACGCCGCCCCCTTCGACTACGGTGAAAACACCCTGGGTTCGGCGATGGGCGAGAGCGCCGGCCCCTATGTGGTCAGCCAGCAGTCGGGCGCCTATTCGGGCACGCCGGAGTTCCTCGACAGCCAGCACAAGGTCGAGACCCGCGCCGACGCCGAGGCCTATCTCGCCCGGGTCCATGAGATGGCGCGCGTCATCCGCCAGGAGACCGAGCGGACTCGCAAGGACGCGGCCCTCGGCGTCATCTCCCCGGACTTCATCCTGGCCAACGCCATCGGCCAGCAGCAAGGCCTGCTCGCCGTGCCGGCGGACAAGGCCCGCCTGGCCACCGCGCTCGGCCGCAAGGTTCGTGAAGCCCATCTCGAAGGAGCCCCTCTTGACGGAAATTGGCAGGCCCGCTGCCAGGCCGTCGTCGAGCGCGAGGTCTATCCGGCCCTGGCCGCCCAGCTCGACACGCTGAAGGGCCTGCAGGCCAAGGCCGGCCACGACGCCGGGGTCTGGCGTCTGCCCAACGGCGAGGCCTACTACCGCTGGCTGCTGCGCGAGGGCACGACCACCACGCTGAGCCCCGAACAGATCCACCAGATGGGCCTGGAGCAGAACAAGGCCATCGAGGCGCGGATGGACGGCCTGCTGCGCGCCCAGGGCCTCACCTCTGGCTCGGTCGGCGAGCGGATGACCGCACTCGGCAAGGATCCGAAATATCTGTTCCCCAACACCGACGCCGGCCGCGAGCAGCTGCTGACCTATCTGAACGGGCTGATGGCCGGCGTGCGGCCCAGGCTGGGCAGGGCTTTCAACCTCAAGCTCAAAGCCCCGGTTGTCGCCAAGCGGGTGCCGGTCGACATCCAGGATGGGGCCGGCCAGGGCTATATGAACACCGGCTCGCTCGATGGCTCGCGGCCCTCGACCTATTACATCAACCTGAAATCGACCGAGAACTGGCCGAAGTTCGCGCTGCCAAGTCTCACCTATCACGAGACCATCCCCGGACACGCCTGGCAGGGCGCCTACCTCACCGAGACCGGCAAGCTGCCGCTGGTGCGCATCCTGCTCTCCGGCTTCAACGCCTATGTGGAAGGTTACGCCCTCTACGCCGAACAGCTCGCCGACGAGATCGGCATGTACGACGACGATTGGGCCGGACGCCTCGGCTACCTGACGGCGCAGAAATTCCGCGCCGTGCGCCTGGTGGTCGACACCGGCCTGCACGCCAAGCGCTGGGGCCGCGAACAGGCCGTCCAGTGGGCCATCGACAACTCCGGGCGCACCCGCGAATCCATGACCAGCGAGATCGATCGCTACTGCGGCACGCCGGGCCAGGCGTGCGGGTACAAGGTCGGCCACACCGAGATCAACCGCCTGCGCGACAAGGCCATGGCTGGCCTCGGCGTGAAATACGACCTGCGCGACTTCAACGACCTGCTGGTCAAGACCGGCGCGGCGCCGCTCACCGTGCTGGGCGACGTGGTCGACGGCTACATCAAGGCCGGCGGCAAGGTGAACCTCTAGGATGTCGGACCTCGCCATCCGCTCGATCGCCCAGGAGGACTACGCTGCCTGGCTGCCGCTGTGGGACGGCTACAACGCCTTCTATGGCCGCTCGGGCCCGACGGCCCTCGATCCGGAAATCACCCGGACCACCTGGGGCCGGTTTTTCGATGAGGCCGAGCCGGTCCACGCCCTGGTCGCCGAGCGCGACGGCGCGATCGTCGGCATCGTCCACTACCTGTTCCACCGCTCGACGACGCTCCTGGAACCGATCTGCTACCTGCAGGATCTGTTCACGGACGCGGCCTTGCGCGGCGGCGGCATCGGCCGGGCCCTGATCGAGGGCGTCGATGCCCGCGCCCGGGCGGCCGGATCGACCCGCGTGTACTGGCAGACCCACGAGACCAACACCGTGGCCATGCGCCTCTACGATCAGGTCGCCGACAAGTCCGGCTTCCTGGTCTACCGCCAGCAGGTCTGAGGGCCCGCCGTTAGATCCGAGCGCTCAATACGACCGCCGCGACGACGAGGTAGCCGGCCAGGCCAAGGCCCAGCACCACGCTCCAGTGCAAGCGCCTAAGAAACCGCATGTCGGCCCACCCGGGCCAGGGCCCGACGGATCGCCGCCGGCTCGAACGGCTTGGCGACGAATTCCGAGCCAGGCACCCGCTCGGCCGCATGGCGCAGGATGCTCAGGGCGGACATGTAGATCACTTTCAGGTCCGGATAGGCGGCCCGCGCATACCGGGCGGCGGCGAAGCCGTCCGCGCCCGGACCCAGGTTGATATCCGTCACCAGGGCGGTGAGCGGCTCGCGCTTGTCGATGACAGAGTAAGCGTCTGCAGAAGAATGCACTTCGACCACATTGCAGCCATATTCTCTAAGCTCATCGCAGGTTACAGATGCGCTCAATCGATCGTCTTCAAGAAATAGGATGCGTTCGTTGTGCACGATGTTTTCACCTCTTGGGGTTGCTGAATGCCCCCGAGGCGGTCATGTATCCGTGACATCTCGATCTACTTTATAAGCCTCTGATGATGTTCAGAAGAATTACCTATGGTTGTCTTGTGGTGCGCCTGCACCCTGGCCGCCAAGCGCCGTCAGACCGCCGAACCCGGCATGGCGGATCGCGGAATGATCGCCCCCGGAAAGCCGACGACAACTGCGGCGAGATTGCGCCCGGCGGCCACCGCCGGCCCCACCGGCCAGCCAGCCAGCCGCGCGGCGAGGTAGCCGGCGTTGAAGCTGTCGCCCGCCCCTGTCGTGTCGATCGCGGTCACCGGCGGTCCCGGCCCGAAAGCCTGGTCCCCGCCCGCGCTCAGCACCTCGATCCGATGGTCTTCATGGCGCAGCACCACCTCGACGCCGCGCTGGGCCCAGGTCCGCGCCATGGCGCCCGCGTCACCGCCTTCGAACGCCACCACGTCGGCCTCGCTCAGCGACAGATAGCGGCAATGGGGCAGCGCGGCCTCGATCGCCGCGCGCCCGACCTGGGGCCCGGGCCACAGGCTCACCCGATAGTTTGTGTCGAACGCCACCGCCGCGCCCGCCGCCTTGGCCTGCGCCAACAGGCCCAGCAGCGTCGCGCGCCCGGCCTCGCCGATCACCGCCAGGCTGATCGCCGAGACCATGATCAGGTCCGCCGCGTTCAGCGCCGCGCCCAGAACCCCCAGATCCATCAGGCTGAAATAGTCCCGCGCCGGCGACTGGCTGCGCCAGAAGAAGAAGCTGCGCTCGCCTTTGGCGTCCCGCTGAATCGCATAGAGACCCGGCAGCCGTCCGGCGGCCTCCACCACCAGCTCAGCCCCGATCCCCTCCGCAGCGAGGGCCGCCAGGATCCCGGCGCTGAACGGGTCTCCGCTGCCCACCGCCGAGGCGTAGCGGACCGAAAGCCCTAACCGCGCCAGGTAGACCGCCGTGTTGTAGGTGTCGCCGGCATAGCCCACCTGTGCGGCGCCGTGCGCACCAAGGCTGAGTTCGCCCATGCACTCGCCGATCGCCACCACACCCGCCATCCGGTCCCCTCACCCGCTCCGCGCGGAGTTTTGCAGGCGCCCGCGGGGCGGCGCAACCGGGCGCGCCGCCGGATGGGCCTCCAACGGCCTTGCAAACCTCCGAACCCGGATCATTCTGGGGGTCCCCGCGCGTCGCGCGATTCACCGCGGAGCGGACGCCGCCCATGCTCAACTGGTTCCAGGCCCTGTTGCCGAAGGAGGACAGGTTCTTCGGCCTGTTCGAGGCTCACGCAGAGACCTTGAAGGCGGGCGCCGTATCCCTCCGCAACCTGCTGAATGGCGGTGAAGCCGTTCCGCTCTACTGCGCCGAGGTCGCGGCCCACGAGAACGCCGCCGACGACATCACCCGCGACGTGCTGCTGGCTGTGCGCCGCACCTTCATCACCCCGTTCGACCGCAGCGACATCCGCGACCTGATCTCCTCGATGGATGACGCCATCGACCAGATGCACAAGACCGCCAAGGCGATCCAGCTGTTCGAGCAGCGCCAATTCCAGCCGGACATGGTCAAGCTGGGCGATGTGATCGTGAAGACCTCCGAGCTGATCGGCGAGGCCGTGCCCCTGCTGCGCTCACTGCGCGGCAACGCGGCGCGCCTCAACGCCATCGCCGAGGAGGTGACCCAGCTCGAGGACCAGTCCGACGCCCTCTACGACGCCGGTATCCAGGCGCTCTACAAGGGCCCGGCCCGCAAGGACCCGATGGCCTACATCGTCGGCGCCGAGATCTACGATCACCTGGAAAAGGTCGTCGACCGTTTCGAGGACGTGTCCAACCAGATCAGCAGCGTGCTGATCGAGCACCTCTAGGTCGCCCCGAATGGACGTTTCGGGGCCTGGCCTCCTCTTGATCGTGCTGATCGTCGTGGCGCTGGCGTTCGACTTCCTGAACGGGCTGCACGACGCGGCCAACTCGATCGCCACCATCGTCTCGACCCGGGTGCTGCCGGCCCGCTATGCGGTGATCTGGGCGGCCTTCTTCAACTTCATCGCCTTCCTGGTGTTCGGCCAGCATGTCGCCCAGACGGTGGGCAAGGGGATCATCTCACCGGGCATCGTCTCCGACGCGGTGATCTTCGGCGCGCTGGGCGGGGCGATCACCTGGAACGTCATCACCTGGCTCGGCGGCATCCCCTCATCCTCCAGTCACGCTCTGATCGGCGGCCTGCTCGGGGCGGGGATCGCCAAGGTGGGCGGCCTGAGCCCGGTCATCTGGGCCGGCGTGTTGAAGACCGTGGGCGGCATCGTCGTCTCGCCGGCGCTGGGCCTGGCGCTGGCCCTGCTCCTCGTCCTGATGGTCTCGTGGGCGTTCGTGCGATCCACCCCGACCTTCGCCGACGGCGCTTTCCGCAAGCTGCAGTTCGTCTCCGCCGCGCTCTTCTCCCTCGGCCACGGCGGCAACGACGCCCAGAAGACCATGGGGATCATCGCCGTCCTGCTCTACGCCCACGGCAAACTGACTGGCGCTTTTCATGTACCCATGTGGGTTGTGCTCTCGTGCCAGGCCGCGATGGCGCTGGGCACCTTGATGGGCGGCTGGCGGATTGTACGCACCATGGGCTCGAAGATCACCCACCTGACCCCGCAGCAGGGCTTCTGCGCCGAGACCGCCGGCGCGATCACCCTGTTCTTCTTCACCAACATCGGCGTGCCGGTCTCCACCACCCACACCATCACCGGGGCGATCGTCGGCGTAGGCGCTGCGCGGCGAACGTCGGCCGTGCGCTGGAACATCGCCGGCGGCATCGTCTGGGCCTGGGTGATCACCATGCCGGCCGCGGGCCTGATGGGCGCCGGCTTCTTCTGGCTGGCGCGGCTGGCCGACCGGGCGTTTGGTTGATCCATGGCCAAGCGCCCGCCCGACAAGCCCTCCAACCGCGAACCCGACCGCGAGCCCCGGGCCCAGTTCGCCGCCCTGCCCTGGCGGCGCGACGCTACCGGCGGGGTCGAGGTGTTGCTGATCACCTCTCGCGAGACCCGCCGCTGGGTGATCCCCAAGGGTTGGCCGATCAAGGGCAAGTCCTCGTCCAAGTCGGCGGCTCAGGAGGCCTTCGAAGAGGCCGGTGTCACCGGCAAGCTGCGCAAGCGCCCGGTCGGCTCCTACGCCTATGACAAGCGCCTGAAGAACGGCCGGCTGCAGCACGTGCGCGTGGCGGTCTTCGGCCTACAGGTGGAGGCCGAGGTCGATGCCTTTCCCGAGGCCGGCCAGCGGGAGAAACGCTGGGTCGACCTGATCGAGGCCGCCAAGCTGGTAGACGAGCCCGAACTGATGGTGGTGCTGGCGACGTTCAAGCCCTAGACCGGAACAGGGCGCCTGGCGAGTTCGCGGCGTTGGCTACTCCACTTCCGCAAGCGCGCGCGCTCGGCTATGCGCGATCCTGGGCGAGGAGCGCTGCGTGAACCTGGGAACCATCGAAGGCTTTTTCGGCCGCCCCTATACCTGGGCCGAACGGACCGAGTTGATGCGCAGCCTGAAGCCGCACGGCTATGACTTCTACCTCTACGCCCCCAAGGTCGATCCGCACCTGCGTCGCGCCTGGCGCGAACCGCACTCGGCCGAGGAGACCACCGCGCTCACCGACTTCGCCGGGGCCTGCCACCGAGCCGGCGTGACCTTCGGCATCGGCCTGTCGCCCTTCGAGCTGCACTTCGACTTCACCACCGAGGCCAGGACCGCGCTCACCCATAAGCTCGCCGCGCTGGGCGCCATGGGTTGTGACTGGCTGGCGATCCTGTTCGACGACATGCGTGGCAGCCTGCCGGACCTGGCGCGCCGCCAGGCCGAGATCGTCGAGTTCGCCGCCGAGCGGTCGCGGGTCTCGCGGATCATCGTCTGCCCCAGCTACTACACCGACGACGTCGTGCTCGACCGGGTGTTCGGCCCGCGGCCACCCAACTACCTGCGCGAGCTCGGCGCGGCGATCGATCCGTCCATCGACTTGATGTGGACCGGCGAGGAGGTCTGCAGCCGCGAATACTCGCTGCATCACCTCGACCGCGTGGCCGAGGAAATGGGCCGCAAGCCGTTCATCTGGGACAATTACCCGGTCAACGACGGCCCCCGGATGAGCCGTCACTTGCACCTGCGCGCCTTCTCCGGGCGACCCGGCGCCATGGCCGACCACGTCGCCGGTCACGCGGTGAACCCGGCCTCGCAGCCGACGCTCAGCCGCATCCCGATGATCACCCTGGCCGCCAGTTATGCCCAGGGGGCGGACTATGCCTATGGCCGCGCATTCCGCGAAGCGGCGGTCGCGGTCTGCGGCGAAAAGCTCGCCGGGCACATCGTAGACGACCTGCTGACCTTCCAGGACGCCGGCCTCGGCAGCCTGTCGCCGGCCCGCCGCGAGCGGCTGCGCGACCTCTACACCCTCTTCGACCACCCCGCCGCGCGCGAGATCGTGGGCTGGCTCGACGGCGCCTACGCGATTACCGGCGAGGCGATGCGCACTCAGTAGGGGTTTTCCTCAAAGGAAAATTTTCCAGCCGAATCATGCCTTGCCGGGCCGGAAACCCGCGGAGTGTTAACCTCACGTTATCTGCGTCTGTCAGGGTTAGCTTAGCCTTCCTGCGCCACAATGGCGCCTCAATCCGGAGACCGCGGCGTGTCGCAGTCCTACCCGATCATCGGCCGGTCGCTGGTCGTCCTGCATGTGGACGACGACCCGATGAACCTGCGCGTCGTCGAGGAAATCCTGGGCGCCTTCGGCCACCGCTCGGTCAAGGCCACCTCCGGCGCCGAGGCGCTCACGCGCCTCCAGGAACAGACCTTCGACGTCGTGCTGATGGACATCCACATGCCGGTAATGACCGGCATCGAGACCGTCGCGCGGCTGCGCGCCCTGCCGGGCCCCGAGCACGACATTCCCGTGATCGCGCTCACCGCCGACGTTGTCAGCCGCCGGCCCGAGGAATATCGTGGGCTCGGCTTCAACGACTTCATCGCCAAGCCGATCCTGGTCTCCGGGCTCCTGGAGGCGATCAAGCGGGCCGCCGAGCCCGCCCCGCCACCGGCCGGCAGGATCAGCCTGGCGAGCTAGTCGCGGAGTCCGCCGGCCGGGCTGAAACCAATCGACCCGTCGGACGATTGGACGGTTATGCCGAGGTTCTACTTCCATACCGAGAACGGCGGCAGCCACCCCGACGAGGACGGCGTGGTGTTCAGCGGTCTGGACCAGGCCCGCCACGAAGCCGCCCGCGTCCTGGGCGAGATGCTCAGCGCACAGCCCGACGCCTTCTGGATTCAGGGCGGCCTGCGGCTGACCGTCACCGACGATCGCGGGCGGGTGCTGTTTGTCCTGGACGCCCTTCCGACGATCGCCCCGACCGGCGACATGCCTGTCGACCGGCCGCGGCATGAGCCCCAGGACGGCGCCGGGCCGGACTAGATCGCTTCCGGGAGACGCGCCGCTGCGGCCGTGCGCGCCGGCAGATGCAGATAGGTTGGGTCGAACTCGGCGTACGCTTTCAGCGCCGCGGGCCTGGCGATCGTCAGGACCCGTCCGCGCCAGACGATCAGCCCCTGGTCCCGCAACTGCTGGATGATGCGGTTCACATGGACGCTGGTGAGCCCGACGGTGTCGGCCAGCTCGGCCTGGGTGATCGGCAGCTCCATGGTGTGGTCGTGGGCCAGGCCGACCGCCTCCAGCCGCGCCGCCAGTTCGCAGAACAGATGGGCGATGCGCCGGTCCGCCGGCCGGCGGCCCATGGCCATCAGCCATTCGCGCAGGATCCCCTCGTCGACTAGCGTCGCCCACCACAGGGCCCGCATGATCGCCACGCTGCCGGCGCTCAGCCGTTCCAGGGCGGCATTGGGAATGAAGGCGATTGTCGAACCTGACAGCGTGGCGATCGAATGGTCCAGCGCGCCCAGGCCAAAGACATTCAGATCGCAGGCGTCGCCCGGCAGCAGCCAGGCCATGATCTGCCGGGTCCCATCGGCGAGCAGCTTGTAGCGGCAGGCGAAACCTTCGAGCACGACGCTCACGCCCGCCGGCGTGGTTCCCTCGGTGACGATGTCCTGGTGGGCCTCGAAGCTTTTGCGGTGGGTCACCGCGTTCAGCAGCGCGTCCTGGTCGCTCGCGCTCAGGTCAACGCCGTTTTGAAGCTTGAGTATGAAAGGGGTCGGCACAGGCTGCTCTCCCTTCGGGGAGCCACACTAACCCATGTTAGGCGCGATTACGTGGACTTCCGCTAAGCCGGTCGCTTGATCGCCGCGATGCCGAGTCCATGCGGCTCGTGTTCCTTCGCCGCGACGGAGCGTAATGGCCGGTAGCACCTCGTCCGAGCACGGCCGCCTGATCCGTAAGATGGAAACCATCGCGGTGCTGACCGAGCCGGAGAAGGCTGCGCTCGCGGGCCTGCCGATGCGCCTGAAGGACTTCGCTGAAGACACCGACCTGGTGCGCGAAGGCGACACGCCGCAGGAGTGCTGCCTGATCCTTGAGGGCTTCATCTGCCGCTACAAGCTGCTCGGCCAGGGCCAGCGGCAGATATTCTCCTTCCACCTGCCCGGCGACATCGCCGACCTGCAGTGCCTGCAGCTCAGCGTCATGGACCACAGCGTGGGCGCCCTGGTCCCCGGCCGCTGCGCCTACATCCCGCACACCGCCCTGCGCGAACTTACCGACCGCTTCCCGGCGATCGCCGCGGCCTTCTGGCGCGACATCCTGATCGATGCGGCGATCTTCCGTGAGTGGCTGGCCGGCGTCGGCCGCCGCACCGCCCACCAGCGGATCGCCCACCTGATCTGCGAGGTCTGCACCCGGCTGAAGAGCCTCAAGCTGATCGACGACCACGTCTTCGACCTTCCGGTCACCCAGGCCGAGCTCGGCGACGCGCTCGGCCTGTCCACCGTCCATGTGAACCGCGTGCTGCAGGATCTGCGCCGCGCCGGCCTGATCACCTCCAAGGGCCGCCGGCTGGTCATCGAGGACTGGCCCAAGCTGCAGGAAGCCGGCGACTTCGATCCCGCCTACCTGCACCTGCGGGCGCCCGAGGGCCGCTGACGCGCGTCCATGACGTGCTAAGAGGCCAATAGCGGCCGACAAGAGCCGCCCATGCCAGGGAGGCTCTCAAATGCCGACGCTCGATCGTAACGGGGTGAAGATCCACTATGAGATCGCCGGCTCCGGCCCGGCCCTAATCCTCACCCACGGCTATTCGGCCACCGCCCAGATGTGGGCCGGCCAGATCGACCCGCTGAAGGACCACTTCACGGTCATCACCTGGGACATGCGCGGCCACGGCCAGTCCGACTATCCGCCGGACCAGGCCGCCTATTCCGAGGCCGCCACCGTCGAGGACATGGCCGCCCTGCTGGACGCGGTCGGAGCTAAGGACGCCGTCGTCGGCGGCCTCTCGCTCGGAGGCTATATGAGCCTGGCGTTCCATGCCACCTACCCCGAGCGCACACGGGCCCTGCTGATCATCGACACCGGCCCCGGCTACAAGAACGACCAGGCCCGCGACGGCTGGAACCAGACCGCTATTGCGCGCGCCGAACGCTTCGAGAAAGACGGCCTGCCCGACACTTCCAAGGCCAGCGCCGAAGTCCGCCAGGCCCGCCACCGCGACGCCACGGGCCTGGCCCGCGCCGCCCGCGGCATGCTCACCCAGAAGAACGCCCGGGTGATCGAGAGCCTGCCCACCGTCGCCGTGCCCTCGGTGGTCATTGTCGGGGCCAACGACACGCCCTTCCTCGCGGCCTCCGACTATATGGCCGCCAAGATCCCCGGCGCGAAAAAAGCGCTGATCGCCGACGCCGGCCACAGCGCCAACATCGACCAGCCGGAGGCCTTCAACACCGCCCTGGTGGGCTTCCTAAAGCACGCCGGCCTGATGAGTTGAGGGGGAGGCAACTTCCCCGCTCACGCGAAATGCGGCACACGGTTTGCTGTGGCGCAGACCGACGACGATCCTCTGCTGGCGCTCTACCTGGAGCGGCGTACGAATCTCGTGCGGTTCCTGGCCGCGCGCGCCGGCTCGCTGGCCGCCGCCGAGGACCTCGCCCAGGATCTCTATCTGAAGCTCGTCTCGCGTGACCCCACCCCAGACATCTCCAATCCCCTGGCGCTTCTCTACAAGATGGCGCTCAACCTGATGCTCGACCGCGCCCGCGGCGAGGCCCGCTCGGCCGCCCGCGACACCGCTTGGCGCCAGGTCGAACGCACCGAGGTGGGCGGCGTGGCCATCGCCGACGAGCCTCCCGCCGACGAGGCAGCCGCGTCGGCGCAGCGGTTGCGCCAGTTGGTCGCCGCGGTCGCCGAACTGCCGCCCCAGGCCGGCCGCGCCTTCCGTCTGCACAAGCTCGATGGCTTGAGCCACGCCGAGACCGCCCGGGTCATGGGCCTTTCGGTCAAGGCCGTCGAAAAGCACGTCAGCGCCGCACTCAAGGCTCTCACCGCCCGCCTGGGCGCCAGGGGCGGCGCGGGAGGCCCGCCATGAGCATGGGCACGATCAACTCCCAATTGCACCGTCCCGACAGGGGGGCGCGCCCTGCCGGCGCCGTCTTTGACTGTAATGGCGTCCCCGCAGGGGCGCGTTGGGTGTGGCATGAGTGAAGCCTGGATCAGGGGTGAGGACGCCAGGCGCGCATCTGCGGCCGACTGGCTTGTGCGCCTGCAGTCTCCCGATCTCGCCGATCTTGACGAACAGGTGGCTGAAGCGGTCGCCTTCGACAACTGGCTCGCCGCCCATCCCGCCAACGTCGCCGCCTATGACGCGGTCCTCGCCGTCACCCTGGAACTGCAGAACGCCGCCGCCGCCATCGGCAAGGCCTTCGAAGACGGCCCGGTCGCCCGCGCCGCGCTCGCCCGCCGTTCCCCCGCCGCCACCCGCGGCTGGCTGATCGCCGGCGCGCTCGCCGCGGCCGCCACCGTCGCCCTGACCGTCACCCCCTTCGCCGGCCTCCAGACCGCCGGCTCCGCGCCAAAGTCCTACGTCACCGCCAAGGGCGAGCGCCGCGCCGTCAAGCTGGCCGACGGCTCGACCATCGAGCTGAACGCCGGCTCCGCGCTCAGCGTCACCCTGGGCGCCCACGAACGCCATGTGACCCTCGCCGAGGGCGAGGCGGTGTTCGACGTGGCCGCCGACAAGGCCCGACCCTTCATCATCGCCGCCGGCGACCGCACCGTGCGCGTGGTCGGCACCCGCTTCGACGTCCGCCGCCGCGCCGGCGAACTCTCGGTCACCGTCGAGCGTGGCCTGGTTGAAGTGAACCCTGCCGAGGGCGCCCCACACTCAGGCATGGCGGGGCGCGGCTTCCGCCTGCGTCCGGGCCAGCGGCTGGACCATCGCGAGGGCGCCGGCGAGGTGCAACTCAGCGCCGCAGATCCCGCCCAGGTTTCCAGCTGGCGCGCCGGACGGCTGATCTACCGCGACCGGCCGCTCTCCGAGGTGGTCGCCGACCTCAACCAGCAGTTCGCAAAGCCGATCGCCATCGACGACCCCGTGCTCGCCCAGACCCGGGTTTCCGGCGTGCTGGTGCTCGACGATCAGGACGCGGTTATTCGCCGCCTCGCCTTGCTCGCACCGATCAAGGCGTTACCTTCTCCTCAAGGGGTTTTGCTCCGTCGCGATGAGGCGGCGAAGCCATGAGGGGGATGAGGGGCCATATCCAGGCCGGCGGCCTTGCTGTGCGCGTCCCTCACGGGACTGTGCCTCACCTCGCTCGCCCCCCGGGCTGAGGCCGCTGAGGCGCGTCGGCGCTTCGACATACCGTCCAAGCCCTACACCGAAGCCCTGATCGATCTGGCCGTTCAGGCCGATATCTCCCTGCTCGGCGCCTCGGCCTGCGACGGCGGCCGGGCGCCCAGGCTCTTTGGGACCTATGGGCTGACCGACGCCCTGGCCCGCGTGCTGGCCGGCGCGCCCTGTTCCTGGCGGATCGTCGACGCCAGGACCGTGCGCATCTCGCCCCTGCCCGCCCAGGCCAATGCGCGCCCTGCGACCCCGGGCCCGCCGCAGGTCGCCGAGCTGCTGGTCACCGCGCGCAAGCGGCCAGAGCGGCTGGATGCGCTGCCCGCCGGGGTCAGCGTCATCTCCGGCGATCAGCTGCGCGCCACCGGCGCCGGCGACGCGCGCGACACCACCGGCCAGCTGGTCGGCGTGCTGATGACCAATCTCGGCCCCGGCCGCGACAAGCTGTTGATGCGGGGCCTCTCCGACGGCGCCTTCACCGGCCGCGCGCGGTCCACCGTCTCGACCTACCTCGACGACGCGCCGATCAACTATAACGCGCCGGACCCCGACCTTCGGCTCACCGACGTCGAGCGGGTGGAGACCCTGCGCGGCCCGCAGGGCGCGCTCTATGGCTCCGGCGCGCTCGCCGGCGTCTACCGCATCGTCACCAACAAGCCCGACCCGGAGCGCCTGCTTGGCGGCGGCGAGGTGATCATCGCGTCCACCAAGGGCGGCTCGCCGACCTATGTCGCCGACACCTACGTGAACATTCCGCTGGGCGCCGGCGCGGCCGTGCGCCTGGTCGGCTACTACGACGACCAGGGCGGCTACCTCGACAATGTCAGCCTGCGGCTTTCCAACGTGGACTCCACCAACCGCCAGGGCGGTCGCGCGGCTCTGCGCTTCAGCCTCGGCGACCGCTGGACCCTGGACGTGGCCGCCGCCGCCCAGCGGCTCAGCTCGCGCGACACCCAGTACACGACGCTGGCCGCCAACAAGACGCTGCGCACCACCCAGGTGCGCGAGTCTTCCAACAACAACTTCGCCCAGGGCGCCGTCACCGTGCATGGCGAGCTCGGCTGGGCCGACCTCACCTCATCCACCTCCTACGTCCAGCACGCC
>JANXXK010000338.1 GCA_025350685.1 Alphaproteobacteria bacterium | reverse complement strand
GGCCCAGCGCCTTCATCTCCTCCAGCACGTCGGCCGGCATGGCGTCGTCCTCGGCGACCTTGGCCTCCAGCGGGCGCAGGCGTTCGGAGACGAACCGGCGGACGGTGTCGATCAGCTGTTCGCGTGTCTCGAGATCCAGAGCCATGGTCTAGGCGCGCTCGAAGATCGCGGCGATGCCCTGGCCGCCGCCGATGCACATGGTCTCCAGGCCATACTTTCCGTCGCGGCGCTGCAGCTCGCGCAGCAGGTTGGCGAGGATGCGCCCGCCGGTGGCGCCGATCGGATGGCCAAGGCTGATCCCCGAGCCGTTGACGTTCAGCCGGTCGCGCTCGTCCCAGCCCCAGCCCTTCAGCACGGCCAGCACCTGGGGCGCGAAAGCCTCGTTGAGCTCGACCAGGTCGATGTCGTCCCAGCCCAGGCCGGTGCGCTCGAAGAGCCGCTTTACCGCGGGCACCGGGCCGATGCCCATTCGCGAGGGCTCACAGCCGGCGGCGGCCCAACTGACGAACCAGCCCATGGGCTCCAGGCCCAGCTCGGCCAGCTTGTCCTCGGAGACCACCAGGCAGGCGGCGGCGGCGTCGTTCTGCTGGCTGGCGTTGCCGGCGGTGACCACCCCGTCCTTCTCGATCGGCCGCAGCTTGCCGAGGCTCTCGGCGGTGGCGTCGGCGCGGACGCCCTCATCCGACGCGAAGATGATCGGATCGCCCTTCTTCTGCTTGAGCGAGATCGGCACCACCTCGTCGTCGAACTTGCCGTCGGCCCAGGCCTTGGCGGCGCGCCTGTGGCTTTCGGCGGCGTATTCGTCGGAAGCCTCGCGGCTGATCTGGTAGTCGCGGGCCAGGTTGTCGGCGGTCTCGATCATGCCGCTGATCACCCCGAACCGCTCGATCGGCTGGCTCATCACCCGCCCACGCGCCAGGCGGTCATGCATGGTCACCGAGCCCGCGCGAGCGCCTTTGCGCATGTCGGTGGTGTAGTACTCGGCGTTGCTCATGCTCTCGACGCCGCCGGCGATGACCACGTCGGCCACGCCCGTCTGGACCATCATCGCCGCGTCGATCACCGCCTGCAGGCCCGAGCCGCAGCGGCGGTCGAGCTGGTAGCCGGGGATCTCGATCGGCAGGCCGGCCGCCAGCGCCGAATAGCGCGCGATGCAGGGCGCTTCGCCGGACGCATAGCCCTGGGCGAAGATCACGTCGTCGATCTTCATCGGATCGATCTTGGTGCGCTCGACCAGGGCCCTGAGGATCACCGCCCCCAGGTCGCCGGCGGTCATGTCGGAGAGCGCGCCCAGGTATTTGCCGACACCGGTACGGATGGGCGAGACGATGGCGGCGCGTTTCATGATGCTTCCAGGTTCCGAATGACTTGTGGCGGCCCGGCAAACTAGTGTTTGAAACGGCCCGGAGCAAACGCTTCGACGGGCCTCGGAGGGCAGATGGACGGCGGCGAACTCGAGAACAATTACCAGTCGAAGCTGACGCCCGTCATCGGGGGCGAATGGGCGGGCTGGTCCTTCTATCCGGGCGGCGACCCGTACGAGGACCTGGCGGGACCGTTCTATTTCAAGTCCGGCGACGATGGGGTCCCGGTCTGCGCCTTCCGCGCCGAGATGAAACACATGAACGGCGGCCTGTTCATGCACGGCGGCTGCGTGATGACCTTCGCCGACTTCGCGCTGTTCGTGATCGCCCGAGACACCATCGCGGGCTCCAGCACCGTGACCGCGACCTTCAACTGCGAGCTGGTCGGCACCGCGCGGATCGGCGAGCTGGTCGAGTGCCGGGGCGACGTGGTCAAGGCCGGGCGCTCCATGGTCTTCGTGCGCGGGATCATCTCCAACGCGTCCCAAGGCGGCGAGCCGATTGCCAGCTTCTCCTCGGTGCTGAAGAAAACCACGCCGCGTCCCTAGATATCCGGGCTGGACAGGGGAGCGTCGCTCGTCCCCCATGGCGGTCAGGGAGAAGACAATGATCGAGGCCGCCTGCCATTGCGGGGCTGTGAAGCTCACGGCGCCGACCGCGCCGGAGACGGTGACCGAGTGCAACTGCTCCATCTGCCGCAAGCTGGCCGCACGCTGGGCCTACTATTCGCCGGCGCAGGTGGGGATGCCCCGGGTGGGCTCGACCCAGCCCTATGTCTGGGGTGATCGGATGCTGGCTTTCCACCGATGCAAGAGCTGCGGCGTGACCACCCACTGGCAGAGCCTTGACGGCGCCCAGGAGCGGATGGCGATCAATGCGCGGCTGGTGGACGGGCTGGACTGGAACGGCATCCGCATCCGCCAGTTCGACGGCGCCAACACCTGGAAATACGTGGACGAGTGATCCCTTCTTTTCTTTCGTCATCCCCGGGCTTGTCCCGGGGACCCAGAAACACAAACGCCTCAGGCAAGTCCGCGACGTCCGCGCTTCTGGGTGGCCGGCCCATTTCACCGGCAAAGATTCGAACGCGCTTTTCGCGTTCGGGGCCCGGCCATGACGGTTTGAATTCGTGAGATGATCCTCTCCGCCCTCGACCTCTCCCCCGTCACTGGCGACGCGACGCAGGCGCAAGCCGTGCGCGAGACGATCGAGATCGCCCGGGCCGCCGAGCGGTTCGGCTATCACCGCCTGTGGCTGGCCGAGCACCACAACATCTCGGGCCTGGGGTCGCCGGCGCCGGAGATCCTGATCGCGGCCCTGACCCAGGCGACCACCACCCTGCGGCTGGGGTCCGGCGGCGTCATGCTCGTAAACTACTCGCCGCTGAAGGTGGCCGAGGTGTTCATGGAGCTCGAGGCGCTGGCGCCCGGCCGCATAGATCTTGGCCTCGGCCGT
>JANXXK010000311.1 GCA_025350685.1 Alphaproteobacteria bacterium | reverse complement strand
GGCGAGATCCGCGACACCCGCTGCATGAGCGACCGGGTGGCGGCGGACAACAGCTACATCGAGGAATGGTCGCCCAGCCTGGACCTCGCCATCCTGGCCCGCACCGTCCCGCTCATCTTCCGAGACCCCAGGGCTTACTGAGGGTTGGCGGTTGACCGAGGCAGGGCAGGCCGCATCGCATCGAGCTTTGGCGCCTGATCTGCAGCGAATTCCTTGGCGTCGGGTAGCGTCCCGCCTTGAGCCTTGAGGGTCGAAGCAATGAAGTCTGAGCGGCGCGGTGATAGGAACTGTCGATGATATCGCTCCTGGCGTCCCACCTTCACCTGTCTGCGCTGCTGATCGATTTGGCTCGAACCGGGTTCTGGCTGGTGATTCTCACCGTCGTCTTCGTGCCCCTGGAGCACTTCTTTTCAGTGCGTCGGGCCAATGTCTTCTACAAGGGTTGGCTGACAAATCTTGGGTGGTACTTCGTCGGCAGCTTTGTTCCGGTCCTGCTGCTCGGGCCGCCGTCGGCCCTGATCGCCGCGGGCGTCCATGCGATCTTGCCTGCGACCATCACCGGCGCTGCCGCGGCCTTGCCGCTCTGGGCGCGTATGGTGGCGGCCATGATCGTAGGCGAGATCGGCTTCTATTGGGGGCACCGCTGGAGTCATGAAATCCCATTGCTCTGGCGGTTCCACGCAATCCATCACAGCGCCACCCAATTGAGCTATCTCGTGAATTCGCGCGCCCACCCGGTGGACGCTGTTTTCACCCGCCTCTGCGGCCTTGTCCTGCTCTACGCGACGGGGCTTGTGTCCACGGTGGGCCCAAACCCGGGTCTCGTTCCGACGCTGGTTCTGCTGATCGGCACCATGTGGAGCTTCTTCATCCACGCCAACCTGCGGTGGCGGCTTGGTCCGCTCGAGGAGATCATCTCGAGCCCAGCGTTCCACCACTGGCATCACACCCGGGATGATCATAAGGATCACAACTACTCATCCATGGTGCCCGTGGTGGATCGCCTCTTCGGCACCTTCTATCTGCCGAAACAGTGGCCGGCCAAGTATGGGACCGCCACGCCGGTGCCCGATGCGCTGGTCGATCAACTGGTCGCGCCCTTCGGGCCGCCATCCAAGCGGGAAGCGCTTGCCGTCGAACCTTAGGTTCGGTGCGGACTGTCCCTCTCAGGTTTCGAAGGGTTCTCGCGGCGACTTGTTTTCGCACTTCAGGTGAAAAAGATGTGTTTTACCCGAATTTGCCTGTGGCCGGACCGCGGAGTCCTTCAACTTCATTCGTTTTTCATTGGCGCAGGGCCAGGTCGAGCGCATAGATATTGCCAGTAGGGAACCATCAGTGGAATCCACAGTGCAAGTTCGCAATGGACCTCGAGCCCATGGTCGCCATGACGCCGGTGTCTGCAAATCGGGGCTCTAATGACCGCGAGGCCGGCGAATTGCAGCGGTTATTCGCCTCTGAGGTGAGACCGTTTGACGGGGATCCGGATCTAAATAATAGTTTAACCAGTGAGTGGGGGTGCACGGCGTTCACTTGAACAACCGCACCGATCGAAGACACGCAAGGAACCAGATTGATGCGTAGAGACCTCTCTGCAACGATCAGCGCCGTCGCTGTAAGCCTGCTGTTGGCAGGCAGTGCGTCGGCCGCCACCAATTTGGTCGCCAACGGCAACTTCGAGACCAACGGCGGATCGGGCCAGGTCAATTTTAATACGACCCTGGCGAGCTGGACGGTCAATCCCGGCAAGTCCAACTACGATTTCCTTTTCGGCCCGGGGGCTGGCACGTCCGGCACGATGGCGGACACCATCGGTGACATCGGCACTCACGGCCTGTTGAAGTTTTGGGGCCCCGGCGACGGTGCGAACAACGGCCTGAGCCTGAGCCCGGCTGGCGGATATTTTCTGGCTGTCGACCCCGTCTACATAAACCACCCGATCTCTCAGCAGATCACCGGCCTGAAGATCGGCAAGCAATACGATTTGAGCTTCTACTATGCAGGCGCTCAACAGTGGAAGTTTAAGGGCCCTACTACCGAGGGATGGCAAGTTAGCTTGGGGGCTAACACTCAATTTACGAACACACTGAGTAACCCCAACCACGGCTTCACCGGGTGGAACCAGGCGAATATGAAGTTCGTCGCGACTGGCGCCTCCGAGAAGCTGGCGTTCCTGGCGACGGGCGGGCCCCTTGCTTCCTTCCCCCCATTCGCGCTGTTGGATGGCGTTTCGCTGACGGCCGTTCCGGAGCCGGCGACTTGGTCGCTGATGATCCTGGGCTTCGGCGGTGTTGGCGCCCTGATCCGCAACAACCGCCGGCGCGCGATCGCGGCCGCCTAAGACACCCAAACGTCCAGACTAGATCAACGCCGTCACCTTCGGGTGGCGGCGTTTTTCGTGGCCGCGCCGCGGGGGCGGCTGGCCTAATGTGGGGAGGGTCTACGCGGGGCGGCGTCGGCGGTGCGGACCTTCCGGCGCCGCAGCCGGTTGATCTGAATCGCCGCCAAATTCAAGAACTGGCAAAAGCCTGTACACTTCGGGCTTGATTCCTTGTCTTAGAGTCAATCTTCCCAGGGGTGGGCGCCATGAAGGTTAATGAGGTCTCGACGGTGCTGGCGGTGTGCCTGCTCATGGCCACAGCGGGCTGCGATCGGATAAAGCGATTGACCGCCGGGAAGGCGGGCGGCCAGGTCGTGGCCACGGTCAACGGCCAGGAAATCACCCGCCTCGAACTCAAGGATGAGATGGGAGGGTTCTCTTCCCAGGACCCCAAGATCATCAAGCAGGCGCAGGATCAGGCCTTGCAGGCCATTATCTTGCGCGACCTGCTTTCACAGCGCGCCGTCGCGCAGAAGCTCAACAAGGTGCCCTTCTACACGCTGAACAGCCGGCGGGGTGACCGGACCCTGCTTGCCAAGATGTACGAACAGAAGCTGTTCCAATCGGTGCTCCCGCCGACGAAACAGGAGGCGGAAAACTACGTCGTCAATCATCCGGAAAGATACGCCAATCGCAGGATCTATATAATCGACCAGGTCGTGGCCTCGGTTAAGGCGCTGGCGGGCCAGGACTTCAAGCCGCTGAAGTCGCTTGATCAAGTCAAGGCGATGCTGACGGCAAAAGATCTTGTCTATGAACAAACGGTGTCGGCGATCGATACTGTGACCGCCGACAACGAATCCATCAAGCGCATCGATAATTTGCCGCCGGGCGAGGTATTTTACTATGATCAGAACGGCGCTTACGTTTTCAATGTGGTAACCCAGGTGAAAAGCGCGCCGGTGACCGGCGAATTGGCGACCCGTTTTGCCCTGGAGGAGTTGCGGAAGATTCAGGCGGAGGACTTTGTCCACAGCCAGATCGTTTCCGTGCGCCTGGCCGCGGAACCCGGCATCACCTACGGCAAGGGTTACCAGTTGGATAGGCCGGACGTCGGGATCCGATCGGTCACTGCGGCGGCGGCCGCCAATAATGCGGCGGCGGCGGCCGCCGCCGCCAAGAAGTGAGGCGGCAGCTTAGTCGACGTAGAGCCGGCGGGTGTTATCGTCAGCGCCCTTCAGGCGACCAAGCGGGCCGACCTCGATGTCGCTGCGCAACACCTGAGCCGGATTGCCGGTGACGATGGACCTAGCCGGAACGTCGTCGAACACCACCGCGCCGCCGCCGACGATGCATTCATCGCCGATGGTGACGCCCGGCAGGATCATGCTCCCACCGCCGATGAAGCAACGCGCGCCGATCCTGACCGGCCGGCTTTCGCCCGTGGCGAGGTCGCGGGTGAATATCAGGGTCTTGAAGGCCACCAGAGTCTCGGCGCCGACGCAGATGTCACCGCGCCGCATGGGCGCAAATCGAGCCGACAGTGAGATCGAGACTCCTGGGCCCAGGACAACGCCGACCTTCCGGCGGAGCCAGAATTCGCGAATCCGCAGCAGCGCCTCGCGCACCCTGCGCAGCTGATTGAGCGATTTCAGCGCCATGGACGAGCTTGCCTGCGTTCCGTTAGTCTTGAATCGATGCGATCGAGCCCCTCGACGGCGTGATTCGCAGTTCTAATCCTATGGATTGACCGTTGATAAAGCTGCTGAAGGTTCTCTTCAAACGATTGCTCCGCCAATACTTCTGGGGGATGGATATCCATTCGTCCGCGCGTATCGCCGACACAGCGCTGATTGACCGGACGTGGCCGCGTGGAATCCACATCGGCGCGGGCTGCGTGATCGACGAGGAAGCCGTGGTGCTGACCCACGACATGACCCGCGGCATCTACCTGGACACGCGCCTCGGGGCCGGCTGCCTGGTGGGCGCACGGGCGATTGTGTTCCCTGGGGTAACCGTTGGAGATGACTGCATCATCGCGCCGGGCGCCGTGGTGACCAAGGACATGCCCTCCAATGCCTACGCGGTCGGCAATCCAGCCCAGATTACTCTGCGGGAGGCGGGCCGTTGATCCAACCGGCGCCGGACCCTGATCGACGTCGCCCTTTGCCTAAGCTTGGCCTGGGCTGTTAATGTGAATTTTGCATTGGGGGCGCAGGACTTGCGTAGATTCGGTCGACGCCTTTCGCGATACGGCTCCACGGAGGAACACTTGAAATCCAAAGCGCTTCTGGTCGCTCTGGCCGTCAGCACATCTCTGACGCTCAGCGGCTGTGACAAGATCAAGGGTCTGGTCGGCGGCAAGCCCTCGGGCCAGGTCGTCGCCACGGTCAACGGGCAGGAAATCACCTCGCTCGAGCTGAAGGCCGAAATGAACGGTTTCGCCTCGCGCGATGCGAAGGTCATGAAGGCGGCCCAGCAACAGGCCTTGCAGCAGATCATTCTGCGCCGACTGGTCGTCCAAAAAGCCCGAGATCAGAAGCTAGACAAGACGCCAGACTACAGCATGCAGGTCCGGCGCGGTGAGGAAGGCCTGCTGACCCAGCTCTACGAGCGCAAGATCTCGGGAACCGTGGCTCCGCCGACCCAGCGGGATGCGGAGAACTATGTGGTCTCCCATCCGGAGCAGTTCGCCAACCGCAAGATCATCAACCTCGACCAGGTGGTCGCCGCGCCCAACAAGGTCGACCCGCAGAAGCTCGCTGCGCTGAAGACGCTGGAAGACGTCAAGGCGCTCTTTGACGCCAACAACATCCCTTACCAGGAGAGCTCCGGCGAGTTGGACACGCTCAGCGCCAATCCGCAGATGATCGCCCAGATCACCAAGCTGGGCCCGGGTGAGGTCTTTGTCGTGCCGCAGCGCGGCGCCTACGTGTTCAACCGCATCGCCGGCACGCGCACAGTGCCGTTCCGCGGCGACATGGCGGTGAACTACGCCACCAATGTCCTGCGTCAGCAGCACGGACAGGACGCTGTGCGCAGAGATGTCGTGGCCCTGCGCAACGCGGCCGAGGCGAAGATCGTCTACGCCCCCGGCTTCAAGCCCGACAAGCCGGTGGCTCCAGGCGCACCGGCGGCTGCGGCTGCGGCCCAGCCCGCGGCCCCACCGGCGAAATAGCGGCCAAGGCCGGCGCGCTCCAAGGGCGCGTCGGCAGATCCTGCGTGTTGGCTGATGACGCCGCCCGGGAGCCGTGCTCCCGGGTCTTTGCCGCCTGGACCCTGACCCGTTCAGATGGAATCATCTGAGCGGGATAGCAAACGGTCTATCTTCAAACACTTAGAGCAGGTCGGGCGGGTGAAATGGTTTCATTTCACCCTGACGCGCTCTAGGAGGCGGCCGCTGCCGCCGTCGCGCGAGATTTCGGTGTCGTCTCCGGATGCAGATTCTGCTGCGCCCAGCTTATCCAGAGATAGGTGGGCAGGCCTTCCTCGATGAAGGCGTAGCGCCGCTCGATCTCGTCTTCGTCGACCTGGCTGATCAGGCCATCAGCGGTCAGCTGGTCAACGACGGCCTGCGCCTTGCGGGTGTCGACCTCGTTTATCGCCTTGATCTCCGAGACGCTGAACGCGCCGTCCGAGGTGAGCGAAGCCCGCGCGGCCATCGCCATGGCTTCGCCGCGGCCCTGTTCGAACAGGCGCCTCACGTGAGCCTGGGCCGGCTTGCCGATCCGGCCCTGGAATTCGCCAACGGCGCGGCCGACCGCGGTGGAGATATCGCTGGCCAGGATCGTGCTGCGGCCCTGGTCGAGGGCCACATGGCCAGCGTGATGGCAAAGCAGACTGGCGATGTAGGGCGATCCGCTGGCCAGCGCCACGACATATGCCCCGGCGTGGGTGTCGAAGGTGACGCCGGCCTCGCGCTCGCCGTTGGAGACAATCTGCAGGACCTCGGTGTCGCTCATCTTCGGCACGCGGAGCGCGAAGATGTTCCGGCGGATTGAGGGGATGTGCTCAACCAGTTCGGTCAGGTCGGCGGCGACGCCGGCGAGCACCAGCTGAACCCGGCCCAGCCGGTCTGAGAGGTTCTTAATCAGTTCGGCCACGTCGCGGCGGAAAGCGCCGGATTCGCAACGGTCGAACTCGTCCAAGATGATCAGCACGCGGGTGCCGACGAGCTTGGTGCAAAGGTCACCGAACTTGCGCGGTGAAATTGGCTCGGACGGCAGGAGGTCGGCGAGCGAAGAACCCTTTTCCGCCTCCGTGGTCGTCGGCGCGAAGCCGGAGTGAAACAGTAGCGGGATGTCTACCGCCGCGGCCCGGAAGGTCTCGTCGAACGTCGAGTTCGCGCCGCAGGATGAATAGACCACAATGTAGCGGGCCTCGTGGGCCGCCTGGGTCAGCATATGCAGCAGCGAGGTCTTGCCGATGCCGCGCTCGCCGTAGAGCACCACGTGCAGGCGCTGGTCCTCGATCGAGCCGATGATGGTCTTCAGCACCTCCTCGCGGCCAGCGAACATGCGGCGGTCGGCGACGGGCTGGGACGGCGTGAAGGCGTGACGCAGCTTCGCCCGGATCGAGGCGAAGCGGTCATTGGCCCGATTGTTCAGTTGGTCGCTGGCCGTGGCCTGGAACCGGGGAAGCGATCCCTTGTCCGCCGCACCGCGATGGCCGCCGCGGACCATGGGCTGCACGACGGCCGCCGTCGCGGCGGCGCGTGCGTCGGCCCTGCGGCCTTGGCCCTTGAAAAGCGCGCCGAGGTTCATGTTCCAGCCCGCCAATTAAGCCTCCATCGTATCAGCGCCATGCGCCCGGGCGGCTTACCGCACCCGAGGTCAAAACGACACAACTCAGGTCACTTGCGCCCATTTTGCCTTCGTTTTGCTTAACCACCGCCGCAAGACATCATTAAGGCGACGCCCGCACGCCCTATCGGCCCGCGCGTACCGGCACACCAGGGGCGGTGAGAGCCCCCGTTCTCCTTTCCACGTCGCGCGCAGCGCCTTTGACGCAAGACCTCTGTGCTCGGAGATCAGGTCCAACACCGCTACCGCGCGCCATCGGTAGCCCGGCCTGTGGAAATGCGGCTGCGGCGCCGCGGCCGACTCAATTTGGGAACGAATTTGCGTTAGATGGCGGGTAGCATGATGCACGAGTCCAGCCCCGATTCCGGGCCGGACGCTCCATGGACGAAGACGAGAGCCGGCGCAGGTGACCTTGTTGCGACACAAACTCCCGCCACGCTGTGGCGCGTCGAACCGTCACCGGGAGCGTGCGGCGTGAACCTCGTTAACCTTGGCCGCATCATTGCCGGACGCTGGCTGATCGTTCTCCTGCCGATGATCTTCTCGCTGCTCGGCGGCGCCTTCGTCAGCGTGACGTTTCCGACGCGATACGAGGCTTCAAGTCGGGTGATGCTGAACATCATCCGCGCCGATCCGATCACCGGCTTCAAGGTCTCAGCCAAGGGCTTCGACGATTACATCAACGCCGAAATGGGCCTCATCCACGACGAGCAGGTCACCGGCCGTGTGGTAGACGCCATGGGCTGGCTGGAAAACCCCGACATGCTTGCCGCCTGGCAGGCGGCGCCAGACAAGGGCGACGATTTCCGCAAGTGGGCGGCGAAGCGGCTTGTCTACGGTGTCGGCACCGCGATGGTGCCTGAGACCAACATCATGGAAATCAAATACCAGTCCACGTCCCCGGAACTCGCCAGGGTGATCGCCGACGACCTGCGCACCGCCTACATCGACGCCACGGTTGGCCAGCAGCGGGATTCGGCGCGCGGTTCGGCCGCGAACTACGCCAAGCAAGCTGACCGCGAGCGCGAGCGACTCATCCAACTGCAGATCATCAAGGGCAACCTGGAGCGCACCACCGGCATAGTGGTGTCTGATCTTCAGCGGGACCAGGACAGCCGTCAGCTCCAGGGCCTGGTGCGATCGCCGCAGGTCGGGGGCCTGCCGCGATCGAGGCGCGGAAGAATCGTGGGCCCTAACGTCGCCGAGCGGGGGAAGGTCGAGAAGGCCCAGCTCAGTCAGCTGGACCTCGCCATCACCGCGGCGGCCCAGACCATGGGACCGAACAATCCTACGCTGTTGGCAATGCGCCAGCGTCGCGCGGTGCTGGCCGACCACGTGGCCGCGATCAACGGCAGCACCACGGTTAGCGATCTGGCCACGCGGAACGCCCAGATGACCGCCGGCCTGATAAACCAACAGGTCGAAAAGATCCTGTCACAGGGCGACAAGGCGCTGGCCCTACGGCTGGTTACGGATGAGATCCAGCGCCGACGAAACCTCTATGACAAGGTCTCGAAGCGGGCCGGCGAACAGCGCGAGCTTGCCAATCTCAGCGATGCGGGATTGACACCAATCGGCGTCACGTCGGTGAATCCGACTCCGGTGTTTCCCAACAACGCCCTGATCTTGGGGGGCTCCGGCGGCCTGGGCCTTGGCTGCGGCTTGCTGCTGGCTTTCCTGCTGGAGTCCTTTGACCGCCGTGTCCGCGCCGAGACCGACCTGCGCTCGGCGGCGCCGGCCCCCTCCCTCGGCGCCATTCCGCGCTTTTCCCTGCCTAAGGCGCCACGGGTCCGGGCCAAGCGCGAGCCGCGCCCGCGCCGCTCGCCCACTCCGAAACCGCCCCGGTCCGCGAAGCCGAAGCCGAAGCCTGAGCCGAAACCCAAGCGCAAGCTGGTGCGCGCATGAGCTTTGAAGCCCGCGCCCAAGACGTCATGCCAACGACGGAACTCACTGCGGTGGCCAACGAGGGTGAGCCCCACGCCGCCTACAGCTACTCACCAAGCCTCCTGGCGCTGCAGACACCGGCGCGCGGGCCCACCGCGCTGGCGATCCAGAAGATCGCCGCCCAGATCATCGTCCATCAGCTGGAACTCGGCCGTCGCGGCGTCACGATCTGCAGCCCGAGCCGAGGGGCGGGCGTGACGTTTGTGGCGACCAACCTGGCGATCTCGCTGGCGATGGCCGGGGCCTCGGTGCTGCTGGTGGACGCCAACCTGCATGAGCCTGGCATCGACGAGATGATCAGGCCGCGGACGCCTTCGCCCGGCTTGCGGGATATGCTGACAGACGGCCTGCATCTGGTTGACACCGTCCACCACGACGTCATTCCGGGCCTCTCGGTCCTCTACAGCGGCGGCGCGACCTCCGGGGCCTCGGAGTTGCTCGCGCTGCAAGCCTGCGACGCGATTCTGGCCGATTGCCTGCGTGACTTCGACTACACGATTGTCGATACCCCGCCGGCCAACCGCGCCGCCGACGCGCGCCGAATGGGCAGTGTGGTGGGGTACAGCCTGATCGTGGCCCGGCGCAATCTGACCTATGTCAACGACGTCTCGACGCTCTCCGGAGAACTGGTCGAGGATGGCGTGGAGATCATCGGAACCCTGCTCAACGCCGCCTAGCTTCGGCGACGGCGGGGCTCGATTGAAGCCCCGCCTCCGCGTCTCGCGCCTGCTGGCGCGTGCGGTGGACCAGGGCGGTGATGGCGCCCAGCATGATGAAGATCAGCGGATGGTTGGCATCCTGGCTCAGCACGCCTTTGACGATCACGAAGGCTGGCATGATCACGACCAAGGGCATCAACAACCGGTTCTCGCGAGTTCCAGGCGACTTGATCACCGTCAATGCGCCGGTCACGCCGGCCGAACCGAAGATCGCGAGATAGGCGAGGAAGCCGATGAATCCGGTGTCGAGCAGCAGGTTGAGGAAGTAGGAGTCGATCGTCGAAATGCCGGCGGCGTTGGTCCATCCCAGCGTCCGGCCGGCCTCGCCGTAGCCATGGCCAATCGGATGGCTGATGATTTTCGGAATGGCCGACGCCCATTGGCCTTTGCGCGCTTCAGTGCTGGCGGCCTGGGAGCCATCGCCCCAAACTCGGGCTCGCAGCCGTCCGATCAGAAAGGTTGAAGCGACGAGAGCGCAGAAGATTGCCGGATAGGTGAGCACGATCGCCGGTCCGAAGATGCTGCCGCGCACCTCGCGCCAGCGGACGATCGAGCGTAGCAACAGATAGAGCGACGCTGAAACCAGCATGGCGACAAAGCCAAGGCGCGCATCGGTCAGGATGATCACATAGACAAATAGCGGTAGGCTAAAGACCGCTGGCATCCGGATGTAGATGGGGTACCGCCCAAGCGCCAGATGCAGGGCGAAAGGCGCCGTGAGGCCGAGAATCTCGGCTAGCCCCAGTGACGTTGTGGCGACCGCCTGCACGCGGTGAAGGCCGGTGGCGGCCCGCGCGGCGCCCGACAGAATTCGGGTGACATTGGGGTCCTCGATGCGAAGAAACGAGGGAATATGCCCCACCCAGGGCACATATCCGAGGCGGGCCTCCCATAGACCGATGCCGCAGAGAATAAGATCCATGAATAAGACGCTGTATACCCAGAATTCAACGCGGCGCGGCTTGGTCAAAACATAGCAACTAACAAAGAACACAGCGACCTGATTGATCAGGAAGATGGCGTATTTACTCAAGGTGTCGGGAATTTTATGTGACAGGACGAGCGATACGGTGACAATCGCAACATAGAAGATGAGCGTCTTCCAGATGTAGGGAGCGTCGTTCAGGCAGGCCGCCAAGTCTTTCCGGAATTTTTCCGACACTGACACGCATATCAGCAAGGCGGCTGCCAGCGGTCCTGAAGCGATCCGCAACAGGGTGACCCAGGGCAAGCCGGGCAAGGCGATGGCCAGGTAGTTCGGCCAAAGCACCAGCGCGATGCAGAAAAACCAGAAGAGGCCGTATAGGGATTTGGTTGGCGCATAGTCGCCCGTGGGCAAGGCCCAGATCAGCAACGCGGTAAACAACGCCAGGGGAATGAAAAACGGCATCATGAGCAGCGGTGCAAGGGCCGCGAAGTAATAGCCGTAGACTCCCGAGGCGACCGTCAGAAGCGCGATCAGAAACCACTTGGCCAGGGCTCCAATCGGGGGCCGCTTGTAGTTCGCGAGCAAGGGCGCAGACAGCGCCTGAAGCTCTTTCTTCGTCGGGCCCTCCTGCGGCTTCGCCTTCAGTCGCGAAAAGATCGACCGCCGAGGCTCGGGATGGAATTTTGCGACGGTGTCGTCCAGTTGGGACTCTCCACGAACCGATGCTGGGCCGGCGCTAGGCCAAGCCCAAATGACGATGCGCTGTGTACGGCGAACCGATTACCAAGACCGCGCCCTCACGCCTAGGTGGGACAGCGCCGCAGGGACGGATGGCCGGCGTTTTCACGGCGCCGAACGGTAGCGCCGCCCGCCGGCGAGGCAGGCGCGCAGATATTCGATCAGGGCCACCGGGTCGGTGGTCGCCAGCACCGGCGTCCGCGTCCGGGCGGTGCGCAGCGCCTGGCGCAGTTCGTCCGCCGTATTGGCGACCAGGATCAGGCCGCGTTTGGCGAAGGCGTCGGTGATCTCGGCCTGGTGATCGTCGTAATGCTCGCCCAGGGTCGACAGGCGCGGCATGGCGATCACCTGACACCCCTGCCGCAGCGCCGTGATCAACGATCCGGTGCCCCCATGGCAGACGACGATCGCGGCGTCCTTCAGCAATGCCTGCACTCGGTCGAACGGCATGGTCTCGACGACTTCGAGGCCCGCCGGCGCCAGGCCGCCGACGCCGGTCTGGACGATGATCTTCTCGGCGATCGCGCCTTCGGCGTTCAATTCGGCGACGGTCGACACTAGCCGATCGAAGGGCAGGGTCGCACCGACGGTGGCGAACAGCAGGGGCTTTTTCCTGGGCGCCTTGGTGTCCAGCATCCGCAGCGGATCGAACACCTCCGCCTGCGGATAGAAGGGCGCGAGCTTGGCCGATTGGACGACCATCTGGTGGGCAAAGGGGGCGGCGATGCGCCCGAACAGCGAGGGCTTCTCGAAGCGGGCGAACGACTCGATGACAATGACCTGGGCGCCCGTGAGCCGCGCCCACAGCAACAACGGGAAGACCGCGCCAGCGCCGGTCGAGATCACCACATCCGGTCGCTCTCGAAGAACGATGCCGGCCGAGCGGAAGAAGCTCTTGAACGCCGTCGCCAGCATGCGGAACGGCGCGCCCAGCCTGGCCTGGCCCCAGGCGAAGTGAGGGACGAAATGGGCCGGGTGTTCATCGCCGAGCGTGCGGCCGAGCGCGGTGTCTTCGGTGACGAAGAAATAGTCGTGTTCCGACCAGACCGGCTGCAGGTCCAGAATCTGACGCACGTGGCCACCGCCCGAGGCGGCGAGGCAGATCCGCCGGCGGGCAGGGGTCGGACTGACATCTGAGGCCGCCATTTTTCTCCCGTCCGGCGTGGGCGCTTGCCCCCTCCTTCGGGCGATGCGCCTAAAGGAGTGGTGAATTGTCGGCAATCATTCTAGTTCGCGGACGAGGCGTTGGCCTTCGAAGCGCCATAGTGGAGCATGACGAGAGTCCATGACCGGAGGCTCACCGACCGTGCGGCGCGTGCTGCGGGGCGAACTCTGCACGGGCTGCGGGCTCTGCGCCTCGGTGAGCGGCGGCTCTCTGCGCATGGACTCCACGCCGCCCGGCTACAATCGCCCGGTGGCAACCGGACCGGTCAGCCGCGCGGCTGAGGCGGTGATCGCCGGGGCCTGTCCGGGCGCGGTGGTGGCGCCCTGGCCGCCAGGCCCGGCCACCCATCCCTACTGGGGTCCACTGCGTCGGGTCACCGCCGGCCACGCCACCGACCCGGCGGTGCGCTTCGAGGGGTCGTCCGGCGGGGCAATCTCGGCGCTGCTGATCCACGCCCTTTCCAGCGGCCTTGTCGACCGGGTTCTGCATGTGGCGCCGGACCCCAAGGCGCCCACCCGCAACAGGATCGCCATCTCGCGCACCGCCCAGGAGGTGATCGACCGGGCAGGCTCGCGCTATACGGCATCGTCCCCGCTGGCCGAGATTGACGCGGCGCTGGCCGAAGGCGGGGCCATGGCCTTTGTCGGCAAGCCCTGCGACGCCTCGGCCTTGCGCCAACTGGCCAAAACCGATCCGCGGGTGGCCGCCCATATTCCGCTGGTGATCTCGTTTTTCTGCGGAGGCATACCAAGCCACGATGGCGTCGGGCGGATCCTCAAGACCATGGGTGCGCCGGCCGCCGAGGTGACCGCCTTCCGCTATCGTGGCCGCGGCTGGCCCGGGACCGCGCGCGCCGCCACCGCCGACGGTCGGGCCTTTGAGATGAGCTACGCCGACAGCTGGGGCGGACACCTGTCCAAAGAGGTCCAGTTCCGTTGCAAGATTTGTCCGGACGCGGTGGGCGGGGTCGCCGACATCGCCTGCGCCGACGCCTGGTACGGCGACGACGACGGCTATCCGAGCTTTGAGGAACAGGAGGGTCGCAGCCTGATTGTCACCCGCACCGCGGTGGGGGACCGCCTGCTGGAGGCCGCGATCGCGGCGGGGTCCATCGCCGCGGAGCCGTTGGATCCGTCCGAAATCGACAAGATGCAGCCGTCGCAAGCGCGTCGGAAGCGCCTGGTGCTGTCGCGGATCGCTTCATTGCCGTTCACCCTGCAGCCCGTGCCGTCGATGGCCGGCCTGAAGGTTTTTCAGGCTGCGCGGCGCGCCGGCGTGGGCGCCGCGCTCAAGAATTTCGTTGGCACGGCGCGCCGCACCGTCCTGGGCCGCAGGAGCAGGTTGTAAATCCATTGTGCCTGAGTTCCGGTCTCAAGCCTTAGGTGATAGTTAGCAAGTGATGGGGCAAACCCTCAGATGTTGTTGGAGTTGAACCCTATGAGACTTGGGCCGCTAGCCCTCGGGGCGATCCTGAGCGTCGGCGTTTGCACGTCGGCGATCGCTCAGGCCGTGCCCAGCGTTGGCACCGCACGGGAATACAAGTTCGGGTTCCACACCGATGTCACCTATGACGACAATGTTGGGCGCACCAGCGCCGCACTCTCCGCCGCTCGGCACATCATTCCTCAGGACGAACTGGTGAGTCCGGCGGCGGACTTCCACATTGTGCAACCCGTTGGCCAGCAAGCCTTATTCCTCGACGGGCAGGTCGGGTACGACTTTCATAAGAAGAACACGCGTCTCAATCGCGAAAACATCGACGTGACGGGCGGCGGGGTCCTTACGCTCCTCCACTGCCGGACGACGATCTATGGCAAGTACGCTGCTCTGCAGAGTGATCTGCAGGACCTAAGCGGGCTCCTCGTTCAGAACCTGCTAACCACCACGGCCGAGGCGATCGGCACCCAGTGTGGATCCGGCCGCGGATTCACGGGGTCAGGCGTCGTCCAGCATCGCGACGTCACCAACTCGTTGGCATTCCAGAAAGCTGCCGACCACAAGTCCGACAGCGTGTCAGGCTCATTTGGCTACGGCAACACCTCGCTCGGCGTGCTGATGCTGACCGGCAGCTATTCTAAAAATGGCTACCCGAACCGGATCGACCCAACGACCGGCGCGGCTGCGGGCGGTTTCGCGAGCGAGTCGATAGGGGTGAGCTACGAGAAGGCCTTCGGCTCAAAGATCAATACCTCGGTTATGGTGTCCGAAAACACGTTGCGGCGCGACTTCGCGCCGGCCGGCATTGGGTCCAAGGTGACGGGCGTCAACTATCTTGTGTCGGTCGAATACAGGGCAAGCAGCCGGTTGAGCTTGAAAGCCCACTCGCAGCGCGCATTCCAGCCGTCAAATCGCGCCGGCAAGCTGTATGACCTAGTGACGAGCAGCGAGCTGACGGGGGACTATACTCTGGGCAACCGTTTCACGATCGAGCTCAACGGCATCGTCGACGACCTGAAATCCAACAAAGACACAACCATTTTGATCCCAACGCCGACAAAATCGCGAAAGAAGACGATCTCCGGATCGCTGCACTATCGGCAGAGCGACAGGGCCTCCCTGGTGCTCGATCTGCGCCACGAGAGCAAGGTCACCGACCTGCCCAACTTCAACTACGACGACAACCGCGCCACCCTCACCCTCGCCGTGTCCTTTTAGAACCCGAAGAGAGCCACATGAGAATCGCCAAAATCCTTGTTGCTTTCGCCGCGACCATTGTCGCTGTGGTATCTACCGCCAGCCTCGCAGTCGCCCAGCCGGATACGTCCGGCGCCGTCGCGCAGGCGCCGTTGACGACACCGCAGGGCATCGGGGAGTCCACCTCCGGCGCCTATGTGCTCGGTCGCGACGATGTGGTTGCCGTGAGCCTACTGGGTCGCAACGACTTCGGGGGCCGGGTCCGCGTCCAGGCCGACGGCACCATCCAGATGCCGCTGATCGGCAAGATCGTGGCCGCCGAACACTCCACGACCGAGCTTTCGGAGACCATTCGCAAGTCCCTGCAGACCGGCGGCTTTTACGCCGACCCGATCGTCAACATTGAAGTCGTTTCCTTCGCCAGCCGCTACGTGACGGTGCTGGGGGCGGTTGGGCAGGCAGGCCTGGTGCCGATCAACCGGCCCTATCGACTGTCCGAAATCCTGGCCAAGGTCGGCGGTGTCCATGAGGGAGCGGCCGAATACATTGTGGTCCGGTCGGCCAACGGGGCGGAGAAACACTATGTGATCCGCGAACTGGCCACCGGAGACGCCAGCCAGGATCCCTACGTGGTCGCCGGCGACAAGATTTATGCCCCGGCCGCGGACATCTTCTACATTACTGGCCAGGTCCACACCCCCGGCGCCCATCAGCTTCACGCCGACATGACTGTGCGCATGGCGATCGCAGAAAGCGGTGGCCTTACCGATTCCGGCTCCGACAAGAAGGTCGAAGTCACCCGCGCCGGGAAGAAGTTGATGGTCGACAACACCGCCAAGGTCCAGGCAGGCGACGTCCTGTCGATCAGCGAAAAGCTGTTCTAGGTTTCGAAGACAGGCGATCAGCATGAGCATCCTGCAGTTCTTCCGCATTCTTTGGGCCCGGCGGTTCATCATCCTGATCGCGACCATTGTGACCAGCGTGGCGATGACGGTGTTCGTTGAGGTGGTGACGCCGAGTTACCAGGCGCAGACACGGGTAATTCTGGACGTCCTGAAGCCTGACCCCGTCACCGGCCAAGTGATGGCCACCGCGTTCCTGCGTGCCTATACGAAGACCCAGATCGAGTTGGTGAAGGACGTCCAGGTGGCCAAAGAGGTGGTCACCAGTCTCCATTGGGACAAGAACAAGAAGTTGCTCCGCGACTATCGCAACCGGGACACCAACGACGATCGCGACTTCAATCGCTGGGCGGCGCAGATCGTGATCGACGGCACCACCGCCAAGGTGATCGAAGGCAGCAACATCCTCGAGATCGACTTCAACCACAGCAATCCGGACACCGCCAAACAGGTCGCCGACGCGCTGCGCACCGCCTACGTCGCGACGACGCTGCAGTCGCGTCAGGAAGCCGCGCGCCGCAACGCCGACTGGTACGACGCCCAGGCTCAGAAGGCCAAGGATTCGCTGTTTGCCGCCGAGCAGGCGAAGTCTTCCTACGAACGCGAGAACGGCGTCTTGCTGCAAGAGGACAAGACCGACCTGGACAGCTCCCGCCTGGCCGCGCTCGCCGCCCAGGCCTCGGCCCCGGTCATGCCGAGCGCCGGATTGGTGCTGCCGCCCTCGCCGACAGCCAGGCAGCTGTCCGAAATCGACGGCCAGCTGGTGCAGGCCTCGAAGATTTTTGGCCCCAACCACCCGCAGCTGCTGGAACTGCGTCGGCGGCGCGAGGTCGTCGCAAAAATGGTTGCTGACGAACGCGCCGCGCAAGGCTCCGCGGCCAGCCTTCCCGGCAACGCCCTGCGGGAGACCCAAGGCTTGCTGGAGGCGCAGAAAGCCAAGGTCCTGGGCCAGCGCGACAAGGTGGAGCGGGTTCGGCTGCTGCAAGATGATGTGAGCATCCGGCGCGCGGAATACGACAAGGCGGCCGCGCGGGCCGCAGAGCTCCGCCAGGAGGCCGAGGTTTCGGAGGCCGGTGTGACATTGCTGGGTGCCGCGATGACTCCACAGACGCCGATCTTCCCGCAAAAGCTGCTGCTGATCGCTGTGGCGGTCGGCGGCGGTCTCGCCTTTGGCGTGATCATCTCGCTGATCCTCGAGCTATTCGGCCGGCGGATCCGCAGCTCCGAAGATCTGCGGATTGCTATCAAGGCGCCGGTGCTGGCGGTGGTCAGCCGGCCGCACACCCGGACCGGCCTGCACCTTCGCGACAACTTCAAGCGGGCCTTCATTCGCCGCCGCGTCGTCCGCACCAGGGCCGCGGCATGAGCCCGAGCGAATCCGTGACGGCGGAGGGAGTGGGGAGTACCGCAAAGCCGGCGCGTCCCCAGGACCTTGAGGGCCTGAGCTACAAGCTCTCTCCCGACTTGGTCACCCTGTCGGAAGGCCGGCCGATGGAGGCTGAGGCGATCCGCACCATGCGGACCCACATCATGGCCCGCCACGTCGAGGACGGACGCCGCGGCCTGGCCATGTGCGCCGCAAGCCTTGACGTAGGGTGCACGTTCCTCGCCGCCAACCTGGCCGTGTCCTTGGCGCAGATCGGCATTAAGACCCTGCTGATCGATGGCGACCTCCGCGCCCCGGCGATCGAGAAGGTCATCCAGCCGACGGTCGCCACCGGCGGCCTTGTGCAGTGCCTGACATCGCCCGACGAACACCCCTACGACCAGATCCATCCTGAGGTCCTGCCGAACCTGTCGGTCCTGTTCGCCGGCGGCACCGCCGAGAACGCTCAGGAGCTACTCGGCAGTGAGATGTTCAAGAGCCTGATCGACCGCTGCCTGCGGGACTTCGAGTTCACGATCATCGACACCCCCCCCACCAATCGCTGTGCCGATGCGCGGCGGATTTGCACGGTGGTCGGCTACGGCGTGGTCGTCGCCAAACGCCACGTCAGCTACTTCAGTGACGTCGCCGCGCTTGCCGCCCAGCTTGAGGAGGATGGGGCCAAGGTCGTCGGCACCGTCCTCAACGAGACCTGATCTCGGTGGTGGCGGTGGGCGAAAAAGGGACGGGGCCGACGCTCGATCTGCGAGCGCTGCGACCCCAGTTACCGTTGATCGTAGCGGCGGCTGTGTTGGCCGGACCAACCTTATTGCGGCTCGGTCAGCAGGTGTGGTCGCGCGAGATCGGGGCTCATGGTCCGATCGTATTGGCCACCGGCATCTGGCTGCTCTGGCGCAAATGGGGGTCGATGACCGCAGAGGCCCATCCCGGAAATCCGATCCTGACGTTCGTCGGGGTTGTCGTGTCATTGAGCCTTTACGTCTTCGGCCGCGCCTATGACTTCATCAGCGTGGAGGCGCTTGGCCTCTATGGCTTCGGCATGTCGGTCCTGAATGACCGTTTCGGCATCAAGGTGATGCTCGCCAACTGGTTCCCGCTGTTCTACCTCGGCATGCTGCTTCCGGTGCCCGGCTGGGCGATCGACAAATTCACCGCCCCGCTCAAGCTGCTGGTGACGACGATGGCGACCGGCCTCGTCGAGCCACTCGGGATTCCTATTGTGCAGGAAGGCGTGACCATGACGGTCGGGCCCTATCAGCTGCTGGTCGAGGACGCCTGTTCAGGGCTGAATTCGCTGATCGGCCTGATCGCGATCACGCTGTTCTATATCTACCTCCTGCGCAACGCGAGCTGGCGTTATTCGGCCTTTCTGGTCCTGCTGATCGTCCCCGTGGCGATCGCGGCCAATGTGCTTAGGATCCTGATCCTGATCAACCTGACCTACTTCTTCGGCGACGCCGTAGGGCAGGGCTTCCTGCACGTGACCGCGGGGCTTTTCCTGTTCGCCATCTCGCTTAGCCTGATGTTCGCCATCGACAGCGTTATCTCACGGGTTCTGCTGCGCGCCCGGAGAGCCAAGTGATGCGCCGCAGGGACCTGATCATCGCCGGCTTTGCGCTCGCAGCCGCGGCGGGCGCGGAGGGCCTGCGCCCACGCCACAAGCTGATCCTGCTGCGGTCGGGAAAGATCGAACAACTCGTGCCCAAGACGTTCGGCAGCTGGACCGCGGAAGCGTCGTCCGGCCTGGTTTCGCCTGATCAGGCCGGCAAGCTCGCCAAGTCGCTCTACAGCGAGATCGTCGAGCGGACCTATCACGACGAAAAGACCGGGGCCGCGATCATGGTCCTGGCCGCCTACGGCGACACCCAGAGCGACCTGCTGCAGCTGCATCGCCCGGAGACCTGCTACCCGGCGCTGGGCTACACAATCGTCTCGACCAAGCCAAAGGACCTGCCGATCTCTGGCGGCGGTCTGCCGATCCGTGAAGTGATCGCCAGGACCGAGGGGCGCAGCGAGAACATCATCTACTGGACCCGGATCGGTGAATTCCTGCCGCAAAGCGACCGGGAGCAGCGCGCGGTGCGACTGACGAACGCCTTGCATGGTTACGTCGCCGACGGAATCCTGTTCCGCTGCTCGGCGCTGGGCGATCCCGCCATAGCTTTCGAGGTGCTCGAGCGGTTCGTGCCGGAGCTGCTCGCGGCCACTAAACGCAGCGGCCTGCCGGCGCTCATCGGCACGCGTCTCAGCCAGAAGATGGCCTGAGCGCCCGCAAGGGAGGGCCGCTAGTCCATGCATGTGGCCGTGGTCATCGTCGGGTTCCGCAACGCCGCGGATATCACCGCCTGCCTCGCAGCCCTGGACAGGGCGGACTACGCCGACTTTGAGGTGGTGATCTGCGAAAACGGCGGCGCGGCGAGTTATGCGGCGCTCAAGGCCGCCATTCCGGCCCGGCTGAAGGGCGGCCAGATCGTCACGGTCCATCAGGCGCCTGGCAACCTGGGCTACGCCGGGGGGGTCAATTTCGGCATGGCGGCGGCGTCACAGGCCGACGCTTGGTGGGCGCTCAACCCGGATACGGAACCGGAGCCGACGGCGTTGGGCAAGCTGGTCGAGCGGCTGGCCGCGGGCGGCTGCGAGGCGGTCGGCGGGACGCTCTGCCTCTCCGAGACCAAGGTTCAGGCCTATGGTGGTCGCTGGCGTGCGTCGCTCGCCAGGGCGGAGTCCATCGGCCGAGATAGCGACCTTGCCACGCCAGTCGATCCGGCCGCGATAGAAGCCCGCCAGGACTATCTGAGCGGCGCCAGCATGCTGATCGGCAGCCGGTTCCTTGAGACGGTCGGCCCGATGCGCGAGGACTATTTCCTCTATTGTGAGGAGGTGGAGTGGTTTTTGCGCGGGCGGGCGCACGGCATGCGTCTCGGCTTCGCGCCGGACGCCCGGGTGCTGCACCACGCGGGATCCACCACGGGCTCCAACGATCGCTCCAGGACCCAGCCGAGGACGCCGGTCTACCTGGACGAACGCAACAAGATCCTGGTCACCCGCGACTGCTTCCCGGCCCTTTTGCCGGTCGCCGCCACCGCGGCCCTGCTGCTGCTGATCCTGAGGTTCGCGCGCCGGCGGGCCTGGCGCCAGCTGGGTTATGCGCTGCAGGGCTGGTCGGCCGGGCTCGCGAACCGGCGCGGGCCGCCGGCCTGGATCGACGTCGGCTCAGGCTGACGGCGTCGCCCTGGCCCGCCCCAGGCGACGATCGAGCCGCCTGCGCATCGAGCGGTAGAATTCGTCGATCACCGAGCGTTCGCTCCAGACCACCAGCGCGATCGACAGGCATGTGGCGGCGGCCGCGACCAGCGTCCAGAGCAGCTGATGGTTCTGCCGCCCCCAGGCGGTGCCCCAGAGCATCGCCGAGACCAACAGGAAGCCGCCCACCCGCTTCAACTCCTGGGTGAGCGAGACCGTTTCCGCCCTGGACAGCAGCACCAGCGCCACCACTAGGGCGGCGATCTCGCCGAGGAAGAACCCGGCCACAATCGCCTCGATGCTGTGGAACCAGAAGGTCGCCAGGATCGCCGCGGGCAGGGCGACCATGCGGGCGACGTTGTTGAACATGACGATCGTGCTGCGTCCAACGGCCACCGCCATGGTCGTGGGCCAGACCCGCAGGAACCGGGCCGACTGCAGGCAGGCCAGGAAGGCGAAAATGGCGATCCCTTGGGCGAACGCGCGGCCATAGAGCAGCGGCGTGACGATCGGGCCGACCACGGTGAAACTCGCGGCCATCAGTACGGCGAGCAGCAGGCAGCGCCCGGCCAGCCGCTGCGACTGCTGTTCCAGTTGCGCGGGTACCGGCCGGCTGTTGGCGATCTGCGGCAGATGCATGCCCATGACATATTTCGTGAGCGCGCTGGACGGATAGTAGATGAGCAGCAGGACGGCGCTGTAGTGCCCAAGCGCTGCCGGCCCCAAGCGGCTGCCGACGATCAGCCGGTCGCCCTGCGAACCGGCGTAGAGCAACAGGCCGTTGACGAACAATGGGGCCGCGAAACGCGAAAACCTGATGCCCTCGGTCTTGGCCAGCGCCCAGCGATAGGCGCGCTGAGAGGCGATATGGGACACGATCACCATGGCGATCGAGCGCGCCACCAGGCCGTAGATCACCGCGGTGTGGTCCCGAACGACCAGCGCGGCCCAGACCGTGCCGATCAGGCCGGCGGTCTCGCCGACGATCGTCATGGCGCTTTCCTGTCGCATGTCGCCGTGCCGCTGCAGGCGGCGGATGTCCAGGTGCACGAAGCCCAGGATGAATGGCGACAGGCCCAGCACCATCAGCGCCGGCGTCAGGGCCGGTGCGTGGTAGATCGCCGCCAGCGGTATCGCGGTCAGCGCCAGGGCGGCGGCGATGAACAGGCCGCGGCCGGCCATGACCATCTGGACGAAGCCCTGCATGCGCGGGGAATCACCGTCAGGGTCCTGGATGAGGAATCGGTCGCTGCCGGTGTCGGTCACCGAGTCGAAGAACTGCGCGGTCAGGATAAGCATGGCCGACAGGCCAAGCTGTTCCGGGCCCAGGATGCGCGCCAGCAGCACATAGCGCAGCAGCGCGGCCACCTGGCCGGTCAGCGAGGACACCAGATAGATGCTGGCGCCCTTCCTCATGACGGCCCTCCACAGGTCAAGACGCGGACCTCAGCAATGCGGATCGGTGATCGCGGGCTTGCCCGCGCCGGCCTCGACCGTGTTTCCGCAGCGCTGCAGCTCCGATGTCCCCACGTTGATGCTGGCGCGCCACTTTGCGCCTGGAAGCGTCCTGACGTGATTGTTCCGAAGGATCGAGTTGCGGGCGCTGCCCATGGCGATTCCATGCGGATAGCCGACGGTGACGTCGATGTCCTCGACCGTGATGCGGTCGAACCCGCCATCGTCAACCCCGTCCCGCACATGATTGAACATTGTGATTCCCTGGGTGTTTCCAACGACCTTATTCTTGCGGATCACGATGTCAGAGCTGGGGGGCCGGGCCGGCCGCGACCAAAGCTGCACGCAGTCAGGGTGCTCGTCGTTCCGGATCAAGGTGTCGTGGCAGTCGAGGCCCTCAATGATCCCGTTGCGGCTCAAGGCCACGTCGAGCCCGTCTGACCGCATGTAGGTGAAGGTTATGTTGGCGACATGGAAACCCGTCACCTGCTGGAGCACGGCGCTCGACTTAAATCCAGTGAAGGTGGAATCGAGCAAATTGACGTTGGCGCCGACGTTGACGAACAACCCGTAGCTCTCGCCGTAGACCATTCCGGAGCCGGTGTCCGGATGGCCGGGACCTACGAACCTGGCGCCGGAAATCTCGAACGCCTCGATGTTGTCCAGACGGAGCGCGGGCGTCCAGGCCGGGCCACCGGTCTTGGGATTTACGCCGGGTGCAGGCGGCATGAAGGTCCCGCCGTGGATGGTGATGCCCTTGCTGCCGGTGATCAGCCAACCGGTTATGGTCGCGGCGTGGGCGTCGATGACGAGAGGCGGGTCGTACCTGTGTCGTCGGAAGGCGTGGACCGGATAGTCACCTGCGGCCAGCACCACCGTATCGCCGCTCCTTGCTCTGCCTATCACGTCACCGACGTTGGCCGGCGTGGCCGTCAGCGTCGCTGGCGCAGCCGGCCCGCAACCGAGTAGGGCGAAGGCCGCGGCGCCCGTCAGAATTCCCACTAACCGCACCCGGAGCTCCGCGATTGCCGGCGCTTTTGAAACGCCTTTGACGCCCATCCACCGGTCCGGGCTATATCACTTGCCGTCGGCGACGGCGTATTCGATTCTGGCGGCTCATCCATGACTTCCTTTCGCGATCCCATCGCAGGCGCCGACGCCACGTTGTGGAGCCGGGGATGAGCGCGCCGCGCAGCATCACCATCGGCCTTCTGTGGCATTCCTCCAACGCCGGCAACCTGGGGGTCGGGGCGCTTACCGTCGGCAACCTGATCGCCGCGAGAGAAGCTGCCGCCGCCGTGGGCCTGACGCCGCGCTTCCGCATCCTGGAGTTCGTTGGCGACTTCGGCGGCGCCTATGTGACGGGCGACGACATCGAGACCTTCCAGATCAGCGGCCGCAGCGTGATCTCGCCTTCCGGCTACTGGAAAAACCTGAGTTCGCTGGATTGCATCCTCGACATCGGCGCCGGCGACAGTTTCGCCGACATCTACGGCGCCAAGCGGTTCGCCTACCTGTCGGTCACTAAGGAGATGGCCTATCTGCGCGGCGTGCCGCTGCTGTTCAGCCCGCAGACCATAGGGCCATTCACCAAGGCGCCGTTCCGTGGCGTCGCCGGTCACCTGATGCGGCGCGCTGTGGCTGTGGTGGCGCGCGACCCGCAATCGTTCGAGGTGATTCGCCAGATCGCGCCGGCTGCCCGTGCGATCCAGTCGGTCGACGTCGCCTTCCGCCTGCCGTTTGAGCGGCCGGCGCGCCGGCCCTCCAAGCGCCTGGAGATTGGCGTCAATGTCTCGGGGCTGCTGTTCAGCGGCGGCTATAGCGGCGCCAACGAATTCGGGCTGGACGTCGACTACGCCGCCTTGATGCGCCGGTTCATCGGGGCGGCTTCGGCGCGCAAGGACGCCCGCGTGCACCTGATCTGCCACGTCAATTCCGACAAACTGGCGCGGGATGACGATGGCGCGGCGGCCGATCAGCTGGCCAGCGAGTTCCCGGCCGCGGTCCGTGTCGCCAACTTCGCCTCGCCCTCGGACGCCAAATCCTACATCGCGGGGCTGGATTTCCTCACTGCCGGGCGGATGCACGCTTGCATCGCGGCGTTTTCGGCCGGGGTGCCAGTGGTCCCGATCGCCTACAGCCGCAAGTTCTCGGGCCTGTTCGAGGGCGTGCTGAACTATCCCTTCGCCGTGCCGGTCAAGGGCTACAGCACCGATCAGGCGCTGACCTACCTGCTGGATTGCCTGGACAGGCGGGCAGAGCTCGCCGCGGCGATAGAGGCGGGGCAGAAGATCGTCGCCTCGGCGCTGGCGGCCTACGATGTGGAGCTGCAGGCCCTGTTTCGGGCCGCCGCGGGCCGCGTGCGCGCCTAGAACTTCAAGCCGAAGGGCTTCAGCACCAGAGCGATATAGGCCAGCACCGCCACGACGATCAGAGCCGACAGCGGTCCCTGACCATGGTTGCCCACATAGTTGGCAAAGGCGCAGCCCACGGCGGGTGGCAGGTAGTGGTAGATCGTGTCCTGCGGTTCCGCCTCGGCCATTGACCTGTGCAGAAACAGGACAACCAGGCCGCCGAATATCGCGACGGTGATCCAGTCATAGACCGTTTCCAAATCAACGCCCTCCCGCTGCAGTCAGCCGATCCTACCCTATGCCGGAAGTTGCAAGAAACGTGCAAGTGCGTGCGGGCAGCGACTGCTCTTACGGTGATTTGGCCGCGCTGTCACAGGCGGCCGTCCGCCGCCCCGCGATCTAGAGCAGGAAGTCGGTCGAGTGCAGGGTGATCACGCCGGTGAGGGCGATGGAGAAGTCGGCGACGCCGTCACCGTTGGTGTCGCCCATCACGATAGTATCGTGGCCCTGGACCTCGAACCGCAGTTCGCCGGCGATGTGATGGAAGGCCGTCGCGCCGATGAAGGTGAAGTGGTCGCCCGCGGCGGTGGCCGACTTGGCGTCTATCGCGGCCAGCGAGATCTTGTCGCCGTCCGCGGACGAGAAGTCGGTGATCCGGTCCATGTTGACCCCATCGCCCAACTGGCCGGGGCGGAAGACGAAGAGGTCGGCGCCCGCGCCGCCGGAGAGCGTGTCGGCGCCGCCTTCCCCGTTCAAGGTGTCATTGCCGGCGCCGCCCGAGAGGGAGTCGTTACCGTCGCCGCCGTTCAAAACGTCATTGCCGGCGTCGCCGTTGAGGGTGTCGTTGCCGGCGTCGCCGTCGATGGTGTCATTACCGTCGCCCCCGGACAGGAAGTCGTTCCCGTCACCGCCGAACAGGACGTCGTTGCCGCCCATGCCGTAGATCTGGTCATCACCGGTCGAGCCGGACATCTTGTTGTCCAGGGCGTTGCCGATCCCGGTCAGGCCGACGGATCCGGTCATGCGAAGGTTTTCGACGTTGTTGGACAAGGTGAAGTCGACCGACGATACGGCGGTGTCGTTGCCGCCATTGACGCCCTCGACGATCGTGTCGAACTTGCTTTTGATGATGTAGGTGTCGTCGCCGTTGCCGCCGATCAGCGTGTTGTGGCCGATACCGCCGCCATAGAGGATGTCGTTGCCGTCGCCGGCATTGATCGTCGTGTCATGAAGGGGGTCGACGCTCAGCTTGTCGTCCCCGGCGGTGCCATTGATCGTCACCCCCAAGATGCGGTTCGCCTGCAGCGTAAGGATCGAAGTGTCGGCCGCCGTGGCATAGGCGGCGGTATGGGGAAGCAGCAGGGCGCCCGCGGGATGCGCTGCCAGCCAGTTGGTGATCAGCGCGCGGCCACCGTCGGCGGCCAAGCCGATCAAGGTGTCATGGACCTCGGTCGGTGCTGTGCCCGCAGCGTTTATGTATTGGCTGGCCTGGTTGTTGGCCATGGTGACGTTGGTGAGATTGGCGGTGCGGATCCACGCGATCTGGCTGGCGATGCCGGACACCGTATTGCCCGTGATGCTCACATGGTCGCCGTTGGCGACGGTGATGCCGTTGTAGAGCCCGCCGACGACCAGGTTGTCAGCGACCTTGACGTTGATGAATGGCAGGTTGCCCACCTGGTCGGTGATGAACACGCCCTGGACCAGGCCGCCGGCCCCGCGCAGGATCACATTGTCGGACACAGTGATGTTGTGCGCCGAGGCGGTCGTGTTGGTCGTCCAGAACTGGATGGCGTCGCCGTGGTCGGTGGCGGTGGGGTAGAAGTTGGTGAAGTAGTTGTGATCGACGGTCACATTCGACGAGCCGCCCCCGCGGATGCCGTCGGTGCGGATGTCATGGAAGTAGTTTCCGCTGATCGTAACCCCGCTGTTGTCCAGGTGCGTGATGCCGAAGTGCAACTGCTGGAATTCGGAGTTGGTCACCGAAACGTTCGTCGAGCCTCGGATTATCAGCGCGCCGGCGTCATTCTGCGCGTTGCCGTCCATCGAGCCGTGGACGTTCAGATGGTCCAGCTTGACGTTGGTTGAGTTCAGGACCTGGAAAGGGTTGTCCGGCTTGGCCGGGTCCACCGTCAGCTCCAGCTTCTGGAACGTCAGGTTGGTGTCATTCCTGAGCGTCAACCCGGTCAGCACAGCTTCATGCGCCGGGTCTTGTGACGTGATGGTCACCTGACTGGTGAAATTCAGGTTCTGCAGCATCAGGGGACTGTAGACGCCCGCCGCGAGCTGAATGGTGTCGCCACCGTGGGCTGAACTCAGGGCCGCAGTCAGGGCGGCGGAACTATTGACGGTTATTAGCACCGAGCTACTCCAAGTCTGAAATCCCAAGAGTGCTCTTGGCGAGTTCTCTCGCTCTTGGTCACCCCGTGTCAGACTTGGTTTTACGCGATCCTCGTTTATGTATAGTTGTTGAAGGAAGTTAAGTCGCGTTAACTGCAATATTCGCAATTGCATCCATAACGGATATTCATATTTAACAGAATATTGCCGTACGATGGCCCCTGTATGCTTTGCCCTAGATGGTGAGGGGTGCAGGCGACGTCTCCCCAATCTCGGGCTCCCCAACCCGCTGCGGCTCGACGCTCGTCCGCGGGTGAGGCATCCTGCCGCGCGCCCTTCGCCGGGGGCGCCAGCGAGGCCGGCGCTCTCAGCGCTGCGCAGCGCAGTACACAGATCTGAGGACCACTCGCCCTGACTCCCTTCGCCGAGCACCGTGTCCTGGCTTGGAGCCGCGCCCTGGGCTGGTTCCTGGCCCTGGCAGTGGTCGTTTGCGCGTCCAGCGCAGTCGTCGAACTGCGCGCGCAGGTGCGCACGCGCGAGGCTTCCGGCCGCGTCACCGCCCGGGCCTTCATCAACAAGGTCATCGATTGCCGCCGCCACACCCCGAGGCCGCACCCCTCGTGGGCCGAGTGCGAACGCCGTGTGCGGGCCATGAACTAGGGGCTGGAGCTTACTGTGCTCTACGAATTCGAAGTTCGCTCCAGCGCTCGACCCTTAAGCGGGCGAACCTCAAATTGCGCATCAGCGGATCACCGCGGAGTCGCCAAGGACGCAGGGCAGGGTGCGGGCCATGATCGCCAGGTCCAGCCAGACAGACTGGCGCTCGACATACTCAAGATCGAGCGTCACACGGCGGCGAACGGCCTCGGGTGTGTCGACGGGACCGCGTGAGCCGTTGACGGCCGCCCAGCCGGTCAGGCCTGGCTTCATGCGGTGGCGGTGGGCGTAGGTCTCGACCAGCTTGGAGGCTTCGGCCCCGTTGGTCAGCATGCCGATGGCGTGCGGGCGGGGCCCGACGAGGGACATTTCGCCCCGGATGACATTCCAAAGCTGCGGCAGCTCGTCGAGGCTGGTGCGACGCAGGAACCGGCCGACCTTGGTCACCCGGTCGTCGTCGGCGGTGACCTGCCGGGTCGCGGCGTAGTCGCTGGCCTCGACCCGCATGGAGCGGAACTTCCAGACCAGCACTTCCTCGTTCATGTAGCCGTGCCGGCGCTGCTTGAAGAGCACCGGGCCTGGGCTGTCGGAGCGGACGGCGACGGCGATGGCGAGGAGCGCGGGCGCCAGCACGAGCAGGGCCGTGACCGAGAAGGTCACGTCGATGGTCCGCTTCATGAAGGCCTGCAGCGCGCCGCGGCGGACTCCGGACAGGTGAGCCAGCGGCATGTCCAAGACCCGCTCATGGGCTGACTGCTCGTCGGTGTCACCGCCCTCCATCAAGAGGCTGATGGCGTTGGGAACCGTCGCGAGCTCGGCAATCAGTTCAGCGATGCGCGCGGTGGCGCCGGCCGGCACGGCGACCACGATCCGGTCGACATAGGGCAGCAGGCGATGGGAGGCCACGTCGGCGGTCTTGCCGAGCACCGGAACGCCGAAGATGTGCTTTGGCGCCCGCTCGCCGCGGTCGTCGAAGATGCCCAGGATGTTCACATCGCGCCGCGAGAGGGCGACAGCGACCAAGCGTTGGGCGGCTGGTGTCGCCCCGACAATCATCAGATTCGGGGTCAGCAGGCCCTGCCGACGCAGACGCCGGATGTAGCCGAACCATGCCAGGTGCGAGGTGCAGATCAGCGGTGCGGCCGCCAGGCACCAGTCGACTAGGCTGAGGACGTTGGCCGCCTTGGCGGCCGGCGCCCCGACGGAGCCCAGAGCCATCATCAGGAAGGCCGCGCCGCCGACCGCGCCGATCACCCTGTAGAGGTGTTTGTGCAGAGGCTCGCGGGCGCTGAGCTGATAGGACTCGAAGCTGAGCAGAGTGGCGGCAACCAGTCCTGAGGCCACGGCGATCAGCGCCGCCGTCCCGGCAAGAGCGCCGTCGATCCATTTGATTTCGTAGAGGCCGGCCAGCAGGGCGAGGTCGGTAGCCTGCATCAGGCGGGAGAGCGTTCCGCCGCCTAAACGTGAGCGGGCGCTCGCCAGGCGCTGCGGCCGAAGCGGACCGCGCTTGGCGGACTGGCCCCCGCTGCTCTCGGCGCCGGCTGCGCTCATGTCATACGGCATGCGAATTCGACCCGCCTTTTGGTTCCGGCGGACAATGGCCGACGCGGCTGAGCAAGCCGTTAATCCCACGCTGGAATTCGCGTGAACGGCTTTGGCGAAAGGCTCAGCCATATGCCGACAACCCGGTCAGAGCTGGCTTGCCTCAATCCAGCCAGGACAGCCCCTAGGGCCGTCCGTGCCGTCCTGGGTGGGGCAGCCGCCGGCGGCCGGAAGCGGGCAGGCGCGGCTCGGCATTCGTTGCGCTTGCCGCCTGCGCAGCCGCGCTGGGCGCGCCGCCATCCAGCGGGTGCAGGAAGCGGGTCGTCGGTTGCAGCCGGCGCGACGGGGTCTCGGCGGGACCATGAGGCCCGTCGGTTTCGGACTCGATGTTCGGGGGGTGTAGGCGCACCAGAGTGAGTTCGGCCAGGACGTCGCCGTTGCGCGCCATCAGCAGTTCAACGGTCTCATCATCCAGTCCGAGGCCGCGGAAGAGGCTGCGTCGAGCCCGGCGTTCGGCTTGGCGCATCGCCACGACGAGCCCCAGCGCCGCAGCCGCCATGGCCAAGCCCACGATTACCAGAACCCACAACAACATGAGACCCCGTACCCTCAGGGGAACACCCGCCAATCCCTGTGCCGAAGCTGGACACTGGGCGCGCGCGCCTACCCAATCCTGCAAGGTTTACGCCGGCAGGATGACAAAAGATGTAGCTGTTAAACCCGCTTCCGGCCCCTAAGGTCCAGGTCCAGTTTTCGCCCTGCGGGCAGTGTGTTGTGAGCGCCATGGCCGGACTACCAGAAACGGAATCGGCGTAGTCGGAGGGGTTAGGACCGCCGGCGATCGGCGCGGTTGCACAGCCACTGAGGGCTGCGATCTCGGGGTGCGGCCCCCTCCCGCCGGCTTTCGGATCGAATGTCCGAAAACCGCCAATTGATACCCATCAGTGTCCGAAAACCGCGAGACACGTGCGGCGGGTGCGCCCATCCTGCTGGCATGGACATGGATTTCGAAGCCTGCCGCCGCGCCTTCCTCACCCGCGACCCGCGGTTCGACGGGCGCATCTTCGGCGCCGTGAAGACCACCGGCATCTATTGCCGTCCGATCTGCCCGGCGCGGACCCCGAAGCCGCAGAATATGACCTTCTATCCGACCGCGGCGGCCTGCCAGGAGGCCGGCTACCGGCCCTGCCTGCGCTGCCGGCCGGAAAGCTCGCCGGACCTGGGCGCCTGGCGGGGAACCTCGAACACGGTCTCCCGGGCGCTGGCGCTGATCGAGGCCGGCGCGATGGATGTTGGCGATGTGGACGCCCTGGCTTCGCGGCTAGGGGTCGGCGAGCGGCAGCTGCGACGATTGTTTCGCCAGCATCTGGGGGCCTCGCCAGTGGCGGTGGCGCAGACACGGCGCGTACTCCTCGCCAAACAGTTGATTCAGGAGACGATGCTGCCGATGGGCGAGGTGGCGCTGGCCTCAGGGTTTGGGTCCGTGCGCAGGTTCAACGAGACCTTCCAGCAGCTCTTTGGCCGCCCGCCCGGCGTACTGCGCCGCAGCCGAGCCGAGGAGATCGGGGCGGCGGCCGGCGGGATCACTGTCAAACTGCCCTACCGCGCCCCCTACGATTGGAGCGCGATGATCGGCTTTCTGGCGGCCCGCGCCATTCCGGGCGTCGAGACCGTGACGCCGAAGCGTTATGCCCGCACGCTGGCTGTCGACGGCGCGGTCGGCGTAGTGACGGTCAGCCCCGGCCCTGGCGATTTCCTGGTGGCAGAGATCCGCTTTCCGAAGATCCAGGCCTTGCCGGCGGTGATCGCGCGGGTGCGGCGGGTCTTCGACCTGACCGCCGATCCCGGCCTGATCGGGGCGCACCTGAGCCAGGATGAGCAGCTTGCGCCGCTGGTCGCGGCGAGGCCCGGCCTGCGCGCGCCGGGCGCCTGGGACGGCTTTGAGCTGGCGGTGCGCGCGATCCTCGGCCAGCAGATCACCGTCACCGCGGCGCGCGGCCTCGCGGCCAAGCTGGTCGATGCCTATGGCGAGCGGATCGACGATCCCTTCGCGGCTAAACTCGGCCTGACACGGGCCTTCCCGCCGCCGCAACGGTTGGTCGGCGAGGACATCGCCGCCCTGGGCATGCCGCGTTCACGCGGTGCGGCCTTGGAAGGCCTTGCTCGCGCGGTCGTCGAGGACCCGACGATCTTCACGCCGCGGGCCGACCTGGAGAGCGCGATCGCCGCGCTGAAGGCCCTGCCGGGCATCGGCGAATGGACGGCGCAATACATCGCGCTGCGTGAACTTCGCGAACCGGACGCCTTCCCGCAGGCCGACATCGGCCTGCTGCGCGGGATGGCCGACGAGACCGGCCAGCGGCCGACGCCGACCGAGCTGCTCGAGCGCGCCGAGGCCTGGCGGCCCTGGCGGGCCTATGCGGCGCAACACCTGTGGGCGGCCGACCCCGCCCAACTCGACACGATCAAGAGGACCAAGACCGATGCCCAGCAGCAAGCCGCCTGAAACCCTGACCCTCGACCGGTTGGCGACGCCGATCGGCACCGCCCTGCTGGTCACCGACGAGCACGGCGATCTGCGGGCGTTCAACTGGACCGACTACGAGCCGGCCATGCGGACCTGGCTCGGCCGCCATTATCCCAAGGCTAAGCTCATGGAGGGCCGGGCGCCCGTCCCGGTGCGCGGTCCGTTCGAGGCCTATTTCGCCGGCGACGCCCGGGCGCTGGAGACGGTGCCGTGGAAGGCCTCGGGCACGCCGTTCCAGCTGAAGGTCTGGGAGGCGCTCTGCACCATCCCGGCCGGCGAGACCCTGAGTTACCGGGGCCTAGCCGAGCGGATCGGCCGCCCGACCGCGGTGCGCGCCGTGGGCCTGGCGAACGGATCCAATCCGGTGGCGGTGGTGGTCCCCTGCCACCGGGTGATCGGGACCAACGGGTCGTTGACCGGCTACGGCGGCGGCCTGCCGCGCAAGAAGTGGCTGCTCGACCTTGAGGGCGCCCATTTCAAGGACCGTCTGGCCGCCTGACATCGCCCGCTGCGACAGAACGGCTGACGCGGGCCTGGCCTGTGCTATGAGCGCTCTCCCTAGAGCGCGTCGCGCTCTAACCCTTGGCAGATAGACCCTTCTATCCCGTTCAGGTTCATCTGAACGAGTCAGGGTCTAGCGTTCGGCCGGCGAGGCGATGGAACACTTCTTAGCGCAGTACGGGCCGATCGGGGTGTTCCTCGGCGCGGCGTTCGAAGGCCAGACGGCGGTCATCGTCGGCGGCATCCTCGCACGCCAGCACATCCTGAATCTGGCCGTGGTGCTGGTCAGCGCCACGGCCGGATCTGGCATCCTCGACCACGCGCTGTTCGTGGCCGGCCGCAGCTTCCGCACGCACCGCTTCGTGGTGCGCGTCAGCGAGCAGGCGGCGTTCGCGCGGGCGCTGAAGTTCATCGAGCGGTTCCCGATCAGCTACACGCTGATCTTCCGGTTCATCTTCGGCCTGAGGCTGGCCAGCCCCATCGCCATCGGCGTCTCCAAGGTGCCGACCTGGCAGTTCACGATCCTCAACATCGCCGGCGCGATGATCTGGGCCGGGGCTTTCACCATGATCGGCTTCCTGTTCGGCGAGGCGGTGCACAACCTGCTCGGCCACGGACATCACGCCGGAAAATGGACCCTGATCGCGGCGGGCGGCGTCGTCCTGGTGGTGCTGATCGTCTGGGCGGTGCGCTATCTGCGCCGCATGTTGCGAAAGCGCGGCGCCGAGCCCAAATCTGACGGCTAGCGCCGGTTGCAGGAACCGGTGACGAAGCGTAGCCGTTGCGGGACCATGGGTTCGTCTTCCGCTATCTCCCGAAGGTCGTTTTTCGGCGCCGCGGTTGCGCTGAGCGTGGTGAGCGGCGCGCGCGCCCAGCAGCCCCCTCATCTCTTGACGAAGGGGATCTGGCCGAACGGCGCCCGCGCCGCAGTCAGCCTGACCTATGACGACGGGCTGAACAGCCAGCTCGACTACGCCATTCCCGAGCTCGACCGGCGTGAGCTGAAGGCGACCTTCTTCCTGACCCGCTACAACATCCAATGGCGGCTCGCCGACTGGGAGACCGTGGCCAAGCAGGGCCATGAAGTCGCCAACCACACCATGACCCATCCCTGCGCGCTCACCGGCCTCAACACCGCGCGTTTCGAGCACGGCGAGATCGACCGGATGGAGGCCTTTCTCGACAGCAATTTCGGGACCGACCGGCAGCGGACCTTCGCCTATCCCTGCGGCTATCTGGGGGTCGGCCATGGCGACCGGCGCGAGCGGTTCGCCCGCTACCGCCGGATCCTGGAACGCGACGGCGTGGTCGCCGCCCGCACCACCGCCGGCGGCCCCAACCGCCCCGAGATGGCTGCGGCCGATCCGCTGCATCTGCACGCCTTCGAGCCGACCTTCGAGGGCGACACCATGGGCCCGGCCCTGCGCTATCTGAACGAGACCGTAGCCCAGGGCGGCTGGGCGATCCTGGTGTTCCACGATGTGCTGCCGAAGTGGCATTCGGAGGGAGACGCCAGCGTCGCCACCCACGCCAAGATCCTGGCCCAGGTCGCGGCCCTGGATGTCTGGTGCGCGCCGATGGGCCAAGTGTTCGACTACGTCGAGGGCCACTGGGGCAAACCCGCCTAGAGTTAGCGCAGGCCTTGACCGCGACAGCCCCGCTTGCGAGCGGTGGGCGGCCATGATCCTGACCCTCTCCTGTCCCGACCGCACCGGCATCGTCGCCAGGGTCGCGACCCTGCTGTTCGAGCGCGGCGCCAACATCCTCGACGCCCAGCAGTCCGACGACCAGGAGACCGGCCGGTTCTTCATGCGCATGGTGTTCGACCCCAAGGGCGACGACGCCGAGGGCTTGCGCGCGGCTTTGGGCGAGCTGGCGGCGGCGTTTTCGATGACCTGGACGCTGCGCGACCCGAAGGTGCGCCGCCGGGTGATGATCCTGGCTTCGCAGACAGACCACTGCCTGGCCGACCTGATCTGGCGCTGGCGGCAGGGGGAGCTGCCGATGGACATCGCCGCGGTGGTCTCCAACCATCCGGCCTCGACTTTTCCGCACACCGACCTGAAGGGCATCGCCTTCCACCACCTGCCGGTGACGGCCGAGACCAAGCCCGCGCAGGAGGCGCAGATCTGGCGGCTGGTCGAGGAGACCCGGACCGACCTCGTCGTGCTCGCCCGCTACATGCAGGTGCTGTCGTCGGACCTGGCCGCCAAGCTGGAGGGGCGCTGCATCAACATCCACCATTCCTTCCTGCCGGGATTCAAGGGCGTGCGGCCCTATCACCAGGCGCACGAGCGGGGCGTGAAGGTGATCGGGGCCACCGCCCACTTCGTCACCCCCGACCTCGACGAGGGCCCGATCATCGAGCAGGACGTGGAGCGGATCAGCCATCGCGACACGCCGCGCGACCTGGTGCGCAAGGGACGCGACATCGAACGCCGGGTCCTGGCCCGGGCGGTCCGCTGGACCCTGGAGGACCGGGTGTTGCTGAATGGCCGCAAGACGATTGTTTTCAACGACTGAGGCCGACCCCGCCGCCCTTGCAGGAGCGGAACATTACTGAAATTTCACGAGCCGGCCCGTCGCCGCATGGCAGCGCTTGGCGTATAACGCTGCTCGCTGGAATCGCTTCGGAGCCGGGGATACGGCGATGACCACCTTTACCGAGATAGTCGCTGCGGTGGTCGTGCACTCATCGGCCGTCGCACTCTCGCATTTCGGCGTCACCATGGAGCCGACCCAGGTCGACAAGACCCCGCCGCGCGCCGAACGGGTGGTCGCGCGCACGCCGGCCCAGCACCGGGTGATGAAGCTCACCAACTGCCCGATCGCCAAGATCCGTCGGCACACCGACAAGGCCTGAACCGGCCCCGGCGGGCGCCTTTTCCCGCGACACACCGTCCCGCGATCCGCGATCGGCGACCAGCGCTGTTTGCGTCGCGACCTATCGCGGGTAATCCTTCCTTGGCGGCCAATCTTTTCAGCAAGAGGGCTATGGGGGCGGTTGAGCCCGGCCGTATCGACGGAAGAAGGCGCATGAGGATCAGGAAGCGGACCCAGCCGGCGGACTTCGGCGCGTCGCAGGGCGAGGTGCTGCTGGAGCCGGCCCATGCCGCCACACCCCCGGACACGACCGTCGAGGCTGAACTGCACCTGACTGCGCCGCTGCAGCCGCCGCCGGCCCGTTCGGCCGTAGCAACCACCGCGGCGCGTACGCCGGTCCGGCATGACGAAGCCTACGAGGATGCGCAGGCCGTCAGCTACCAGACGCCGCCGGCCTGGCCGGTCTATCTGGCCGCCGTCGTGGTGGCCTGCCTCTGGGCGCTGGCTCCGATCGCCTTCGCCGTCGGCTACCGCAACGCCGTCGCCCCGCTGACCAACGACATGTTCGCCATGGCGGTGTTCGGCCTGTTGGCCGTAGGCCCCGCCGCCTTCGTGTTCTTCGCCGCCTACATGGTGCGCCAGGGCCAGAAGCTGGGCGCCGAGGCCCGCCGCGCCAAGGCCATGGCCGAGGACATGCTGGCGCCGGCGGTCAGCGCCGCGGCCCGCGCCGGCGACGTGGTCCAGGGCGTCCGCGACGAGATCGTCCGCGCCGGGAGCGCCGCCGAAGAGGCCCGCGAGACCCTGCTGGCGCTCCGCGACGCGCTGGCCACCGAGAGCGAGCATCTGGTGGAGAGCACCGACGCCTCGATCCGCACGACCCGGGAGCTGACCACCACCATGGGCCGCGAGCGTTCGGAGATGGGGGCGCTGGCCCACAGCCTGGACGCCCAGGCCGCCCGGGTGGCCGACAGCATCACCCAGCAGGCCCGCATGGTCACCGAGGCCTCCGAGGTCGCTGAGGCCCAGTTGCGGGAAGCCGAGGCGACGCTCTCGGCCCGCGCCGCCGACCTGGCCGCCGCGGCCGGCGAGGCGAGCAGCGCAGCGCGCACCGCTGGCGAGGACCTGACCCGCCACATCGCCCGGCTGGAGACCGCCGGCTCCGGAGTCGCCGAGCAGGTGAGGGCTGTCGAGGGCGGGCTCTCCGAACAGCGCAGCGCGCTGGTCAATCTCACCCAGACGCTGAAGTCCGACCACGAGACCTTCACCGTCGAGGCCGAGGCCCACGCCGCCAAGCTCGGCGAGTTCATCAGCCAGGCGCGGCTGTCATCGGTCGAGCTGGCCGACCGGGCGCTTAAGGGCGGCGAGAGCCTGCGCGGACTGATGGCCGACGCCGCAGACCAGTTCCGCGACCTTGCCGAGACCGCCCAGGCCGAGCGCGAGGAGTTCGGCCAGTCGACGGTCCTGTCGCTGGAGGCGGTCTCCCAGGCCGCCGCCGACCAGCGCGCCAAGCTGCAGGAAGAGACCCGCGCGGCCATCGAGGCGCTGGCTGCCGCCGCCGAGGAGACCCGTACGGCCGCCGCCCGCCACGCCGAGAGCGCTCGCGAACAGGTGGACCAATTGTCCGAGGCCGCCTTCACCGCCGGCCAGAAGGCCAACCAGGTGTTCGAGGCACGGCTCGCCGAGGCCCGCGCCCTGGTGGACCAGTCCTCGCGGATGGTCGACCAGGCCGGCGCGGCGACCGCGCAAAGGCTGGAGGCGGGCGCAGCCGCGGCGCGCACGTCCCTGGCCGAGCTGCAGGCGATGATGGCGGAGGTGGACGAGCGCGCCGAGCGCCTGCCGGCCAACGCCAAGGGCCAGATCGAACTGGTGCACGAGGCGATGACGCGCGGCCTGGAGGAACTGACCGCCCAGGCCCGCCGCACGGTGGAGGAGGCCCAGGCGATCGACGCGGCCTTCCAGGAACGCGCGCGGCGCAACTTCGAGATGCTGGGCGAGGCGGTGCGGCTGATGGGCTCGGCCGCCGCCCTGCCGATCGCACCACCGGCCGCAAGGCCCTCCGAGCGCCCGGCGACGGCTGTCCGCTCTGTCTCCGCCGACGTCGTGCCGGCGCTGCCGCTGGTGCGCCCGCGCCCGATGCCGGTTCGAACGGAGGCCCCGCCGCCGGCGCCCGACCTGCCGTCCGACGAGGCCGAGCTGGAGCTCGCGCTTGAGGAACTGATGGAGCCGGCGGCGCCCCGCGCCGCGCCGCCGAAGGACCCGGGCCTTCGGCCCCGCCTGAAGCTCACGCCGACCGCCACCGACGAGGAATTTTCCGCCGTGTTCGAGGCCGCCGGCGGCCCCTCGCCGGGAGGTTCGGCGGGCGCGGCGGACAGCGAGGCGGAGGGCGAGGCCTGGACCTGGAAGGACCTGCTGGCCTCCATCGACGGCGCCGACGCCGAGGGTGAGCGCCTGCAGGACATCCTGGGCGCCGAGCTCGTCAAGATGGGCGTGGAGTCGGCCAAGTTGTTGCCCAAGGCGCGTATCGACGAGATCGCCGCGGCCGTGCAGACCGGCGACCTCGATGGCGCGCGCGAGGTGGTCAAGCGCCTGGCCCCGGCCGCCACCCGGCGCATCGCGCGCCGGCTGGTCACCGATGGCGACATCAAGCGCCAGGTGCAGGTCTATGTCCGCCGCTACCAGACCCTGGTGGACGACGCGGTGGTGCGCGATCCGGAGGGCTTCCTGATGGCCTCCCTGCTGGGCGACGAGGCCGGCCGCCTCTATCTGCTGCTCGACGCCGCGGCCGGGGACATGGCCTAGTGTGGTGGCTCTGAAGTTCCCATGCAGCCAGCGGCGAGCGCAGTTGGGAACTTCAGATCCGCAAACCACACTAGAAACATAGACTTGCTAGTGTCCTCATCGATTCCGAAGTTCGCCCGAGCTTTCCGCCTGCGCTGGCGAACTTCGGAATCGGGACACTAGGCGTGCCGGATCTCACCGTCCGGGACGAGCGTTGGCCGCTGGCCGCCGCCTTCGTCATCTCCCGAGGCGCCAAGATCGAGGCCCGGGTGGTGGTCGCCGAAATCGCCGATGGCCCGCACCGCGGCCGGGGCGAGGCCGTGCCCTACACGCGCTACGGCGAGACGATGCAGTCCGTGCTGGCGCAGATCGGGAGCGTTCGGCCGCAGATTGAGGCGGGGCTCACTCGCGACGTCTTGCAGGGCCTATTGCCGGCGGGCGCGGCGCGCAATGCGCTCGACTGCGCGTTGTGGGACCTGGAGGCCAAGCGGGCGGGGGTTCGCGCCTGGACCCTGGCCGGCCGGGCCCGGCTGGACCCGGTGAAGACCTGTTTCACCATCAGCCTGGGCTCCCCCGCGGTAATGGCCGAGACAGCACGGGCCAACGCACGCCGGCCGATGCTGAAGCTGAAGATCGGCGGGCCGGACGACATCGACGGGGTCGCCGCCGTGCGGGCGGCCGCGCCTCGCTCTCGGCTCATCGTTGATGCTAACGAGGCGCTCAATTTCGACACCCTGCGCCGCCTGGCGCCGGCGTTCGCCAAGCTGGATGTGAAGCTGGTCGAACAGCCGCTGCCGGCCGGTCAGGACGCCGAGCTGTCGGGCTACGAGAGCCCGGTCCCGTTGTGCGCCGACGAAAGCCTGCATACCCGTGCCGAGCTGGCCGCCTGCGTCGGCCGCTACGGGCTAATCAACATCAAGCTCGACAAGGCCGGCGGGCTCACCGAGGCCCTGGCGCTGGCCGCCGAGGCGCGGGGGCGGGGGTTTGGGCTGATGGTCGGCTGCATGGTGGCGACCTCGCTGGCCATGGCCCCGGCGATGATCCTGGCCCAGGGGGCGGAGGTCGTGGACCTGGACGGCCCCTTGCTGATGGTCCGCGACCGCCAGCCGAGCCTGGCCGGCGCGGGCTCGCTGCTGGAGCCGCCGCAGCCGGCGCTCTGGGGGTAGGCGTGTCGCATGCTGTCTGCAGATAACTAGGTGTGCCAGGCGATCGTGCCGAGTGATGTGCGCCGTCGGCGCGCACTGCCGTGGGCCAAGGTCTTTGAGGCATCGCCTTAGGTGCGGGCGGATCGTCGACGCTGGGGTGCGCCAATGGCCCGCCCCTTGGCTGAATTTACCCTTCCCAGGGTGGTTCCTGCTACCACGGTTCCCGTCGTGTGGCAGTGTGAGGGACCCGTGAAGCAACCGCGCGGTCGGGTCTGAAGCACGCCGCTGTTGCGTGGAACCGATCGGCGTTGAAATCGCCGGGGCCAGTGGGTCCCAATCAAAAGCGCGCGAATACTTGGAGAGGGCTAGTAGAGATGAACGACCGGCAGACGGTCTCGGTGATAGTCCCACATTTCCGGGACTTCGAGCATCTCGACGTCTGCCTGGCCTCGCTGCAGGCCCAGACCTATCCAGCGGACCTGGTGCAGGTCATCGTCGGCGACAACGTCTCGCCCGAAGGGGTCGAGCGGGTCCGCGCGGTCGCCGGCGCCCGCGCCGAGGTGGTCGTGGTCGAAGAGCGGGGGGCGGGGCCGGCGCGCAACGGCGCCGTCGCCAAGGCCACGGGCGAGATCCTGGCTTTCATCGATTCCGACTGCGTGGCCGAACCGCATTGGCTTGAGGAGGGCGTCCGCGCCCTCAAGGACTACGACTTCGTCGGCGGGCACGTGCACGTGCTGGTGGAAGACGAGGCCCGGATGACACCGGTGGAGGCCTGGGAGCGGGTCTTCGCCTTCGACTTCAAGACCTACATCGAGCGCAAAGGGTTCACCGGCGCGGGCAATCTGTTCTGCCCGCGGAGCCTGTTCCAGACGGTGGGCGGCTTCCGGGTCGGAGTCTCCGAGGACTACGAGTGGTCCAAGCGGGCGCAGTCACACGGCTTCAAGCTGGGCTATGCGCCGCGCGCCGCGGTGGGGCATCCGGCCAGACGGGACTGGGCCGAACTCACCCGCAAATGGCTGCGGCTGAACAGCGAGACCTATCGCCTGTCGGCGGGGCGACCGGGCCGGCGGCTCAAGTGGGCGCTGCGCAGCCTGCTGCTGCCGGCGTCGGCGGTGGCCCATACGCCGCGGGTGTTCACCCACCCGGGTCTGCATACGCTGGGACAGCGGCTGGGCGCGCTTCGGGTGCTCTATGCGATCCGTCTCTGGCGCATGGCCGACACCCTGCGGGTGCTGCGGGACCCGTCGTCGTGAGGCGCAGATCTGTCGTGCCCGAGCAAGGACGCGTAAAGACCCGCGATCTAGATCAACCCCCAAGCGCCCAAGTCTCCTGCTGGAGGCGGCGTTTGCGTCGGAGCACTGTGACGTCATGGTGACCAACCCCTTCGCGAACGCGCCGGCCAAGATCGCTGTGCTCGGCCTTGGCTATGTAGGCCTGCCGCTTGCCGTGGCGTTCGCCGCCGAGCACGAGGTCGTGGGCTTCGACGTGAAGCCGGCGCGGCTGGCGGAACTGCGCGCCGGCGAGGACTCGACGCTGGAGGTTTCCGGCGAGGCCCTGAGCGCGGCGAAGACGCTGAGCTTCAGCAACGACATCGCCGACCTGAAGAGCTGCAACGTCTTCATCGTCACCGTGCCGACCCCCATCGACGCCCACAAGCGGCCGGACCTCGGCGCCCTGATGGCGGCCAGCCGCTCGGTCGGCCAGGCCATCGGCAAGGGCGGCGTGGTGGTCTACGAGTCCACCGTCTATCCCGGCTGCACGGAGGAAGACTGCGTGCCCATCGTGGAGCAGGTCTCGGGCCTGGAATTCAACCGCGACTTCTTCGCCGGCTACAGTCCCGAGCGCGCCAATCCGGGCGACCCGACCCACCGGCTGGCGAACATCGTCAAGGTGACTGCTGGCTCGACGCCGTCGGCCGCGGACTTCGTGGACGCACTCTACGCCTCGGTGGTGACGGCCGGGACGCACCGGGCCAGCTCGATCCGCGTGGCCGAGGCGGCGAAGGTAATCGAGAACACCCAGCGCGACCTGAACATCGCCTTGATCAATGAGTTTTCCCTGATTTGCCAGAGGCTTGGGATAGATACATCAGAGGTGTTGGCGGCTGCCGGCACCAAGTGGAACTTCCTGAACTTCCGGCCTGGGCTGGTCGGCGGCCACTGCATCGGGGTCGACCCCTACTACCTGACCCACAAGGCCGAGGCGCTGGGCTACCACCCGGAAGTGATCTTAGCCGGGCGAAGGATCAACGACGGCATGGGCGGCCATGTGGCCCGCGAGCTGGTCGCCGAGATGGGCCGGCGCGGCCGGCCGGCCAAGGGCGCCCGGGTGCTGGTCATGGGCCTGGCGTTCAAGGAGAACTGCCCGGACCTGCGCAATACGAGGGTGATCGACATCATCGGCCCGCTGCAGGCCGGGGGCGCAGCCGTCGATGTCTGGGATCCCTGGATCGACGCCGCCGAGGCCCGCGCCGAATACGGCTTCGACCTGGTCGGCGAACCGGCCAGGGGGGCCTATGACGCCATCGTGCTGGCCGTCGCCCACCAGCAGTTCGTCGACCTGGGCGCAGACGCGATCCGCGCGCTCGGCGGGCCCAAGGCGGTGCTGTTCGACGTCAAGAGCCTGCTGCCGAAGGCGGCGTCGGATCTCCGTCTCTGACCCCTGCGCCGCGTCGCGTCAGGGTTACGACAGCGGGGTCGGCTCGACGCGTTGGGTCGCGCCGCCCCGGTTCTGGGCCAGCACGCATAGCAGCACCAGGGCCGTGAAGGGGGCGAGCCAGATCACCCTGTTCCCATAGCGGTCATGGACTTCCGAAAGGCCGCCGGTCGCCAAGGCGTTGGCCGCAATACCGGTGAAGGCTACCGCGACGAAGCCCCAAATCTGCGCTGGGATGTTGGTGCGGAATCGGACGGCGACGAAGGCAACGACAAGCAACGCCAGCGCCACACCCACATCCACCAGCCCGCGAGTCAGGACCAACGGGTATCGACCGCGAGCCTGTGGCGAATTCAAATACTGTTGGGCAATATCGGGGCCGATGTTGGCGATCGCATCGACCACGAACGGCGCAGCAGCGCTGTTGACGTCGGCATCCACCTGAAAATGAACCAGTTGCCGGAAGCCGTTGCGCACCGCGTTCGTCACAACCTCGAGCGGGAACTCTGTGATGGTGGCGCGGTCGATCCTCGAGGCTTCGGCGACCAGACGCGGGTCGGCGATCTGATTGACGGCGCCGTTGGGGTTCCACAGGAAATAGTCCGATGCCGGCTCATTGGCGGGATGGGCGTTGATCTGGCTGAGATGGCGGCAGAGCAGATACGGCTCCCGTGCGCAGTGTTCCGTCAGATAGGCCACCGCGGGGCCATCTCCGATCAACCGGGCCAGCAGAAACAGCGGCGAGCTCTCCGAAATCACCGGGTTGCGCGCCACCGCATAGTTGGACCCGATCAGTGCGATAACGGCCACGAGCAGCGGGACCACACCGCTCAGCATGACCGATGCGAGCCGTAGTTTGGAGCGAAGGAAGACCGCGCTGGCCCCGTAGAGGAGGATCAAAGCCAACATGATCGGCAGGTGGCTGAGGTGGACTGCGATGAGAACCGCCATCAGCAGCATGTCCCAGCATCGGCCGGCCACGCTTCGTGTTGGCCAGGAAAGCACCGCCACAAAGCTCATCACGACCAGAATGCCCGTGAAAAGATCGGGCATGGCGTAGCTGACGTGCAACGGCAGGCTGGAGAGCGCCGTCAGCCCGAGGATCGTTCCGGCGAAGGGCTTCCACCCATCCACACCAACCGTCCGCAGCAACCGGCGAATGACGTAGGCGCAGAAAAAGCCCTGCGCGAACGGAAGAAAGTAAAATAGCGACGCAACGGAGAATGGAACCAGCAAGATACTGTAGGTGATCGGTCGAAGGAAGAACGGGTTGCTCGAAATCGCATGATAGGACTGCTCTTTGGGGGATGAGGCGGCAGGTGCGGCGCCGACTGTCGCTGTGACGGGTCGGTGGGCGGCCCGTAGGGCCGGATGGGTTACGAAGGTGGCGCGCGAGATATAGCTGCTGGTGTCATAGAAAATAAACGGGAACCGGTTCAGTACGGCCGGCGTGGCCAGCAGGGCGCCAGCCAGAAAAAGCGCCCCGATCGTTCGCAGAATGGTGGCGAGGCTGGCCGGGGGCTCGTTTGCGGAAATGACGTCCGAAGCGGGCGGGTCAGGCTTATACATAGTCGGTTGAGCTTGGAGCTATATGCGTTGGGACATCGGAGCATACATTGCATAGCGAGGACGATATGTACAAGGTCAAGCCCCGTACGGAATCGAGTAAATCGTTCAAATCAAACCCCTCGATTTCCATCGCTGTTCTGATTCCTTGCTACAACGAAGAATTATCTATTGAAAAGGTTATTAAGGAATTCAAAGCTTCTCTCCCCGAGGCAACGGTATTCGTCTACGACAACAACTCGACTGATAGCACCGTTGAATGTGCCGTGCGCGCTGGGGCGATCGTTCGGCGAGAACCTCGGCAAGGGAAGGGAAATGTCGTCCGCCGGATGTTCGCCGACATCGACGCCGAAGTTTACGTCATGGTGGATGGTGACGATACCTACGACGCGTCCGCAGCGCGAGGCTTGGTCGTCGAACTGGTCACAAACCAGTTGGACATGGTGACAGGTGCGCGGAAAGCCGCATGGGAGCACTACAGGCGCGGTCACCGGTTCGGCAATGTGCTGCTGACCAGCATGGTCACCTTGGTGTTTGGGCGCATGACCAACGACATGCTGTCCGGCTATCGGGTATTTTCGCGAAGGTTTGTGAAGAGCTTTCCCCTGCTGACCACCGGCTTCGAGATCGAAACCGAACTTACCGTCCACGCGCTCGACATGCGCATGCCGATCGGTGAGATCGAGACCGCCTACTCCGATCGTGGGCCAGGCTCAGTGTCGAAGTTGTCGACCTTCCGGGACGGCTTTCGGATCCTTGGCCTCATCGGTCTGCTGATCAAGGAAGAGCGTCCGGTGGCGTTCTTCGGTGGCTTCGCGGCGATCTTGTTGCTGGCCGCTATCGGATTGGCGATCCCGATCGTCGCCACCTACTATCAGACCGGGTTGGTGCCCCGGTTCCCGACTGCGATCCTGGCAACCGGATTGGTGATCCTTTCCGTGCTGTCCGGCGCCTGCGGGTTGATCCTCGACACGGTCACCCATGGTCGACGAGAAGCCAAGCGCATGAAATATCTGGAATATCGTGTTCCGGAACTGCCAGGCTTTGTGCCCTAGACCGTGACTATCCGCGCCATCGTTGTCGAGCTAGTGGGGCGGTATCGGCTGTTCCTATTGTTTGCCACCATCGGCGGGCTGGCCACGTTTGTGGACATGGGGGTGCTGTGGCTGGTTCTGCATTTTCTCACGTCCAATCCCTACCTGGGCCGGGTCGGATCGTTTTTGGCAGCAGCGACCTTCACTTGGTTTTGCAACCGCCACATCACCTTCAGGGGCGTTCGCAGTCACAGCCTGTTGGTCGAGTATGCAAGCTTTCTTGGCGTCGCGGCCATAGGCGGATCCGTCAACTTTGCCATCTATTCGGCGCTTGTGCGGCTGGCGCCGCAAGCCATCGTGCTTTCGCCGGCGGAAGTATCGCTGTTGCCGTATCTGGGCGTGATCGTCGGGTCACTTGGCGGGCTGGTCTTCAACTACGCCGGCACACGCATGTTGGTTTTCAAGCGCTCGCCGCACGATCCACCAGCCAGTCCCTAGTCCTCCACCGCCTCTAGCGGAGGCCGTGATAGTCAAGGTACCAGTCCACAAAGCGACCGACGCCGACCTCGATGGGGGTGGAGGGCGCGTAGCCGAGCGCGGCCCTGGTCTCCTCCACGTCGGCCTCGGTGCGGGCGACGTCGCCGGGCTGCATTGGCATCAGGTTGAGTTCGGCCTTGCGGCCCAGCTTCTCCTCCAGCACCTGGATGTAGCGCATCAGCTCGACGCGATTGCTGTTCCCCAGATTCAGCACCCGCCAGGGGGCGACGCCGCTGGTGGCCGGATCGGGGTGCTGGGGGTCCCAGTTGGCATTGACCAGGGCCGGCTGATCGATGGCGGCGACCAGGCCATCCACGATGTCCTCCACATAGGTAAAGTCGCGTTGCATCTTGCCCTCGCCGTAGACGTCGATGGGCCGCCCGGCGAGGATCGCCTCGGTGAACTTGAAAAGCGCCATGTCCGGCCGACCCCAGGGGCCGTAGACGGTGAAGAAGCGGAAGCCGGTCGCCGGGATGCCGAACAGGTGGGAATAGCTGTGGGCCATGGCCTCGTTGGCCAGCTTGGTCGCCGCATAGAGGGTGATCGGGTGGTTGGCGCCATTGTGGACGTTGAACGGCAGGTTGCCGTTGGCGCCGTAGACCGAGCTGGTCGAGGCGAAGACCAGGTTCTTCGGCTGCACGGCGCGGCAGCCCTCCAGGATGTTGAGGAAGCCGACGACGTTGGAGTCCACGTAGGTGCGCGGGCTCTCCAGGCTGTAACGGACGCCGGCCTGGGCCGCGAGGTTGACCACGACCTCTGGCCGGACCTCGGCGAACAGGGCCGCGACGCCATCCTTATCGGCCAGGTCGAGTTTGGCGTGGCGATAGCCGCGGCTCTGTTCCAGATGGGCCAGGCGGGCGGCCTTCAGCGAGGGGTCGTAGTAGCTGTTGAGGTCGTCTAGGCCCACCACCGCCTCGCCGCGGGCCAGCAGCCGGCGCGCCAGGTGGAAGCCGATGAACCCGGCCGAGCCGGTGACCAAAGTCGCCATGCCGTCATTTGTCTCCGAACGCCGCGCCATGGCTGTGCCACCGAAGGCGGGCGACTTCAAACCCGGAGAACGCAGCAAGTTGATTGCCTGAACGTCTGCCACGTTGATCCGGACGGATGATTTGTGCGTTGAGGAGATGGGCGGCGATCAATTGCTGGCCCGTGGTATGCAGGCGCGCTGTCAGCATTTATGAGATTGTTCAAAATCGACCATCGGGGCAGTGATTCCCGGCGGTAGGTGGGGCCAGGGAGCGTCCGAGTATGAACCAACGCCTCGTCCCGGGACTTGAGCCCGCGCCGACGAAACACGCGAAACTGCTGAAATGGGTTCGCGAGATCGCCGAGTTGACGGAGCCGGACAGGGTTCGCTGGTGCGACGGGTCGGACGCCGAGTGGACCGAGCTGACCGGCGAACTGGTCGCCGCCGGCACGCTGAAGCGGCTGAACCCGGCCAAGCGCCCGAACAGCTTCTATGCCGCCTCCGACCCGCGTGACGTCGCCCGCGTCGAGAGCCGCACCTTCATCTGCCCGGAAAATGCCGAGGACGCCGGCCCGACCAACAACTGGCTCGACCCGACCGAGATGCGGGCCGACCTGAAGGACCTGTTCAAGGGCTGCATGAAGGGCCGCACGATGTACGTCGTGCCGTTCTGCATGGGCCCGCTCGGTTCGAAGATCAGCGCGATCGGCGTGGAAATCACCGATTCGGCCTATGTGGCCGTATCGATGAAGATCATGACCCGGATGGGCCAGGCCGCCCTCGACAAGCTCGGCGAGGACGGCTTCTTTGTGCCGGCCGTGCATTCGGTGGGCGCGCCGCTGGCCGCAGGGCAGGCCGACGTCGCGTGGCCGTGCAACGAAATCAAATACATCGTCCATTTCCCCGAGACCCGGGAGATCTGGTCCTATGGCTCGGGCTACGGTGGCAACGCGCTGCTCGGCAAGAAGTGCTTCGCGCTGCGCATCGCCTCGGTGATGGCCCGCGACGAGGGCTGGCTGGCCGAGCACATGCTGATCCTCAAGCTGACCTCGCCTGAGGGCGACGTGCGGTTCATTTCGGCGGCCTTCCCCAGCGCGTGCGGCAAGACCAACATGGCCATGCTGCAGCCGACGCTGGCCGGTTGGAAGGCCGAGACCATCGGCGACGACATCTGCTGGATGCGATTCGGCGATGACGGCCGGCTCTATGCGGTGAACCCGGAAGCCGGCTTCTTCGGCGTGGCGCCGGGCACAGGCGACGCGACCAACAAGAACGCGGTCGCCGCGCTCCATGCCAACTGCATCTTCACCAACGTGGCCCTGACCGACGACGGCGACGTCTGGTGGGAAGGCCTGACCGACGAGGTCCCGGCGCACCTGACCGACTGGCGGGGCAATAGCTGGACGCCTGAGAGCACTGAGCCTGCAGCCCACCCGAACGCGCGGTTCACCGTGCCGGCTTCCCAGACCCCGTCGATCGCCCCGGAGTGGGAAGATCCGGCCGGGGTGCCGATCTCGGCGATCCTGTTCGGCGGCCGGCGCGCTTCGGCGGTGCCGCTGGTCAACGAGGCCCGCGACTGGGCGCACGGCGTGTTCATGGCCTCCAACGTGGCCTCTGAGGGCACGGCGGCGGCGGAGAACGCCATTGGCGAACTGCGGCGCGACCCCTTCGCCATGCTGCCTTTCACCGGCTACAACATGGGCGACTATTTCGGCCACTGGCTGAGCCTCGGCGCCAAAGCCGATCCGGCCAAGCTGCCGCGGATCTATTTCGTCAACTGGTTCCGCAAGGACGAGCGCGGCAAGTTCGTCTGGCCGGGTTATGGCGAGAACAGCCGGGTGCTGAAGTGGATCGTCGACCGGCTGGAAGGCCGCGCCGAGGCGGTGGACACCGCCATCGGCCGCCTGCCGGCGCCGGGCAGCCTGGACGTCTCGGGCCTGGGCCTGACGCAGGACCAGCTCGACCTGCTGCTGACCGTCGATGTCGAGATCTGGCGCAAGGAGGCGGCCCTGGTGCCGGCCTTCTACGAACGCTTCGGCGAGCGCCTGCCGCAGGCGCTGTGGGCCGAGCTGGAGGCGCTGAAAACGCGGCTGGCGGCCCCGGCCGACACCTCGGCGATGGTTGCGGCCGAGTAGTTCAAACTTCGACTGTCATCCCGGAAGCGCGCAGCGCTGTCCGGGACCTGTAGACGCCAATCTCTCTGATCGTCATGGCCGGGCTTGTCCCGGCCACCCATAGGCGCCGCCGTCGCAGGCACGCTTGCTGCGCCTGCCCTTATGGGTCCCCGGGACAAGCCCGGGGATGACGAGCTCAATTGGAGAGGTGGAGCCTCAGCCCCCGGCGACGACCCGCAGGTTGGGCGTTCCGCCGGCGCGTTGGCCGCGGACCTCGGCGACCAGCTCGAACAGCGCGCGGCGAACGCTGTCGACATCGCCGCGGTCGGCCAGGGTCTCGAGCTCGGCCAGGTGGCCAGCGGTGATGCGCATCGAGGCGTTGGAGACCACCTCCAGCACCTTGTGGGCGCAGGGCAGGGACCGCTCGGTCTCGTCAAGCAGGGCCTCGGTCAGCTTCTCGCCGGGACGCAGGCCGGTGATCTCGATCTCGATCTCTTTGCCGGGCGTGCGGCCGGAGAGTGCGATCATCTGGCGCGCGAGGTCCATGATCCGCACCGGCTCGCCCATCTCCAGCAGGAACAGGCGTGCGTCGCGGCCCTGGCCGTCGGCGCAGGTGGCGGTGGCGTGGAGGACGAGCTGGCTCGCCTCCGGAATGGTCATGAAGAAGCGCTCCATGTCCGGGTGGGTCACGGTGACCGGCCCGCCGCGCTCGATCTGCGACTTGAAGATCGGCACCACCGAGCCGCCCGAGCCCAGGACGTTGCCGAAGCGGACGGCGGAGAAGCGCGCCCCGGCGCCGCTGCTCTGCTGGGCCTGGATGACGCTTTCGGCCAGGCGTTTGGTCGCGCCCATGACGTTGGTCGGGTCGACCGCCTTGTCGGTGGAGATCAGCACCATCTGGCCGGCGCCGCAGGCCTTGGAGGCCTCAGCCACGTTCCAGGTGCCGATGACGTTGGTGAGCACGCCTTCGCAGGGGTGCTGCTCGACCATCGAGACGTGCTTCAGCGCCGCGGCGTGAAAGACCAGATCGGGCTTCTCTGCGGCGAAGGCCTGATTGACCCGGATTGAATTGCGCACATCGCAGAGCACCGCCTGGCGCGACGTGTGCGGGAAGGTCTCGGCCATCTCGCGCTCGATCTCGAACAGCGAGGTCTCGGAAAAGTCGAGCAGGGTGAGATGAGCGCAGTGGAAGGCGGCGACCTGGCGGCAGAGTTCGGCGCCGATGGAGCCGCCCGCGCCGGTGACCAGCACGCGGCGACCGCGGATCAGGTTGCCGATACTGACGCGGTCGAGCTCGATGGGCTCGCGGGCCAGCAGCTCCTCAATGTTGATCTCGCGCATCGGCAGCAGGGTGACGCCGTCGTGCTGGGCCAGCTCGACGATCGAGGGCAGGCGAAGCAGGCGGATGCCGTCGTTCTTCAGGCGGCCCAACTGGTCGGCGGTGAGGCCCTTCAGGCGGCCGGGCTCCTCCAGGAACAGGATGGCGCGCGGATAGCGGTTCCAGCGGCGCAGGTCGGCCAGGGCCTCGTCGAGGTTTTCCAGGCTTTCGATAACGCAGACGCCGCGCACTTGCTGGCCGACGTCGCGAGGGTCTGCCCCGACGATGCCGACCGGGGTGTAGGTGCGGTCATGACTGCGGGCGATATCGCGCAGGTAGCTGTCGGCCAGCGCCGGCGGGCCGATGAGCAGCAGCGACGGCGACTGGGTCATCCGGTCGTTGACGGTCTTCAGCGGGGAGAAGCTGTCGAGCGCATGCTCGTGCAGGGCCCGCCTGAGGATGCGCACGCCCATGGTGGCGACCATCTGGAACGTCGGCGCCAGGAAGAGGGTCGATCGGGGCAGGCCCTCGGCGCGGGTCAGCACGAAGACCCACAACAGGAAGACGCCGACAGTGAGCAGGGCGATGCGCGCCAGCACCAGGGCATCGGGGATCGAGGCGTAGCGCCAGGGCGACAGCTCGCGCCGGAACAGCATGGAGAAGCCACCGGCCAGCGCGGCATAGAGCACCACCAACTGGATCAGGCTGAGGGAGGGGACGCCGGAGGCGTCGAAATCATGTGCCCCGGCGGGGGCGACGACGAAGGCGAGCGTGAAGGCCAGGGCGGCCAGAACCACGTCGGCGACGATGGTCTGGGCTCGAAAGGCCACTCGGTCCATGCGCCGCACTCCGTCAGCCCTCTCGAATCGACAACATAGACCTGGGGGTGCGACCGTCTACCGAAACCGACCGGATCGTTCGGTCCCGCCGCAGCTGTGGCCTTATGCGCACATTATGCGCCCGGCGCGAGCACGCGGAC
>JANXXK010000304.1 GCA_025350685.1 Alphaproteobacteria bacterium | reverse complement strand
CCCGCCGCCGCGCCCCGGTGGGTCCGGGCGCGGTCGGCGGATTGGCGACGCCGCCGCTGGTCAGCAGGCCAGGCGGCGGCGACGGGTGCGGATCGCGCCACCGACCCCGCCCATTCCAAGGATCATCAGGGCCCAGCTCGCCGGCTCCGGCACGGCCGCGGTATGCACGGTGAGCGAGAAGTTGTCGGCGCGCAGGTCGGTTGTCTGGGGGAAGGTCGAGGGGTTGCCGTTTGCGTCGAGCGGGACTCCGGCGCGCATGGCGAAGCCGAAGGTGATCGCGTCGCCACCGAAATTGAGGCCGCCGAACGCGCCCGAGCTGGTGAAGTTGGTGGCGTCGAGCGTGCTGAAGCTGGCGGCGCTGATGCCGTTCTGCATCAGGCTATGCCACGTGCCGCCGGACTGATTGAACGGCCCGAACACGAAGGTCGCCTGGTAGAGTTGCGCGTCCTGCTCCGCCAGCAGGCGAAGGCTGTAGCTACCGATCAGGCTGTCCACCCCGCCGTTGGTGACCTTGGCGAAGCGGTCGAGCGAGAAGTCCAGCGAGGTGATCGCGCCGTTGGCCGTCGGGTTGTAGACAAAACTGTTGTTCAGGGCGGTGAACAGCACCCCCTTGGCGTTCAGCCCGGTGGCGGACGCCGTTCCCTGCAGGGCCGGGCCCGTGTTTCCGCCGGTGGCCGTCTGGCCATTGGAAGTCACCGTGACCGCGGCGTCCTGGAACGAACCCGGCGTGTAGTCGACGGTGTTGAAGGTTGCATCCGTGAAGGTCACGCTCGCCAGCGCCGGCGTCGCCGCCAGGGCGCAGGCGGCCGCCGCCAGCGCCAGTGTCGCAGTCCGAAGTCGCAGCATGATCAGCCCCTACTAAAGCGGTCCAGGTGTGCGCGCCGCCGTTGTGGGGCGCCTGTCGTGAGGACCATGGGTTGGGGCGAGCCGCGTCCGACACTCTCATCCGGGAGGGGTTGTGCAGTTTCAACTGTCAGGCGAGTCGAAGCAGCAGGGTCACAAGCTCGCTCTGCCGCGAGGTCTCGGTCTTGTGGAAAACGATCTTCAGGCGCTGACGCGCGTGGGGCAGGCTGATGTGGGAAAGCTCGGCCGCCTGCGCCAGGGTGTGACCGCCTCCCAGTAGCATGACCAGTTCGGCCTCCTTCGGCGTCAGGTCGAATAGCTCACGCAACAGGCGTGAGGTCGGTATCGGCACGATCGCGGTGTCCAGGACGCCGACCAGCGCGCGGGCCTCGGCCACTGGATTCGGGGCGACGTCGAACAGCCGGGCGATGCGCACGATCAGCGGGCGCCGACCGGACGGCCGGTGCAGGATCGCCGGCGACGGCGCGGGAAGCTCACTGGGCAGCCTCGGGCTGACGGCGATCGCCACCGCCCGATCGAGCGCGCCCTGCTCCGAGGGATAGGCCGCCCTGAGGTGGCCCTCCGCGATGTTCAATCCGTCGCCGAGCACCAACGCCGTGTTGCAAGCCAGGGCGCTGCCTTCGCGACTGAGCAGGATTCCGCCCTGGCCCATGGCCTCCAGCGCATCGAGGTGATCGTGCGACCGAAAGCTTAGCGCCGTCTGAGCGGCGTAGGCCGCAGCTTGCAGATACGGCAGCACGGTCGAAATCTGCGCCAGCTCGCCGGGTTGGAACGGGCCCGCGCTCCAGCGCCGCTTCAGGCTCAAAACCAGAGGGCTGTCCCCTCCGGTCAATGCCGCCGCGGCGTGCCACCCGAACCCTCGGGGGCGAAGGAACTCGACATAGAACGGATCGCGCTCGATCTCCTCGGCCGTGTAGGTGTCGAAATCGCCTATGAACCCGTCGTCCGGCATCGGCTTGACGCGGTCCTCACGGCTATCGAACTGGGCGGACTGTGCGGCGAGGGCGAAATATTCCTCGACGACGGACACGATGCCGGTGGAGATGGAGACGCGCGAGGGTATCGCCGTGCCGTTGGTCAGTGTCGCGCCGTCGGCGCGCAGATCGCGCGCGATGGTTTCGAGCGCATCCGGCCAGAGGCCGGGTGTGGTCGCGCCGACGAAGAACGTATCGATCGCGTGACTACCGAGCACCGGCCATCCCATCCCAAGTCCTGGTGGATCATTATCTGTAAATCTACATCCAAGAGGTCGCCAGAGACGCGTGAATTTTTTGTCCGATAGACTATCTGGGGGTGCGTTGAATGGGATTTGGGCAAACTAAGCAAACGGGGACGGTATCTTCCCACGTCGCGGCTTGGTCATGGGGCGCGGACGCGCTGTTGCTGTTCCTGATCTACGTCCTCAGTTACATGGACCGCCAATTCGCTGTCCTTCTCGCGCATCCCATCGGCGTGCAACTTCACGCCACCGGTGGTCAGATCGCCGGCGCCTACGGAACCGCCTTTGGCGTCATGTTCGCCGTGTCGGGACTGGTCGCCGCGCCGATCGCCGCGCGGTTCCAGCCGTGGCGCTGGGTTGCGGGCGCGGTCCTGCTCTGGTCGGCGAGCACCATGGCGACAGCCTTCGTTCACGGCCTTGGCGGACTCTGGGCGGCGCGGGTCACGCTGGCGGTCGGGGAGGCCGCGGCCATGCCCTCCATTATCGCGCTGATCGGGCGCCGGATTCCGGATCGCCACTGGGCCCTGGCCAGCGCCGCGATCATCGGCGGAGCGTTTGTCGGCGGCGGACTCGCTTTCGCGGTCAGCGGAGAGGTGACGCGCCTGATCGGCCCGAACGGCTGGCGCGTCGCCTTCTTGGCGGTCGGCGCGTGCGGCCTGCCACTCTCCCTGGCGCTGTGGCTTCGTGGCCGGCGCGAGGCCCACGCCCCGGCTGACGATGTCTCTCCCCTGCGCCTCACACCGAGCGTCGCCGCTCTTCCGCTGCTCCTGCTTGTCGCCCTGCTTCCGACGACGTTGATGGCGCCCGCGGCGCTCGCGCTTGGCGCGGTCATCGCCCTGCTTTGGCTGCGCGACCTGCGGCGCGGCGACCCGATCGCGGCCGACGAGACGATCGGCTCCCCCGCCTTTCGCACTTTCCTCGCCGCGTTCGGCGCGATCCTCTTCGTCGACTCCGCGCTGTTCTATTGGCTACCCTTGCTGGCGACAGAGCGGTTCGCCGGGGACTCCGTCGGCTTGATCTTGGGGGCGATCACCATCCTTGCTGGCTGGCCGGCCGCGCTGGCCGGCGGCTGGATCGCCGATCGCCTGGCGCACCGCAGCCGCGCCGGACGAATCCAGTTCGCCATGGTCGCCGTCCTGCTTGAAGGGCTCGGCGCGGTGGCGGCTCTGATGTCTTCCCGCTTCGATCTCTATGTGGCGGCCTACACCTTTATGAGCCTGGGCTCGGGCGCCTGGCTAGGCGTCGCCGCGGCCACGGGGCTGGACCTCGTCTCGCCGAAGAAGCGGGTGGTCGGCACGGGACTCTATTTCCTCGTCACCGTGCTCTGCGGACTAGCGCTTGGGCCGGTCCTCGTGGGCGCACTCGCCGATCGACTGGGGTCCACGGCGTCCGGCCTGTGGATCGTCGCACCGGCAGGCCTGGCCGCCATGGTCCTCCTCTGGCGGTTGAGCGTGGCCCTAGGTCGAGACCATACCGCCGGGCAGGAGTTCGGCGCGGCCGGCTAGGGACAGCTCAACCAGGGCCGCGAACACCAGGGGCGCCGGCGAGGCGGTGGCGCGGACCAGCTCGTCGCGGGAAACCGGCGTGGGCGAGAGCAGGGCCGCGACAGCCTCGCGCAGCGCATCGTCGGGATCGTCGGCCGGCCCGGCGCCATAATCCCTGTCGGGCTCGCGAAAGCCGCGCAGGCCCTCCAGCGCGCGCAGCACGTCTTCGGCGCCCTCGCAGATCGCCGCCCCCTGGCGGATCAGGTCGTTGGTCCCTTTGGCGCGCGGATCGAGCGGCGAGCCGGGCACGGCCAGCACCTCGCGGCCCTGCTCGGCGGCCAGCCGCGCGGTGATCAAGGAGCCCGACCGCAGCTCGGCCTCTACGATCACGACAGCCTGCGAGAGCCCGGAAATGATCCGGTTGCGCCTGGGAAAGTCGCGGGCCACCGCCGCGCGGCCGGGCTTGTGTTCGGAGACCACGCAGCCGGCCTCGACGATGCGGTCGTAGAGCCGGGCGTGCTCCGGCGGATAGATGTCGTCCACGCCGCCGCCCAGCACCGCCACCGTGCCCGAGGGCAGGCCGCCCTCGTGCGCCGCGGCGTCGATGCCTCGCGCCAGGCCCGAGATGATGACCTGGCCGGCCCCGCCCAGTTCCGAGGCCAGGCCGCGCGCGAATCGCTGGCCGGCGGCCGAGGCCACCCGCGCGCCGACGATGGCGACGCTGGGGCGGTCGAGCAGCTCAACGCGGCCCCGCGCCCAGATCAACGGCGGCGGCGGATCGAGCGCCGCCAGCGCCCGCGGGAACGCCGGTTCGCACGAGGCGATCAGCCGCGCGCCCAGGGCGGCGCCGTCGGTCAGCTCCTCGTCGACGGTCGCCTCGGTGGCGAGCTTGATGGCGCGTCCGCCACGCCGGGCGAGGTCGGGTAAGTTCGCCAGCGCCTTGCCCGCGCTTCCGAAGCGCCGCAGCAGCTGGTCGAAGGTGACGGGTCCGACGTTCTCGGTGCGGGCCAGCCGCAGCCAGTCGCGCCGCTCGGCCTCCGAAAGCGTTCCGCTCACACGCCTTCTCGCTCAGCTGGCGGGTCCGTCTTCCTACCGCCGATCCGCGGCTCTTCGCCTTTCAGCAGGCGGCGGATGTTGGGCAGGTGGCGGATGTAGATCAGCACCGCCATCACCGCGGCCATCACGGCGATCGGATACGGCTGGTGCAGCAGCAGCACGAAGATCGGGGCCAGCGCCGCGGCAGTCAGGGCCGCCAGCGAGGACATCCGGAACACCGCCGCCACCAACAGCCAGGTCGCCCCGGCCAGCAGTCCCACCGGCCAGGCCGCCGCCAGCAGGGTCCCGAAGAAGGTCGCCACGCCCTTGCCGCCCTTGAAGCCCAGCCAGGCCGGGAACAGATGGCCGATGAAGGCCGCGCCGCCCGCCAGCGCCATCAGCAGCGACTGGACCCCGTCGGTGGCGTGCCCCGTCGCCAGCCAGGCGATCAGCACCGCCACCGCGCCCTTGCCGCCATCGCCGATCAGGGTCAGGGCCGCCAGGTCGCGCCGGCCGCTCCGCAGCACATTGGTCGCGCCGATATTGCCCGAGCCGATGGCCCGTGGATCGCCCGCGCCGGCGACCTTCATGACGATCACCCCGAAGGGGATCGAGCCCAGCAGATAGCCGCCGACGATCGCCGCGCCGAGCTGGATGTAGGTCAGGCCCTCGAACATATGACGCTCCCTCTGGGCGGGAGTCCTAGCCTGGGTTCAACCAGCCGTCACGACCTAGACGTCAGCAGCGATCCGCGCCTTGAGCACCGAGATCCGCGCCTCGTTGCGGCGGTAGAAGGTCCACTGCTTGATCCGCTTTGGGATCACCAGCTCGGCCTGGACCAGGATGCGCATGTGCTCGGAGAGCGTCGGCTGGCTCACCCCCAGCTTCTCGGCGATCAGCAGGCCGCAGACCCCATCGTCCACCAGGTCGCCGTCCACCTGCTCGCGGAAATGCGCGCGCGGCGCTTTCAGCCACTCCAGGATTTGTAGGCGGCGGTCGTTTCCGAGCGCCTTGAGGGCGTCTACGATAAGCATATTGTCAAATGGCTAAGTGACTATACTGTCTTCCTGCTTAGAGGGAGCCGCGCCGATGGACAAGCTTGAGGGTCAATACGACATCGAGACCACGCCGCTCTATCAGCCGCTACAGCACATCGACGCCGGCGCTCTGGCCGCCGCGCAGACGCCCTGGTGGAACCGCACTCTCGTCCAGGTGAACGACTCGGTGGTCCGTATGGCCGTCATCGAAGGCGAGTTCCACTGGCACAAGCACGACGCCGAGGACGAGTTCTTCTACGTCGTCGAAGGCCACCTCGACGTGGACCTGGAAGACCGCACCGTCAGTCTCGAAGTGGGGGAGGCCTTCACCGTACCGATGGGCGTCGTCCACCGTACCCGCGCGCCCAGCCGCACCGTGATCTTGATGGTCGAAAAGGCCGGCGTGATCCCGACCGGGGACTGAGGCTTACCGACATCCGCTCTTCCCCGCCTTCGCGGGGGCCAGCGGTGGCGAGGACGGGATTAGCCCCCGAAAACCGTCCGCCCGTCGACCACGGTCCGCAGCACCTTGCCCTGCAGCCGCCTCCCGTCGAACGGCGAGTTCTTCGACTTGGAGATCAGCTTGTCGGCGTTGATCAGGATCGGGGCGTTCAGGTCGCAGAGCACCAGGTCGGCCGGCGCCCCCTTGGCCAGGCGTCCGGCCGGCAGGCCCAGCAGGTCGGCCGGCGCGCTCGTCACCGTGCGGATCAGGTCGATCAGCGGGATGCGGCCCTCATGGTGGAAGGTCAGCAGGGCGGGCAGCAGCGTCTGCAGGCCCACGGCGCCCGGCGCGGCCTCGTCATAGGGCAGGCGCTTGTCCTCGGCCGGGGCCGGGGCGTGGGCGGAGACCACCACACTGATTAGGCCGGACGCCACGGCGTCGATCACCGCCTGGCGGTCGTCCTCGCTGCGCAGCGGCGGCTCGACCTTGCAGAAGGTGCGGTAGTCGCCGATGTCGATCTCGTTGAACGACAGGTGGTTGATCGAGGTGGTCGCGGTGACCGGCAGGCCCCGGGAGCGGGCGCGGGCGAAACTCTCCAGGGCCGCCGCCGTGGTCAGCTGATCCACCAGCAGCCGCGCGCCGGTCAGCTCGACCAGGGCCAGATCGCGCTCCAGCATGATCTTCTCGGCGATGGCCGGCACGCCGGGCAGGCCCATACGCGAGGCGAACTCGCCCTCGCTGGCCGCCGCGCCGGCCGAGAGCCACGGGTCGGCGGGCCGGTGCGCCACCAGGACGTTGAATGCCTTCGCGTAGGCCAGTACGCGCCGCATGACCTTGCTGTCGGTGATCGGCCGGTCGGCATCGGTCACATAGAGGCAGCCAGCCTCGTGCATCAGGCCGATCTCGGCCATCCGCTGGCCTTCGCCGCCCTTGGTCGCCGCCCCGGCCGGATAGACGTTGATCAGGCCGATGTCGCGGGCGCGGCGCAGGATGAAGTCGACCACCGAGGGCTCGTCCATCACCGGGTGCGTGTCCGGCTGCACGACGATGGTGGTGACCCCGCCGGCCGCCGCCGCCAGCGCCGCCGACTTCAGAGTCTCCTTGGGCTCCGCGCCCGGCTCGCCGGTCTTCACCCGGATGTCGATCAGCCCGGGCAGCAGCATGGCGCCGCGCCCATCGATCATCTCGACGTCCTTGGAGAGCGCGCCCAGGTCGTCCCCGCGGATCACGTCGGCGATGACGCCCCCGGTGACGATCACCCCGCCCGGTCCATCGTAGCCGCTGGCCGGATCCACCAGCCGCACGTGGGCGTAGGCCGTCGGCCTGTTTGCGTGAGACGGGGGGCTCACCGGTCGTTCTCCAGCCGCGCGGCCAGCGAGGTCAGCACCGCCATCCGCGCGGCGACGCCCATCTCCACCTGGTCCTGGATCAGGCTGACCGACAGGTCGTCGGCGACCTCCGAGTCGATCTCCACGCCCCGGTTCATCGGCCCCGGGTGCATCACGCGCACGCCCGGCGCGGCCAGCGCCAGCTTCTCGCGGTCGAGACCGTAGAAGCGGAAGTACTCGCGCTGCGACGGCGCCATCACCCCGTCCATCCGCTCCAGTTGCAGGCGCAGCATCATCACCACGTCGCAGCCGGCGATGCCCTCGCGCATGTCGTGGAAGATCTGCACGTTCCAGCGGTCGGCGGCCGGCGGGATCAGGGTCGGCGGGCCGACGAGCCGCACCTCCGCGCCCAGCATCTGCAGCAGCGCGATGTTCGAGCGGGCGACCCGGCTATGCGCCACGTCCCCGCAGATCGCCACCTTCAACCCGGCGATCCTTCCGAAGGCGCGGCGCATGGAGAGCGCATCCAGCAGCGCCTGGGTCGGGTGCTCATGCTGGCCGTCGCCGGCATTGACCACCGAGCAGCCGACCTTCTGCGACAGCAGCGAAGCCGCCCCGGACGACGAATGGCGGATCACCAGGAGGTCCGGCTGCATGGCGTTCAGCGTCACCGCCGTATCGATCAGGGTCTCGCCCTTGGACATCGCCGAGGCGCGCGGGCTCATGTTCACCACATCGGCGCCCAGCCGCTTGCCGGCCAGTTCGAAGGAACTTTGGGTCCGCGTCGAGTTTTCGAAGAACAGGTTCATCAGCGTCCTGCCCTTGAGCAGGTCGAGCTTCTTCGAGGTCTGGCGGTTCAGCGACACGAAGCCGTCGGCGAGGTCGAGCAGACTCGCCACCTCCACCTCGTTCAGGTCCAGAACGGATAGGAAATGCCGCTTGGGAAAAGAGAAGGTCCTTTGCAGGACCTCGGTCAGACCAGGCGGGGTCGTGTTCATTAAAGCGTCGTCTTAGGCGGCTTTGAGCGGGGAGGGAAGCGCCCCGTCGTGGCCCTTGAACTCTGTAGGCCGCGCCACCTAGTTTCGCGCTCTCGTCGTCAGTATCCCAACCGCCCGGAGCCACCCGTATGCCCGTCAGCCTGTTCACCTTCGCCGACCTCTTCTCGCGCCAGCTGGGCACGCTCGACCACCTGCTGACCAAGGGCGCCGAGCACGCCAAGACGCTCGGGGAAAGCGAGGCGCAGATGCTGGAGTGGCGGTTGATCGACGATATGAACCCGCTGGCCTTCCAGGCCATGGTGGTCTGCAACTTCACCCGCCTGTGGCCGGCCCGCGTGCTCGGCCTGCCGCTGCCGGCCGAGATCGGCGCCGACCTCGACCTGGCGGGCTTCAAGGCCGCGATCGCCGACTCCAGGGCCTATCTCGCCGCGCTCACGCCCGACCAGTTCGCCGGCCGCGACGACGTTCCCCTGACCGTGACCATCGGCAACGGCATGGAGCCGACCCTGCCGTCCAGCCAGTGGCTGACGGTGTTCGCCAACACCAACATCTATTTCCACCTGTCGATGGCCTACGCCATCCTGCGATCCAAGGGCGTGCAGATCGGCAAGGTCGACGTCTTCGCCGGCGGCGGCCTCTAGGGCGCGGCCTGTTCGCGCAGCGCGGCGACGCGCCAGCCCTGCGCAGTGCTGACCACCACCGCCGTCGCGGTTCCGTGCTCCATGGGCCGCTCGGCGCCCTGTGGCGTGTGCGCGCCCTTGATTGACCATTCCCCGTCGATCACCGCCACGCCGGGCGAGACCAGCCGCGCCTGGGCCACGGTGAAACCGCCCCGGCTGCCGGCATAGCCCGCGGCGAAGGCCTGGGCATAGAAGCCGGCGATGGCCGTGCGGCCTTGGGCGTGGAAGCCGGTGGGATTGGTGAAGTCCCCGTCGGCGGCGAACCAGCCCGCGATCTTCGCCGGGTCCGCCTGGTTCCAGGCGGCGATGTAGCCCTGCTGCAGGGCGGCCACGGCGGCGTCCATGCCGGCAGGCGCCGCGATCGCCGCGGCGGCCAGGGCGCTAAGCGCGAACCCCATGATGGCCTCCCAGATGCGGCCCGAGCTCGGCCAGCACGGGGCAGGGGCCGTGCAGCGACCGCGTCCGACAGGCGGCCAGGAAGGTCTCCAGCCGCTCGGCCTGTTCGGTGAGCGCGGCGATCTCGGCGCGTGCGCCGCCCAGCTTAGCCTCGGCGACCTCGCGCACCGCGCCGCAGAATGCGCCCTGGCCCTGGCTGGCGCGGTCGAGGAGCTGTTCGACGTCCTTCAGGGTGAACCCGAGGCCCTGAGCCAGGCGGACATACTTCAGGATGCGCAGCGCCTCGTCGTCGTAGTGACGGTAGCCGCCTTCCAACGGCCTGGCGGGACGCGGAATGATCCCCCGACGCTCGTAGAAGCGGATGGTTTCGACGCCGACCCCCGCCTCGCGGGCCAGGCGTCCGATGGTGCGGCGCTGCATGTGGCGATCTCCTTGCCTCACACCCCTTCTAGCCTCCGTACCCAAGTACGGAGTCAAGCGGCCTGGCCGCTCACCGCGCGCAGCCGAGCCGCCACACGATCATCGGGCCGTCCTCCGGGTCGATACTCTCGCCGACCCGGGTAAAGCCGTTGCGAGCGAGCACGCCCTGCGAAGCCGCATTCGCCACCGCCGTCTGTGCGGTCAGGGCGCGGATGTGCGGTTCGGCGGCGGCCAAGGCGATCATCTCGGCCACGGCGCGGGTCGCATGGCCTCGGCCGCGGCGCGTCTCGGCGACGCCGTAGCCGATCTCCACCCAGCCAGCTGCGTCGGGCGCTGTCTTGTAGCCGCAGGCTCCGACCACCTCGTCGCCGTCAATCATCAGCCAGGATGGCAGCCTCGCCGCCAGGTCGCGCAGCCAGCGCAGCACCGCAGGGTCCTCCAGCAGACCGTCGTCCAGTTGGCGCAAGCCACGCTCAGGCGCGTCGGCTTCGCCGAGCAACCAGGAAAAATGCGCAACCGTGGCGACCAGCAGCTTCAGGGGTTCCGCGCCTCGCGCAGCCGGTCCAGCGCGCCCTGCAGAATCCAGGCGGCGGCGGCCTTGTCGACCACCTCGGCGCGGCGCGCGCGGTTCATGTCGGCCTCGTCGATCAGCATCCGGTTGACCGCCATCGAGCTCATCCGCTCGTCCCAGAACGCGATGGGGAGTTCGCGGAGCCTGAGCAGATTGCGCGCGAACGCCCGGCTCGACTGGCAGCGCGGCCCCTCGGTCCCGTCCATGTTCACCGGCAGGCCGATGACGATGCCGCCGGCGCCGCGGCTCTCCATCAGCTTGAACAGCGCCGCGGCGTCAGCGGTGAACTTGGTCTTGCGGATCAGCTCCAGCGGGGTCGCCACGGTCAGCGACAGGTCTGACACCGCCACGCCGACAGTCTTCTCGCCCAGGTCCAGCCCTACGATCGGCGCGTGGCGGGGCAGGGCGGCGGGCAGGTCCAGCAGGTCGATGACGGCCATTCCGCATCCCTTAGCTTGCAAAAGGGGGCTCCGCACGGCTAACCCACGCGCTCAGACTTAGGAGGGCCCGATGGCCATCGATGTGGCGACCGTGCGCAAGGTCGCCAGGCTCGCGAGGATCGCGGAGCCGGAAGACCGCCTGGAGACGCTCGCCAAGGAGCTCTCCGGGATCATGAACTGGATCGAGCAGCTCAGCGAAGTCGACACCGACGGCGTGGAGCCGATGACGTCGGCCGTGCACATGCCCGCGCCGATGCGCGACGATGTGGTCACCGAGGGCGGCGATCCGGAGGTGGTGCTGTCCAACTCGCCCAAGCGCGCCGGCAATTTCTTCGTCGTGCCCAAGGTGGTCGAGTAGATGTCCGATCTCACCAAACTGACCCTGAAGGCCGCGCTCGACGGCCTGGCGGCCAAGTCGTTCTCATCGGTCGAGATCACCCAGGCCCACGTCGCGGCCGTCGCGGCGGCCCGCGCGCTAAACGCCTACGTCCTGGAAACGCCGGAGCAGGCAATCGCGATGGCCGAGGCCTCCGACGCCCGCCGCGCGTCAGGGAACGCCGGTGTGCTGGACGGCGCGCCGCTGGGCATCAAGGACCTGTTCTGCACCAAGGGCGTGCGCTCCACCGCCGGCTCCAAGATCATCGGCGAGTTCATCCCGACCTACGAGTCGACCATTACCGCCAACCTCTGGCGCGACGGGGCGGTGATGCTGGGCAAGCTGAATATGGACGAGTTCGCCATGGGCTCGTCCAACGAGACCTCGGCCTGGGGCCCGGTGGTCAATCCCTGGCGGAGCAAGGGCGGTAATGCCCAGCTCACCCCCGGCGGCTCCTCCGGCGGCTCGGCTTCGGCGGTCGCCGCCGAGCTCTGCCTGGGGGCCACGGCCACCGACACCGGCGGCTCGATCCGCCAGCCGGCGTCGTTCACCGGCACGGTTGGGATCAAGCCGACCTACGGCCGTTGTTCGCGCTGGGGCGTGGTCGCCTTCGCCTCTTCGCTCGACCAGGCCGGGCCGATGGCGCGCACCGTCGAGGATGCGGCGATCCTGCTCACCTCGATGGCCGGCCACGACCCGAAGGACTCCACCAGCCTGCCGGTCGAGACCCCGGACTTCGCCAGCTTCGTCGGCAAGTCGGTGAAGGGCCTGCGCATCGGCGTGCCCAAGGAATACCGCGTCGACAACATGCCGCCGGAGATCGACGCGCTCTGGGAGCAGGGCATCGCCTGGCTGAAGGAAGCCGGCTGCGAGATCGTCGAGGTCTCGCTCCCGCACACCAAATACGCGCTTCCGGCCTATTACATCGTCGCCCCCGCCGAGGCCTCCTCGAACCTCGCCCGCTACGACGGCATGCGCTACGGCCTGCGCGTCGACGGCGCGAACCTCACCGACACCTACGAGAAGTCCCGCGCCGCGGGCTTCGGCGACGAGGTCAAGCGCCGCATCCTGATCGGCACCTATGTGCTCTCGGCCGGCTACTACGACGCCTACTACCTCAAGGCGCTGAAGGTCCGCCGCCGCATCGCCGACGACTTCGATCAAGCCTTCCAGAAGGTCGACGCCCTGCTGACGCCCACCGCCCCGTCGGCCGCCTTCAGCCTCGGCGACCGGTCGGACGACCCGGTGGCCATGTACCTGAACGACATCTTCACGGTGACGGTGAACCTGGCCGGCCTGCCGGGCATGAGCGTGCCTGCGGGCCTCGACGCCAATGGCCTGCCGCTCGGCCTGCAGCTGATCGGCCGCGCCCTCGATGAAGGCACGCTGTTCTCGCTGGGTGGGGCGTTGGAAAAGGCCGCCGACTTCCGGGCCAAGCCTCAGAAGTGGTGGTAGGGGCCCGAACCTCCCCCGCCTGAGCGGGGGAGGGGGACCTCAAGGTGGTGGAAGGGGCTTGGCCCCTCCGCAATTCCTACTTCAGCGCGTCGAGATCGACCTGGATGGCCTTCAGCTTGGCGTCGTCGATGGCGCCTTGGCTCATCGGAGCAACCTGGCTGAGGGTCATGTCCTTGATCTGGTCCATGTACTGCTCAAGCGGGGGCAGTTGCTTCAGCAGGATTTCCTTGCCCTTCGGGTCGGCCCAGATGGTGCCGATCGGAGTTTTTTCGACGGAGTACTTGCCGGCGGCCATGGCCGAAGCCGCGGCGGGAGCGGCGGCCGGAGCTTGGGCGAATGCCGGAGCGGCGGCGAGGGTCGCGAGGGCGACGAGGCCCGCGACGAGCTTGATCTTCATAATGGGTTCCTTCCCCGAGTAATGTGGCCCGCGAAGCATGAGCGCAACTGCGGGGTGCGACGCAAGTTACAAAGCAGACAGCGTGGCGACGTGGCTCACCCTGCCCACGCGAGGCGCGCCTTTTGAGCGCGGATTGGCCCCGCGCGCAAGATGACGCTCGCGTCACGCTTTCTCTGAAGCGTCTGTGGCGTTACTGAGGCCAGATGAGCGACACGTCCAAACTGATCGAAGGCCGCACCGGCCCGTGGGAAATCGTCCTGGGGCTGGAAGTCCATGCCCAGGTCGCCTCCAACGCCAAGCTCTTCTCCGGCGCGGCCGTGGGATTTGGCGCGGGGCCGAACGAGCAGGTCAGCCTGGTGGATGCGGCCATGCCGGGCATGCTGCCGGTGATCAACCGCCACTGCGTCGAGCAGGCGGTGAAGACCGGCCTTGGCCTGAAGGCCCAGATCAACCTGAAGAGCCATTTCGATCGGAAGAACTACTTCTATCCGGACCTGCCGCAGGGCTACCAGATCAGCCAGTACAAGCACCCGATCGTCGGCGAGGGCGAGGTGATCGTCGAGCACGACGACGGTTCGACCTTCACCGTGCGCATCGAGCGGCTGCACCTGGAGCAGGACGCCGCCAAGCTGCTGCACGACCAGGATCCGGGCTCGACCTACGTCGATCTCAACCGGGCCGGCACCGCGTTGATGGAGATCGTCTCCATGCCGGACATGAGAAGTTCAGAAGAAGCCGCGGCTTACGTGAAGAAGCTGCGGACCATCCTGGTCTATCTGGGCACCTGCGACGGCGACATGGAGAAGGGCAATCTGCGCGCCGACGTGAACGTCTCGGTTTGCCGCCCGGGCGGCTACGAGAAGTTCCGCGAGACCGGCAGCTTCAGCCACCTCGGCACGCGCTGCGAGATCAAGAACGTCAACTCCTACCGCTACATTCAGGCGGCCATAGAGTACGAGGCCCGCCGCCAGATCGAGATCCTCGAGGACGGCGGCAAGATCGACCAGGAAACCCGCCTGTTCGACCCGACGAAGAACGAGACGCGCTCGATGCGCTCGAAGGAAGAGGCGCACGACTACCGCTATTTCCCCGATCCGGACCTGCTGCCCCTTGACCTGGACCCGGCGTGGGTGAAAGCCATTGAGGCCACCCTGCCGGAGCTGCCCGACGCCAAGAAGGCCAGGCTGCAGTCGCAATACGGCCTGACCGCCTACGACGCCCAGGTGCTGATCACGGAACAGGCGCGCGCGGACTTCTACGAGGCCGCCGCGAAGGGGCGAGACGCCAAGCTCACCGCCAACTGGGTGACCAACGACCTGGCCGCGCGGCTGACGGCCGCAGGGCTGGAGATCACCGAGAGCCCGATTTCGCCCGCCGCCATCGCCGAGCTCGTGCAGATCATCGAGGAAGGCGTCATCTCCTCGAAGATCGCCAAGGACGTCTTCGAGCGCATGTGGGCCGGCGAGGGCGCCGCCTCGGCGATCGTCGAGCAACAGGGCCTGAAGCAAGTGTCCGACACCGGCGAACTCGAGGCGATCATCGACAGGCTGATCGCCGAAAACCCCGGCCAGGCCGCCCAGGTGAAGGAAAAGCCCCAAGCGATCGGCTGGTTCGTCGGTCAGATCATGAAGGCCACAGGCGGCAGGGCCAACCCAGGCGTCATCAATCAGATGCTCAAGGCGAAGCTGGGCTGACCGAGCCTAGTAAGGGACGACGTCGTACACTCGGCCGGTCTCGCGGTGGACCAGGGCCATGCCGCCCGGCGTGCGCACCCAGTCGAAGCCACGCGGCGGCGCGCGCAGACGGTAGCGGTCGAAATCCTCGATCACCGGGCCGCCCCGTGACAGAAAACCGCCTCGCCGCGGCGCCGGCGCATAGCCGCCCTCGCGCTGGCCGCCCTGGCCGTAGGCGCGGGCCTCGGCGGCGCGGGCCTCTGCGCGAGCCTCGGCCTCGCTGCGTTCGTTGCGCGGATCGGCCCGGCCCCGCTCTTCGCCCCCGCGCCAGCCAGGCGGCGGCTGACGGCCGGCCCAGCGGCCTTCGTCGCCGCGTCCACGTTGCTGCTGCTGCTGTTGCTGCTCGGAGCGGCGTTCCTCACCATGCTCCTTCGCCACGGCGCCGGGCGCCGCGGCCAGGGGGCCAGCGGCGACGGCAAGGGCTAAAGCGAGGGCAGGCAGGCGTCGCACAGCGCCGATATTCCTCAAAAAAAGCGTCCTCGATCGACGCCAGTATGCCCGATACGCCTGAACTGCGGCTGAACAAGACCGGCCATCTTGCCGCCCCGCCTCAACTGCGACCTTTTCGCCCACGGCCGAACATGAAGTCGCGACAACAGCGACCTTAACCATGTGTTCAGCGGCGTGCCTGTTCTCTGTCAGCGATAGGTTGGAATTCGGGGTCAGAACGAGCCCGGGCCGGCCTGAAACAGGGACAACGGTCATGCTTGCTCAACTGCAAGTCGCCACTGACGGCCTGCCGCTTCCGAGCCCGGACGCCAGCGGAGACGAACTCTTCCGCCTGGGTCTGCTTTACTCGACCGGCCAGGGTGGCGCGCCACTCGACTACGTTTCAGCCCACATGCTGTTCAACCTCGCCGCCATGCGCGGTTCGGTCGAGGCCAAGGTCTACCGCAAGGAGCTTTCTGAAGAGATGGCCTCCGAGGAAGTCGCCGAGGCCCAGCGCCAGGCGCGCGAGTGGCTCGCCCACGGCTGAAGCTGCGGGCCGCGCCGCCTAGCGCGCGGACCGCTCGCCGTCACCCTGGATGAGCCGCGCGTCCGATGGGCGCGTGTTGATCTCCAGGCCGTCGAAGAAGTAGCGGACATCGACCTGCAACACCTTGGCCAGGCGCCAGATCACTGCGGCCGACATGCGGTTGGACGCACTCTCATACTTCTGGATCTGCTGGAAGCGGACCCCACAGGCCATGCCCAGATCCTGCTGGGTCAGGCCCAGGTGCTTGCGCCGCCAGCGCAAGCGCTTGCCCAGATGGATGTCGACGCGTTCCATTACTCAGGCCCCAACTGCCCCGCTTCCAATACCACCTTAACGGCCATTGTTCAGCTTTAGTTGCAGGCTGAAGGGGCCTTGTGGCGGAGGTTTGCCCCGAGCCGGGCAGGGCCGCGAGCGAGACGCGTTGCTCCGCGGGGGGTCTTTCGCTATGGAAGGCCTCCCCATTGGGACGGTTTGGGCAAGCTCGCTCCAATCGGCGCGGGGACGGGAGAAAACCCGGGCGAAATCAACAAGGTGACGTGGCCGAGTGGCTGAAGGCAACGGTTTGCTAAATCGTCATACCTGAAAGGGTATCGAGGGTTCGAATCCCTCCGTCACCGCCATACATATAGAAAAAACAATTACTTAGCCGAAAAATTCCGTCGTACCCACGGGTTTTCCCACGATCCAAACACGGTGGATTGGGTGCTGCTGGGGTGCTGGGCGCCCGATGCGGACGTTCCCAAGGTCCGCAACGGGGGGATAGCGGGCTTCTGCATCCTGCCCGAAACCGGACCTTAAGCTGGCCCGCCAGATGCGGGAGGTTTCCGCCGTCCGCTACTGATGGAAGGAAGGTGTAAGGTTCTTGGCTCGGAGGCGGTCCCGTCCTCTTCGGTATCGCTCAGGGTGTTGCGGAGGTCGGTGAGGAATAGCCACGCTACCATGAGAGACATCGGCATAGGCGCTACTGCGAGGGCAAGCTCCACCCTTGGCGGCAGCAAGCCGCGCTGATCCAGCACTCCGGCGAGGAGAAAGGTCGGCGCGCCCAGGTAGATCACGCTGAACGGGCCGGTTGGACGCAACAGGCGTCGAAAGGCCGCTCCTCCGGGTTGGCTCATCGTTATCCTGACCTGGACGTTGAGGACTGCCACCCCCGCACAGAGATAGAGGCCCGCCAAGTAGAACCACGGCCAGATCGTGGGGCGCCCAACGAAGGTCGCGGCCGCAAGCAGGATCACGGGTGGCACGAACGCGCTGATCGTTTCGAGGAGGTCGGGGAAACGCTTTCGGACCAGGCCGAGGTGGGCGAGAAGGACCCAGAAGGAGACCGCGCAGGTTCCCTGGCCTACCAACTGACCCCAGGTCCGCGCCGCCATAAAGTCCAGGGGCCAAAGATGCATCCTGGCCCGGGCCTCGGTAACAAGGTCGCTCAGCACGAGGCCGACGAGAACGCTGATCAGTGTGATGAACACGGACGGCGATCGGTCGATCACCCTCGCTAGAAGCGTAGCCCTTGCATCCCTATGTTGCTGCGCCGGCCTTGCAGGCTCTGCCATTCTGAACCGTAGCCTCACGCCGGCGACGGTCAAAGCGCGTTCGCCAAGCTTAATGAAACCCACTGCCAATTGAGAGCGACAACCGCTGCAAGTTTTCATTTAACAGCGAAGTATTGAGGCGGTCTCCGTCACCGCCATTTTTCGTCTGATCCGGCCGCCAGCCAGGGGCGGCTTGTCGCCGCGCGCAAACTGGCGGCGGTTTCAGGTGACAGCTGCGCGGGCGATGAATTCCGGCCGGTCCCAGGCGCGGGTGGCCAGCACCTCGGCGAAGGCGCCCGCCGCGTCCCAGACCTGGGCATAGCTGAGATAGAGCGGCGAAAACCCGAAACGCGCGATGTCCGGCGCGCGGAAGTCGCCGATGATCCCCCGCGCGATCAGCGCCTGGACCAGAGCATATCCCTGGGGATGGGCGAAGGAGACGTGCAGGCCCCGCGCGGCTGCCGCCCGAGGGCTCGCCAGCGCCAGGCCAGGGTCGTCCGCGTGGGCCTCCACTTCGGCGATGAACAGCTCGGCCAGCGCCAGGCCCTTGGCCTCGATCAGCGCCGGATCGGCTTCGAGCTGTAGATCGATCCCGGCCTCCAGCGCCGCCAGCCCCAGCACCGAAGGCGTGCCGGTGACCTGGCCGCGAATGTCGCGGGCCGGGCGGTAGCCGTCCTCGAAAGCGAAGGGCTCGGCGTGGCCCATCCATCCGGTCAGCGGCGAGCGGATCTCGCCCTGGTGCCGCCCGGCGACAAACACATAGGCCGGCGCGCCGGGACCGCCGTTCAGATACTTGTAGCCGCAACCCACCGCCAGGTCGGCGCCCGCGCCGTTCAGGTCGACGGGGATGGCGCCGGCGCTGTGGCTCAGGTCCCAGAGCATCAGCGCGCCCCTGGCGTGGGCCGCGGCGGTCACTGTGGCCATGTCGCGGCGCAGGGCGGATTTGTAGTGGACCTGGGTCAGCACGACGACGGCGGTGTCCTCGTCGATCGCCTCGACCAGCCCTTCGGGCGCGACGGATGTCAGCCGCGCCTGCTCCGGCAGGAGGGCCGCCAGGCCCTGCAGCGCATAGAGATCGGTGGGGAAGTTGCCGGCCTCCGACAGGATCGTGCGCCGACCCGGCCGGAGCGACAGCGCCCCGGCGGCCAGCTTGAAGAGGTTCACCGTGG
>JANXXK010000282.1 GCA_025350685.1 Alphaproteobacteria bacterium | reverse complement strand
TCGCCCGGGCCTTTCCAGACCTGGACGCGGACACCGTGGGCGCGGTGCTGGAAGCCGCGGGCGCCTTCACCAGCGACGTGCTGGCGCCCTTGAACCGCCCGGCGGACAGGATCGGCGCGCGGCTTGAGAACGGCGTGGTCGTCACGCCGCCGGGGATCGCCGAGGCCTACCGCGCCTTCGTGGCCGACGGCTGGAACTCACTGTCGGCGGACCCCGCGCATGGTGGACAGGGCCTCTCCAAGGCCATGGAGCTGGCGGTGTTCGAGATGGTGGGGGCGGCCAACATGGCCTTCGGCCTCTGCCCCATGCTGACCCAGGCGGGCATCGAGGCTCTGACCCTGCACGGCACGGAGCGGCAGAAGCGGCTGGTGCTGCCCAGGATGGTATCTGGCGAATGGCCGAGCGCCATGGTGCTGACCGAGCCGCAGGCGGGCACCGACCTCGCCGCGCTGACCGCCATGGCCCGGCCGGACGGCAAGGGCGGCTACCTGCTGAGCGGCCAGAAGATCTTCATCACCTGGGGCGACCACGACGCCGCCGACAACATCTGCCACCTGATCATCGCGCGGACCCCCGACGCACCACCGGGCGTGAAGGGGATCAGCCTGTTCCTCGCCTCGAAATATGAAGTGAAGGACGACGGCGGGCTCGGCCCGCGCAACGATTTCCGGCCGGGCTCCATCGAGCACAAGCTGGGCATCCACGGCTCGCCCACCTGCGTCATGCTCTACGAGAACGCCCACGCCGAGCTGGTCGGCGAGCTAGGCCAGGGCATCCCGCACATGTTCGTCATGATGAACGCCGCGCGGCTGCAGGTGGGGGTGCAGGGTGTGGCCATCGCCGAGCGGGCGTTCCAGCAAGCGCTCAGCTTCGCCCAGGAGCGGCGCCAGGGCCGCGCGCTCTGGTCGGCCGACTATCCGGCGGCGATCTACGACCATCCCGACGTGCGCCGCACGCTGATGCTGATGAAGGCCAAGACGGAAGCCGCCCGAGCCATCTGCCTGACCACCGGCGTGCTCACGGACGTGGCCCGCATGGCCGAGAGCGAAGAGCAGCGCGCCGCGGCCAAGGCGCGGATGGAACTGCTCACGCCCATCGCCAAGGCCTGGTCCACCGACGTCGGCGTGGAGGTCGCCTCGATGGGCGTGCAGGTGCACGGCGGCATGGGCTTCATCGAGGAGACCGGCGCGGCCCAGCACTACCGCGACGCGCGCATCGCCCCGATCTACGAGGGCACCAACGGGATCCAGGCCATCGACCTGGTGGGCCGCAAGGTGCCGATGGCCGAGGGCGCGGTGATGCGCGGCCTCTGCGCGGAGATGGCGCTGACCGCCGGGGCGCTCTCCGAGACGCCCGACCTGGCGCCGGTCGGCCGCCGCCTCGCCACCGGGATCGCGGCGCTCGAGCGGGCCACCGACTGGCTGCTGGCCAATGGCGGCGCAGCCAGGCTGACCGCCGCCACCCCCTATCTGAAGCTGGCCGGCGACGTGATCGGCGGGGCAATGCTGGGCCGTCAGGCCCTGGCGGCGGCGGGATCGCACTCGTTCTCCGGCGATCCGTGGCTGCAGAGCAAGGGGGCGCTCGCCCGGCTCTACGCGAGCCAGGTACTGAGCGGCGCGCCGGGCCTGGCCGAGGCGGTGATGGAGGGCGAGGCCGGCGACCTGGAATCCACGAACGCCTCGGCGCTCGCGAGCTGATCAGATCGCCGAGAAGGCCCCAAGGCTCAGGCCGCCTGCAGCGCCGGCAGATCGTGCAGGGCCGGGTCGAGGCCCGCACCCATCAGGTCGATGAAGTTGTCGCGGTAGAATTTCCGCTTCACGGCCTCGGACACGCCGTCCAGGCTGTCGTTGAACCGCTTCAGCGGATTGCGCCCGCCCTCCACGTGCGGGAAGTCTGACGAGAACAGGCACATCTCTTCGGAGGTGTTCTCGATGATCCAGCGGGTGTCCTCGTGTGGGTAGGGCGTCAGGCGGAACTGGCGTTTGAGGATTTCGCTGGGCTTGGCCGAGAGCGTCTGCAGCCGCTCCTCCTTGCCGAAGGCCGCGACGCCCGAGTCCAGGAACCGCATCAGGCTGGGCATCCACGAGGCGCCGAGCTCGATGGCGCCCCATTTCAGGTTCGGGAAGCGGTCGAAGACCCCGTCGATGACCAGGGCCGACAGGCTCTGCCAAAGCGACAGGGGGATGCTCATAAACGTCAGGGACGTGAAGTTCTCATCGCCGCCATGGAAGTCCTTCACGAAGGGCAGGCCGTTTTCCAGGTAGTCGCGGTGCATCTTCTCCTCGCCGCCCACGTGGAAGAGGACGGGGATGCGGGCCTCCTGCGCGATCGCCCAGAGCGGGTCGAGCTCGCGGTGGCTGGGCGAGAAGCCGGGCGGATGGCGTGACGGGATCACCAGGGCCTTGGCGCCCAGCGCGATGGCTTCCTTGGCGACCTGCGGCGCACGGGCGCGGTCGATCAGCGGCACATAGCCGGTGGCCAGCAGGCGGCGGTCGACGCCGCAGAACTCGGTCATCATCCGGTTGTGGGCGCGGGCCGTCTCGACGGCGAGTTCGACCTCGCCCTTCTGCTCCAGGCCGAAGTTGGAGAGGCAGGCGGTGGTGAACACCAGCTGGCTGGCAAAGCCCAGGTAGTCCAGCGTCTTGGGTCGATCGGCCGCCTTGAAGGCGCCCAGCGCCTCGTAGTTCTTGCGCAGCAGGACGTTGGCCTCGGCGCCGGCCTTGAATTCCGGGTCCTCGTGCTGGGCCTCGGCCTTTTGCGACCAGTGGGGGCTCTCGTCGCTGCGCCCGGTCTTCTCGGCGAAGGCGGCGCGAAATTTCGGCTCGATGTAGCGGTTGATCGTGCCGGGCAGCTCCATGACGTGGCTGTCGGCGTCGTGGATGGTTTGGCCCTCGACGTACGGCATGCGAAATCCTCCGCCTATGATTGCCCCCATTTCGCGCCGTGACGTGCAGCGCCGTCAAGCCGAGCTGTTCGGATCGCATTCGAGCGCGGCGGCGCGGGCCCTGATCGGCTGGACGCTTAAGGTCGACGGCGTTGGCGGGCGGATCGTCGAGACCGAGGCCTACGACCACGAGGATCCGGCATCGCACAGCTTCTCCGGGCCGACCGAGCGCAATGCGGTAATGTTCGGGCCGGGCGGCCACGTCTACGTCTACCGCTCCTACGGCATCCACTGGTGCCTGAACCTGGTGACCGGGGGGTCCGCGAGCGCCGTGCT
>JANXXK010000266.1 GCA_025350685.1 Alphaproteobacteria bacterium | reverse complement strand
TCGCACTCCCCGCCCTGGTCGCAGATCGGGCAGTCCAGCGGGTTGTTGATCAGCAGGAACTCCATCACCCCGTGGCGCGCCTTCCTGACCATCGGCGTGTCGGTGAAGATCTCCATGTTCTCGGCGGCCGGCAGCGCGCAGGAAGCCTGCGGCTTCGGCGGGCCGGGCTTCACCTCGACCAGGCACATGCGGCAGTTGCCGGCGATGCTGAGCCGCTCGTGGTAGCAGAAGCGCGGAATCTCCTTCCCCGCCAGCTCGGCCACCTGCAGGACGTTCATGCCCGGCTCGAACTCGACCTCGACGCCGTCGACCTTGCAAATCGGCATGGCGCTACTCCGCCGCCTGAAGGGAGTGGCCCTGCACGTGGGGCTTGCCGGCGCGGTAGCGGGTGATCCGGTCCTCCACCTCGTGGCGGAAGTGGCGGAACAGGCCCTGGATCGGCCAGGCGGCGGCGTCGCCCAGGCCGCAGATGGTGTGGCCTTCGACCTGGCTGGCGACGTCGAGCAGCAGGTCGATCTCCGACATCTCCGCCTCGCCGGTGACCATCCGCTCCATCACCCGCCACATCCAGCCGGTGCCTTCGCGGCACGGCGTGCACTGGCCGCAGCTCTCGTGCTTGTAGAAGTAGGAGGCCCGGGCGATCGCCTTCACCAGGTCGGCGTCCTTGTCGAAGACGATCATGGTGCCGGTGCCCAGGCCCGAGCCCCGCGCTTGCAGGTCCTCGTAGGTCATGATGGCTTCGTCGCACTGCTCGGCGGGGATCATCCGCACCGAGATGCCGCCGGGGATCACGGCCTTGAGGTTGGACCAGCCGCCGCGGACGCCGCCGAAGTGGTCCTCGATCAGCTGCCTGACCGAGATGCCGACCGCGTCCTCGACGACGCAGGGCTTGTTCAGGTGGCCCGAGCCGGCGAACAGCTTGGTGCCGGTGGACTTCTCCGTGCCGAAGCCGGCGAACCACTCCGCGCCGCGGCGCAGGATCGTGCCGACGACGGCGATGGTCTCGACATTGTTGACCGTGGTCGGGCAGCCATAGATGCCGGCGCCGGCCGGGAATGGCGGCTTCAGGCGCGGCTGGCCCTTCTTGCCCTCGAAGCTTTCCATCAGCGCGGTCTCGTCGCCGCAGATGTAGGCGCCGCCGCCGTGGGCCAGGCGCACATCGCAGTCCCAGCCGTGGACGTTGCCGGGGCCGATCAGCTTGGCGTCATAGGCTTGGCGGATCGCCGCGGTCATCCGCTCGCGCTCGAAGACGTATTCGCCGCGGATGTAGATGTAGGCCGTGTGCGCCCGCATGGCCTTGCACGCGATCAGGCAGCCCTCGATCAGCAGGTGCGGATCGTTGCGCAGGATGTCGCGGTCCTTGCAGGCGCCCGGCTCGCTCTCGTCAGCGTTGACCAGCAGGTAGTGCGGCCGCTCGCTCTCAGCCTTCGGCATGAAGGTCCATTTCAGGCCGGTGGCGAAGCCCGCCCCGCCCCGACCACGCAGGCCCGAGGCCTTGATCTGGTCGCAGATCCACTCTGGCGTCTGGGCGACGATGTCCTTCACACCGTTCCAGGCGCCGCGCGCCTTGGCGCCCTCCAGGCCCCAGTCGCGCTGGCCATAGATGTTGAGGAAGATGCGGTCCTTGTCCGCCAGAAGTCCGGCCACCGCCTCAGTTCCCCTTGCTGTCGCGGGCGAGGCCGCGGATGAACCAGATCTGGGCGGCGAAGCCCAGGCCGAGGAAGCCGACGAAGCCCCAAAGCGCCCAGCTGACGCCATAGGCGAAGTGCGCGATGCCAAAGCCCACGGCCACCGCGGTGAGCCCGAGAGAGACGGCCACCATGCGCAGGAGGCGCTGCTTCATCTGGGCGGGATCGAGGCTCATGCCGGCGCCTTCGCGGATTTCAGCGCCTTGGGCGGCAGGTTCGGGATCGTCATCTTCTTGCCGAGCGAGCCGTTGTAGAGCGCCGCATCGGTAAGCGTGGTCAGGCCACCCTCTGGCGAGGAGCCCATCCGGCCGATCGCCGAGCCTGGCTTGGGTTTCTTGCCGGCGGCGAAGTCGTCGAGCAGCTTCTCGAAGCTCTCCGGCGTAAGGTCCTCGTAGTAGTCGTCGTTGATCGCGGCCATCGGCGCGTTGGCGCAGGCGCCCATGCACTCGACTTCCTGCCAGTAGAACTTGCCGTCCTGGCTGCGATGGTTGGACGGACCGAACTTCCTTTTGCACACGGCAAGAAGCGCCTCTGACCCACGGGTCTGGCAGGGCGTGGTGCCGCAAACCTGGACCAGAGCAACGCTGCCCACCGGCTCCAGCATGAACATCGTGTAGAAGGTGGCGATCTCCAGCACCCGGATCACCGGCATGCCGAGCAGGTCCGCGACGGCGCGAATGGCCGGCTCGCAGACCCAGCCTTCCTGCTTTTGCACCAGCCACAGGATGGCGATCACAGCGGACTGCTGGCGGCCGGCCGGGAAGTTTTCCATCCAGCCGCGCGCGGCCTTCAGGGTCGCGGGCTTGAAGGCGAAGCTGGCGGGTTGCTCAAGGGCGAGCCTGCGGACGCTCAACGGTCGATCTCCCCGAAGACGATATCCAGCGACCCGAGGATGGCGGACACGTCGGCCAGCATGTGGCCGCGGTTCATCCAGTCCATCGCCTGCAGGTGCGGATAGCCGGGCGCGCGGATCTTGCAGCGGTAGGGCTTGTTGGTGCCGTCGCTCACCAGATAGACGCCGAATTCGCCCTTGGGCGCCTCGACGCAGGCGTAGACCTCGCCGGGCGGCGGACGGTAGCCTTCGGTGAACAGCTTGAAGTGGTGGATCAGCGCTTCCATCGAGCGCTTCATCTCACCGCGGCGCGGTGCGGCGATCTTGTTGTCCTGGATGAGCACTGGCCCGGGCGTCTTCATCAGTCGCTCGCAGCACTGGGCCATGATCTTCGTGGACTGGCGCATCTCTTCCATGCGGCAGAGGTAGCGATCGTAGCAATCGCCGTGGACGCCCAGCGGGACGTCGAACTCCATCTCATTGTAGCAGTCGTAA